>NZ_BJKN01000001.1:0-365687 GCF_006538365.1 Moorella sp. E308F | reverse complement strand
ATCGACCGGGTGAAAACGAAAATCCGGGAGATAACTGCCCGGAATAAACCCGTAAGCATGGCCGAGCGCATAGAGCACCTGAACGCCTATTTGGGCGGATGGATAGGATACTTCGCCCTGGCCGACACGCCCAGCACTTTTAAGAACATAGAAGGCTGGATGCGGAGGAGGCTGCGCATGTGCCTCTGGAAGCAGTGGAAGCGAGTACGGACCAGGTATCGCGAACTACGCGCACTGGGTTTACCAGAATGGGTAGTACATGAATACGCCAACGCTCGCAAAGGGCCATGGCGGATGGCCCATGGGCCAATGAATAGAGCCCTGGGCAATACCTACTGGCAGTCCCAGGGCCTCATGAGCTTAACCGAACGCTATCTCAGTCTTCGTCAAGCTTGGTGAACCGCCGGATGCGGACCCGCATGTCCGGTGGTGTGAGGGGACGGGGGCTAGCCGCCCCCTCCTACTCGATATATTATATCGCATGGAAGATGGACAGGTAAATTTTCCTTGTTAGCCTATCCGGAAAGTGTTAAAATATTGGCAGAAAGGAGAGGGGAAGTGATGGCCATGTCGGAAAAAGAAATAATAGAAGAAGCCCGGAAAGAGATTGCTGTTGCTTCGGAAGGCGTGGAAACAAAGATAGCGGAATTCGGTTATTATCATTTGGCCCAGCGTACGGATAACCTCTCCTTGCGGATAGATAATTTATCCCAACGTATTGATGGCCTTAAAGATAGTTTAGAGGGAAAAATAGGAACCCTGGACCAAAGAATAGATAATTTACGCCAGGAGATGAAAGAAGATCTTAACAAACTGCGGCAGGAGACGAAGGCAGAAGTCGACAGGTCGAGCCATGAGATGAAAGAAGAGCTCGACAAACTGAGTCGGGAGACGAAGGAAGAGTTTAACAAACTGCGGCAGGAGACGAAGGCGGAGGTTGACAGGTCGAGCCGGGAGATGAAAGAAGAGCTCGACAGACTGAGTCGGGAGACGAAGGAAGATCTTAACGGCTTGGAAGGCAAGTTAAACCTATTACGTGATGAAATGAAAGAAGCGTATAACAGGTTGGAGGAAAAATTCAATTTACTGCATCAAGAATTACATGAGTACAGCAGGAGTCAAAGGAATACTTTAGCCGGTGTGATTCTCAGCGCCCTGGCCATAATAATAACCGTATTGTTAACAGGAAAGTATGGTTTTTGAGATATTAAAATGTAATTTATGGCATGTAAAAGAAAAGGGCAGGAATCTTCAATAATGGCGTTGAAGCTTTTTGTAGCGTTTCAATGCCATTATTTTTTAATGCGGGGTGTGTCCATGAAAAAATTAATGGCAGGTATGATTTTAACTATGTTAACCTTTCTCCTGGTTACAGGCTGCGGACAGGAAGAGGTGGCCAGGATAAACCTGACGTCTATCCAGGCCAATACTGAAAAAATAGTTGAGCAACCGGTTTCCCGGGACCCGGAAACGATATATTTCGGCTTTGATCGCCGCCTGGAGATTAAAGAGGACGTAAAAATGTACGTTCCCTTTCTCCGTTATTTGGAAAGTCAAACAGGGTATAAGTTCAAGTTGCATGTAACCCCTAAAAACAGAAGCATAGTTGAAGAATTGGGAGCAGGTGTCGTCCAGATAGCTGCGGTGGGAACGGTGAGTTACTTCCAGGCCCATGAAAAGTATGGAGTGGAGTTAATTGTTCGGGGGCGCTGTGCCAATGACGGCCTTTATCAATCTTTGATTATTACCAGACCATCGAGCGATATTTACAATTTGGACGACCTGCCCGGCCATAGTTTTGCCTTTGGCGCCCGCAACTCCACCCAGGGTAATTTAATTGCCAGGATCATGCTTGCCGAAGCAGGAATTTCTCTGGAGCAATTTTCCCGTTATGATTACCTGACCTCTCATGCCGAAGTGGCCAATGCCGTCATGAGTGGAGAGTTTGATGCCGGGGCCATCCAGGACACCCTGGGTCGTTTCCTGGCCAGCCGGGGTCTGGTCCGGATCGTAGCCCAATCAAAATATTACCCCAGCAGCGGTATAGCTGTTAACCCTAATATCCAGCCGGAGGTAATAAAAAAGATCCGGGATGCCCTTCTCGCTTTTGACCCCCAGGGTAAAGAACGTGATAAGCTGTATAACTGGGATCAATCGGAAATGCCCAATGGTTTTATGCCCACAAGTAATGAAGAGTATAGTGAGTTGCGGCGATGGGCCGAACAGTTCGGTTTATTAAAGTAAAGTAATCGGGCGGGGGTTTTAAACTTTGCGCTTGCGAACGAAAATTCTTCTGACGGTCTTTGGGATAGTTATTTTTTTAGGGCTGTTGATGGTTTCAGGTACCAGCCAGGTGATTGAAAGGGCTCTAAATAGCCAGGTGGCGGATAAAGAGCTTTCTCTGGTGCAGGTAGTAGCCGAAGATATTGCCAATCCATTGTTGGATGGAGACGTGCTGGTGGTCCAGCGCATGCTGGAAGCGGTCGTAAACATGAACCCTAATAACATTTATGCATTTGTAACCGGTCTGCCCTCCGGGATGCTTATTCACACATTCCCCAAAGGGTTTCCCGCCGGTCTTATTAATATTAACCCGGTACCTCCAGGGGAACGCTCCAGCATGCGGATTTTGGACAGCGAACAGGGGCTTATCCGAGATGTGGGGTATAGAATACTTGACGGCCTGGATGCCGAACTGCATATAGGATTTAGCCAGCAGGAAGTCCGGCAGGCCACCGGTAATTTGGCCAGGACGGTAATTTTATTGATGCTAATCGGCATGTTGACAGCCCTGGCAGTGGCTTTACTTTTAAGCCGGCGGATTCTTAAACCCCTGGAGAAATTGACCCTTTCCCTTCGCCGCCTGGGAGAGGGTTACCTGGGTGAAACGATTAAGGTAGCGGGTAATGATGAATTAGGGGAACTGGCTGTATGTTTTAACCAGATGTCCAGCCGGTTAAAGGAAAGCATAGACAGCTTGAGAACTTCCGAGGCTAATTACCGTTTGCTTTTAAATAAAATTATGACCGCCCAGGAAAGCGAGCGCCAGCGTATCGCCCGCGAACTACATGATGAAACGAGCCAGTCCCTATCTGCCCTCCTGGTCGGACTTAAAACGGCTGCCACTATGGCCGGCCAAAAGGAGGAAGGAGTAGAAAATATCCTGGAAGAGTTAAAGGACGGCGTTAACCAGGCTTTAAAGGAGCTCCACCGCATTATTTATGACCTGCGCCCCAGTTTACTTGATGACCTAGGGCTCATTCCGGCCCTTCGATGGTATTTGGAAACGAAACTAAAGCCTACCGGTATCTGCCTAAACTTTAATATTGGAGGAAATCCCGGGCGCCTGCAGGCGGAAATAGAGATAGCCATTTTCCGGATTACCCAGGAAGCCGTTACCAATATTATTAAATACGCTTCTGCGCGGCAGGTTGCCGTAGAATTGCTTTTCTTACCTGAAGAGATTAAGCTGCAGGTTAAAGATGACGGTTGCGGCTTTGATATGGAGGCGGTGATGAATCCCCGGAATGCGCGCAGGCCTCTAGGGATCCTGGGCATGAAAGAAAGGGCAAGATTATTGGGGGGAGACCTGGAAGTGAGGACCGCCGTCGGGCAGGGTACGGAAATCAATGTAACCTTACCTGTTAGCAAGGAGGAAGGTTATAATGGCCATCAAGGTTTTGATTGTTGATGATCATACCCTCTTCAGGGCCGGCCTGAAAGCACTGCTGTCTTTCCAGGAAGATATGCAGGTAGTCGGTGAAGCTGGTAACGGCGAAGAAGCCTTAAAATTAATCCGTTGCTTGCGTCCGGATATCGTGTTGCTGGATATTGCCATGCCGGGCCTTGACGGCCTGGCCGTAACCCGCCAGATTAAAGATTACCATGAAGGGATAAAAGTATTAATCCTGACCCAGCATGAAAACAGGGAGTATTTGCTTCCGGCACTAAAAATGGGCGCTTCCGGTTACGTGTTGAAGAGGGCGGCTGCCGACGAGCTGGTAGCTGCCATCCGCTCCCTCTATGCCGGCAAGGCCTTCCTGGACCCCGCCATAACGGAAACGGTCCTGGCCGACTACCGTTATGGCGGGATGATGGAAGAGACAGATGAACTTGATACCCTGACCGAGCGGGAGCGGGAAATCTTGATTCTCCTGGCCCAGGGCCGTACTAATCGGGAAATTGCCGGATTGCTGCATATCAGCAGTAAGACCGTAGATTTTCACCGCACCAATCTAATGCGTAAACTTAATTTGCATAACCGCATCGAGTTAACTAAATATGCCTGGCGCCGTGGCCTGGTAAAACCTTAAAAGCAAACCAGGGTATTTACCTGATGCAAAATCAGGGTTTTTACCTAAGTAAAAGCCGGTCTCTTGGGAAGTTAAGAAGGAGACGCGGCTTTTTTATAATTTATTAGTGCAAAATATATTTTTCACTGTGGAGGTGAAAAAGGATACGTGATGCAAAGGTTAAAAAACTGAAAAGATAGTATAAAAGTAACTTTTTTAGAAAAAGGAGGTTAGTCCTGTGCCCGATGCTAAACCTAAAAAGTATGGAATGGTTATCGACCTGCGCCGCTGTGTAGGCTGCATGTCCTGCACCATAAGCTGTAAGATGGAAAATGGAATTCCTTTTGGTTTTTTTCGCTCCTGGGTAAATATGGCGGAAAAAGGCAAATTTCCCGACGTACGGCGCTATTTCCAACCGCGGCTCTGCAATCACTGCGATAAGGCGCCATGTGTCCGGGTATGCCCGGTGAAGGCTTCTTACCGGCGCGAAGACGGCGTGGTTTTAATTGACCGTGACCGTTGTATTGGGTGTGGATATTGCGTGGAAGCATGTCCTTACCATGCCCGATTTATTAACCCCAATACGAAAGTGGCCGACAAGTGTGATTTTTGCAGGGAAAGAATAGAAAAAGGGTTACCCCCGGCATGTGTGCACAACTGTATGGGTAAAGCCCGTATTTTTGGTGACTTGAATGATCCCCAAAGCGATATCGCCCGGCTGCTGGCGGTTAACCCGTCCCGGCAACTGAAGGTAGAATTGGGCACAATGCCCCATGTTTATTATATAGGCCTCGAGGAATTCCTGGTTATGGCTAAGGAGGGGGCATAAATGATAGTCAACTTGACTTATACGGTAGTCAATGCTGCTCCCTGGAACTTGCTTGTACCTATATACTTGTTCTTTCTTAGTATTAGTGCCGGTACCATCATGGTAACGAGCGGAAGCCGGTTGCTGGGTTGGGAGGTTTACCAGCCATCGCAACGGCAGGTAGGTTATTTAAGTCTGATAACCCTTGCCCTGGCGGCGCTCATTTTACTTTTCGACCTGCACCAGCCTTTGCGCTTCTGGCATTTATTCAATCCCGCCAATTTTAATGTCAACTCGCCGATGGCCTGGGGGGCCTGGCTGTTGCTCTTTTTCGGCCTGGTCTTGATCTTTAGCCTGCGTCCTTTTACCTTCCATCTATCCGGTTCTGCCGGGGCAGAAATGGCTGCCACAGGGGAAGGAGCCACACACCGATCGACCTTGATTATCATGTTTATCCTGTCCTTATTGCTGGCAGTATATCCCGGTTTCGAGCTTGGTGTGCTGCAAGGTAAAGCCCTGTTGCAGAGCGAAATCCTGCCGGCATATTTCTTAACCACTACTTTCCTCGCCGGCCTGGCGGTGACGATGCTGATCGGTCCGGGCGAGGGGATAAACGTAAAGGCAAGGGGATTAATGCTGGGGGGCATTATTGCCAGCCTGGTCTGGATTATCTCCCGCACCTTGCTCCTGGCGGCCGGGGGACAGGCAGGCGGATTAGCCCTGCGCACCTGGTGGAGTAACCCTTTCTTTTACCTGGGCGAGATTCTTCTTGGACTTATCCTGCCCATGGGTTTGCTTCTTGCAGCAAAAAAACCGGATATTGCCAGGTTTAAGTTTGCCGCCGTACTGGTTTTAATCGGCGTTTTCTGCATGCGCTATGCCTTGCTTACGGCCGGAAACCTGGCGGTATTACCATAGGTAGTCAGGAGGCTGGATTTTATGGAAAACAAAACCGGATTTACCCTTTCCCGGAGAACCTTTCTAAAATTATCCGGTACCCTGGCCGCCGGGGCGAGCCTAGGGTTGGGAAGCAATTACCTCTGGGGTTTGAGGCCCGCCCGGGCGACCGGCGAACCGGTTCCTGATGGTGTCCAGGTTAAATATACTGCCTGTGCTATGTGTCCTTCAGAGTGCGGCTTGGAAATGTGGGTGAAGGACGGTAAACTTATTAAGATTTATGGCAACGAAGCCTGTCCCTATAATAACGGCGCTTGCTGCGCCAAAGGAGCAGCCAGCGCCCAGCTGGTCTATTCGCCGGAGAGGGTCAAATACCCCATGATCCGTGAAGGCGAGCGGGGGGAGGGCAAGTTCCGCCGCGCCACCTGGGAAGAGGCAATTGATTATATTGCCAGGAAGATGGTAGCTATAAAAAAAGAATACGGCGCGGAAGCTATTATCATGGATACCGGCGACGTTACCGACCGGGATCAGTACTGGCGGTTGTTTTTCGCCTTCGGTACGCCCAACTGTGTGGAACACGGCTCGATCTGCGACACTCCCAGACGCCACGGCCCCAAGCTGATGCTGGGCGGCAAGCGCATTGAACCCGACGTCATGCGGCCGGTGCTGGTCCGCCAGCCTGACGGCAGCCTGCAGAAGGATTATCGTTATTACTCCAAATTAATTATCTATGTAGGGTGGAATCCCTTCGTTGCGACCCGGATTAATTACGAAAATAGAGGTACGGTAGGGGCCAAGGTGGAAAACGGCTGCAAGGTTATCGTGGTGGACCCGGCCCATACCAATACCGCCGCCCAGGCCGATATGTGGCTGCCTATCCGGCCCGGGACCGATCCCGACCTCTTTGCTGCTATGCTACGCTATATTTTGGAGAACGACAATCCCCATGATCCCAACCGGCGTTATATCGACTGGCAGTTCAAGAATTATAGCCTTGGCTGGGAAGAATTTGAGGCAGCCTTCAAATCCTGGTGGAGCAGGCTGGATCCCATTAATAATTTACCTTACTACAGTCTGGAATGGGCGGCAAATCGGACCGGGTTACCCAAAGAAAAGATCGCCGAGGTAGCCCACCTTTTCGGTATAACCAAACCGGCGGCCCTGGTGTGGGGCATGCAGAGCCCCGGACACCATTATAACGGCTACGTGGCTTCGATCCTGGGAACGGCCCTTAACATCATTACCGGCAATTTTGACGTACCCGGCGGGGCCATTGATACTGAAATAACCAAAGCCAGCAAAGGCGGCAAAGCTACCGGAAAGGATTTCAAAAAGCGCAAGGTTATACGCCTGGTCAACGGCCAGGAAATTGAAGCCGAAATCGAAAAGCTGCATATGGACGCCTACGGCGACTGGCCGGCGGCCTGGGATGATGTGGTGGGTGATTACCCGCGGCGGTTTTTAGAAGGGGTAACAATAAATTACGGCCCCTTTAAAGGCTATAAGTATCCAATCAAAGGCTTCTTCATCCGGACGGGAAATCCGGTTATTACCGGTTCGGCTACCTGGAAATGGCAGGAGGCGCTGACCGCTAAAGACGGCAACGGGGAATACAAAGTATCCCTGGTGGTGGCCATTGATTCCCTGTTTTTAGAGACCGGTCTTTATGCCGATGTAATTTTACCTGAAGCCAGTTTTGTAGAGCGGATGAGCTTAAGTGATATTTATCCTTCCCACCCGGTACTGTATCTCCGCGATGAGGTCATCAAACCACTGCATGAGTGCAAGACGCCGACGGAGATTATGAATATGCTGGCCAGGCGCCTAGCCGAACTGGGAGACCCTGACATTAAGGGCAGTGACTTCTGGGAGAAGTATCGCACCCAGGAGGATTTCGTCAACGAGATGCTGGCCCCGGCTCCGGGTTATTACAATATCGGTGAGCCTTTACCTTATCCCAATCTGCCTTACGGTTACAAGTTAATTGGCACCCCGGATTCGTTAGAAGCGGGGCGGGTCAAAATCGATCATGACAAGAAAGAGGTCACCGGTGAATTATTAACCGTAAAGTGGCTCCGAGAACACCAGGGCGTTGCCGTCTGGCCCATGAGCTGGTACCGCTACCGCAAATTTGATCCAGAAAAAGGCTATGTTCCCAATGGAATCTGGCCGCCTACGGATTCCAAACTTATTGAATTCAAATTTAACCGTTACGAGCAGTATAACAAACTTATAGATGAGAGCGGGGTAATACCTTTAGGTTTAAGGCAAGTAGGATTTGACCGCTATCCTTCGACCTTCTACTGGTTTGAGACCAAGTGGAACCCGTATACCAATCCTAAATACCAGAAGTATGCCGCGGAGTATCCTTTCCAGCTTATCTGCGGCCGGGTCCATCACGCCATGTCCGGAACCCAGATGGTGCCCTGGCTCAGCGAAACTCCAGTGGAAGGTACCTGGATGCCCCTTAATAACAGTTTCCAGTATAATATCGTTGATGCTAAAAGCGGCGGTCAATATATGACGGTACCCCATACTTTTAAACCCGGTACCTGGTGTGTGGGAACCATAATGATGAATATTGAAGACGGGAAAAAATTAGGTTTAAAGACGGGCGATATGGTGGTAGTAACCAACCCACTGGGTAAAGAGGTGCGGGGAAAAGTATTCCTGACGGAAGGCATACGGCCCGGGGTTATCAAGATGGGTTTTGGTACCGGCGGTCGTTTTTCCTCCGGGTTAGGGGCCACCTACCATCAGCGGGAATATACCCCCAATCATAATGAATTGGTAGATCCTGATTATCTTACCCCGATTATGGGCATGCCAACGTATGCCGATATGATAGTAAAAATAACCAAGGCCTAAAAGGTTTAAAAAAGGCCGGGGAAATCGTTAACGCGACTTCCCCGGCCTTTTTAATTAATCCCCAGGAGGCTTTTTAGTTTCCGGGCCTGGTTGCGGCTAACGGGCACCTCGCTCTGCTGCTTGTCGGCCATGATCAGGGTATAGGTGCCGTTAAAGAAGGGAACGATTTCCCTCACCCTGGTCAGGTTGACTATATAGCAGCGGTGGCAGCGGAAGAAAGTGCGGGGGTCCAGACGGTTTTCCAGCTCTTTAAGGGTAAAACGCGTAAGGTACTGTTCATTTACCGTTTTTAAATATACATTGTCCCCCTGGGTGCAGGCATAAATAAGGTCGTTTTGGTCCAGGAGGATGGTCTTGCCGTCCTTTTCCACCGGCAGGCGGTTGAGGCGTCCCTTGCCGTCCCCGGCAGCGGGGGTTTCTTGATGGGGCTGCTGCTGACGCTGCTCCACCAGACGGCGGATCTTTTCTATGGCCTGGCCCAGACGTTTTTCGTCGAAGGGCTTTAAGAGGTAATCTACGGCGTTTACTTCAAAGGCCTGCAGGGCGTATTCTTCATAGGCCGTGACAAAGATAATGAAGGGCGGGTTGGGGCGTTTTTGAATGGCCCGGGAGAGTTCCAGACCGTTCATCCCGGGCATGTTGATGTCCAGGAAAAGCACGGTGTAATCAAGGGCGCTGACGAGGTTTAAAGCTTCCCTGGCGTTGGTGGCCTCGCCCACCACTTCTATATCTTTAAACTCCTGGAGCATAAAGCGCAGTTCCTGCCGTGCCGGGTATTCGTCATCGACTATTAAGGCTTTAAGCTTCATTGAGCAGCAACTCCTTTGCCGTGGCGTCTTTAACGATAGCCGGCCGGAGGACCGGTACCCGGAGGTAAACGGTCGTACCTTGTACGCCGCTTTCCACGCGCAGCCCGTACTCCGGGCCGTAAAGGTTCTGGAAACGCAGGTTGACGTTGCTTAAACCCACACCGTTGCCCGAGCCGTACCCCGGCTGAAGGACCAGGGGTATTTTTTCCGCCGGAATACCGATCCCGTCATCCTGCACGGTTAAATGGAGCTCGTTTTCACTCAGGCGGCCGGAGATTTTAATCATGCCGGGGCCTTCTTTAGGCAGCAGGCCGTGGTTGATGGCGTTCTCCACCAGGGGCTGCAGGCTGAGGACGGGGATGTGATAATCCAGCAGGTTTATAGGGACATCCTGGAAGTAACGAAATTTATTGCCGAAACGGGCCTTTTCCAATACCAGGTAGGTGCGAACGCATTCCAGCTCTTCCCGCAGGGTGGTCAGGCTGCCGCGGCGGTTCAACGTCCGGCGGAAGAGGCTAGCCAGGCGGATCAGCAGGCGGCGTGCCCGTTCCGGGTCGGTACGGCTGAAGCTGATAATGGTATTCAAGGTATTAAAGAAGAAGTGGGGGTTGATCTGGGCGTTCAATGCTTCCAGCCGGGCTTCAGTCAGGAGCTGGCGCTGGCGGTCCAGCTCGGCCAGCTCGATTTGCAGGCTTAAAAGATCGGCCAGGCCGATGGCCAGGCGGATGATCTGGGGCGGGAAGACCCCTTCCCGGGTCTGGTAGAGCTTTAAAGCGCCGACTATTTCTTCCCGGCATTTTAAAGGAACGATCACGGCTGCTTTTAAAGGGCAGTTACAGCCCATGTTATACCGCGGGCAGCAGAGCCCCTGGGGGGTATGCACGACTTTCAACTTGCCCGTGGCGATGACTTCTTTGGTGGCTTCCGTTAAAATCCGGTCGCCGGCCCGGTGCTGGTCGCAGCCTACCCCCAGGAAGGTCAGCACGTGTTCGCGGTCGGTTATGGCTATGGCCGGGACTTCGGTGATATTCTGGATAATTTCAGCTGTCTTTGCAGCCGTTACTTCATTTAAACCCCTGCGTAATACCGGCAGGGTTTCATGGGCAATTTGCAGGGTGGAAGCGAAAATACCTTCCGTCCCGCCGATTTCCTCCTCTTTTTCCACCGGGGACTGGGTTAATGAGCACGGGGGCCCCTGCAAAGCCTTTAAAGCTCCTAACCCCAGGGCGTTGATCCCCCCAAAAATAAGGGGGGTGATTAAGGGTGGGGCGTGAAAAAAGATGATTGCAGTTATAGTTTCCCCCAGGGTCAATGTTATAAAGAGGAGGTATAATTTATAAGCCATGATTATTTCCTCCAATCAGGTGACGAAAAATTAAGAAAGCGGACACCAACCTTTGTTGATTCCATGCTACAACGAACTGGCTTCTTTGTCAATCAGGGAGATTTACAGAGGCACTGCCCAAATATAAAAAGGGAGAACCCCTCTGTTTACGGGCACTCCCTTCTCGCGGAGGAAGCGGCTAAAGCCGGTTCCTCCGCGCTTCCATCCATAGCCTTCCTGCCTCTGACCTCCGGACTACGCTTCCTCGGCATAAGCGGCTTTCAGCTTGGCTACCGTCGCCGGGTCGGCTAGGGTGGAGGTGTCCCCCGGGGCGCGGCCCTCGGCAATATCCCTGAGGAGGCGGCGCATGATTTTACCGCTCCTGGTCTTGGGCAATTCGGCGGTGAAGAAAATAACTTCCGGCCTGGCCATGGCGCCGATCTTTTGTACCACATGTTCCTTCAGCTCCCGGGCCAGGGCGGGAGTGGCCACGACGCCGTCCTTGACCGTGACGAAGGCCACTATGGCCTGCCCCTTGATTTCATGCTCCCGGCTGATGACGGCCGCTTCGGCGACATCAGGGTGATCCACCAGGGCGCTTTCCACTTCCATGGTGCCGATGCGGTGGCCGGAGACGTTAATGACGTCATCCACCCGGCCCAGGAGCCAGAAGTAGCCGTCTTCGTCCACGCGGGCGCCGTCGCCGGTAAAGTAACAGCCGGGGATGCGGTTCCAGTACTGGTTGACATAGCGCTCGGGGTCGTTGAAGATGGTGCGCATCATAGCCGGCCAGGGTTTTTTAATAACCAGGTAGCCGCCTTTACCCGGTGGTACCGGTTCGCCCCGGTCGTCGACTACCGCTGCTTCCACCCCCGGGAAGGGCCGGCAGGCTGATCCGGGTTTTAAAGGAGTCAACCCCGGCAGGGGGGCAATGAGGATCATGCCCGTTTCCGTCTGCCACCAGGTATCGACAATGGGGCAGCGGCGGTGGCCGATATAGTTGTAGTACCACATCCAAGCTTCGGGGTTAATGGGCTCACCGACTGTTCCCAGTAGCCTCAGGGAGGAGAGGTCGTGCCGGGCCGGGAAAACCGGGCCGGCGCGCATAAAGGAGCGGATGGCCGTAGGTGCGGTATAAAAAATAGTAACACCGTATTTCTCAATAATCTGCCAGCAACGGTCCGGCTGGGGATAGTCGGGGCTGCCCTCATACATAAGAACGGTGGCCCCGTTGGCCAGGGGACCGTAGACGACATAGCTGTGGCCGGTAATCCAGCCGATGTCGGCAGTACACCAGTAGACGTCTTCATCTTTAAGGTCGAAGACGTAACGGGAGGTAGTGGCAACGCCGACCAGGTAGCCGGCCGTGGTATGGACTACTCCCTTGGGTTTACCGGTGGTGCCGCTGGTATGGAGGATAAAGAGGGGATCTTCCGCCTCCATGTGTTCCGGCGGGGTATAGAGAGGAGCGGCGGCCATGAGTTCATGCCACCAGAGGTCCCGGCCCGGCTGCATATTTACTCTTTCCCCGGTGCGTTTGGTAACAATTACTTTCTCGATAGTAGGGGTAGAGGCCAAAGCGGTATCGGCGTGTTCCTTTAAAGCAACTACTCTGCCTTTACGGAAGCCGCCGTCGGCGGTGATCAGCACTTTGGCGCCGATGTCGTTAATCCGGTCCCGCAGGGCGGCGGCGCTGAAACCGCCAAAGACCACGTTGTGGACGGCGCCAATGCGGGTGCAGGCAAGCATGGCAATGGGCAGTTCCGGGATCATGGGTAGATATATGGTGACCCGGTCATTGCGCTTAACTCCCAGCGAACGAAGGACGGCGGCGAACTTGTTGACTTCCCGGTACAGGTCACGGTAGGTAAGGACGACAGAGTCGCCCGGTTCCCCTTCCCATATAAGGGCCGCCTTATTGCGGCGCCAGGTTTCCAAGTGCCGGTCCAGGCAGTTGTATGATACGTTGAGGGTACCGCCGTTAAACCACCAGGCCAGTGGATATTCCCACTCCAGCACCCGGTCCCAGGGCCGGAACCAGTGGAGCTTAGCAGCTTCCCTGGCCCAGAATTGTTCTATATCTTCGCCTTCCTTATATAAGCCGGCATCCCTGGCATTGGCTGCAGCAGCAAAGGCCGGCGGGGGAGGAAAAGTGCGGTTTTCCTTCAGCAGCGCTTCGATGGTCCTGGTGTCTTTACTCATGGTTCTCACTCCCTTCCTGTGCTTCTATCTTAAACAGGAAAGCAAGAAAAATAAAGGCTTTGGGCGCCAAAGGTCGTTTTGCCGGATTTAACGGTAGGCAGGGAGGTTCAAGTTGCGTTGAGAATATAACTTTACACCTGGCATGGGACTTTTTGCCGCCAAGGAGGTTTTTCACCATTATTGCCGAATAAAGCAAAGGGGAATTAAGCAGCAGTAAAATGGTTAGGATGGGATTATGGCAAGCCTTGGCATTGACATTATTGAAATTGAGCGCATGGAAAGGGCTTTAAAGCGCCACCCGCGTTTGTTAGCCAGGTTATTTACGGCGACGGAACAGGAATACTGTTTGAGCCGGCACCGTCCCGGGGCTTCCCTGGCCGCCCGTTTTGCCGCCAAGGAGGCGGTAATGAAGGCTCTGGGGGTGGGATTGGGGAGCTGTTCCTTCCGGGACATTGAGATTCGCCAGGAAGAGAGCGGGCGGCCCCGGGTAGTGCTCTATGGCCGGGCCAGGGAACTGGCCCGCGAGGTGGGAGCCGACACCGTAACCGTTAGTCTGTCCCACTGCCGGGCCTATGCTGCGGCAGTAGCCCTGGCTTTGGCGGAATAGCCCTGCACGCGAAGCCGAAAGCTTCGACGACGATATGGGTGGGGATATGTCCCGGAGCCGCGAATAGTGGAGCGAAGGTCAAAAGGACAGGCGAGGTGAGGGAACCGCTGCCGACGCCGAGGACGCCTGAGCGTGCCTTGGCGAGGAATATAGCGTGACCTCATAGAAGGATTTAGGCCAGCGGAGCAGGAAGCCTTTTCATTGGCAATCCGCAGGCGACGAGCAGCGGTCCGAACCGAGCCGTAGTCCTGTCGGCGCGTAACTCCTGAGCGACGGAGGGACATATCCCCACCAGAAGGTACCATTTTTAGCAGAACCCTATTTTCGGAAGAGGGATGGTTATGTATCTGGTAACGGCCGCGGAAATGGGGCAGCTGGACCGCCTGGCTTCCAGCGAGTACCTGGTACCCAGCATTGTGCTCATGGAAAATGCTGGCTTGAGGGTCGTGGAATCCATCCGGCGCCATTTTCAAGACCGGGTGAAGAACCGCCGGGTATTAATCTTCTGCGGCAAAGGCAATAACGGTGGCGACGGCCTGGTGGTGGCCCGCCATCTGTTAAACCAGGGGGCGGAGGTTAAGGTCTTCCTTCTTGCCCGGCCGGAGGACTTGCGGGGTGATGCCCGGACAAACTTGGAAATTTACCAGAAGATGGGCGGCAGGCTCTACCCAATCCTGGGGGAAAGCCACCTCCAGCGGGCTGACATCGCCCTCCTTTATGCCGACCTGGTGGTAGACGCCATTTTTGGTACCGGTTTTAAAGGAGCGGCCATGGGCTTGCCGGCAGCCGTCATCACCATGATCAATAAAGCCCACCGGGTGACAGTGGCCGTTGACCTGCCCTCCGGCCTGGAAGCAGATACCGGCCGGGCTTTTGGCCCCTGCATTCAGGCTACCTGGACCGTAACCTTTGCCCTGCCCAAACTGGGGCTGGCCGTCGAGCCGGGGGCGAGCTACGCCGGCCGCCTGGAAGTGGCCGACATAGGCATCCCCCAGAAACTCATTGACAGCCAGCGTTTTAACCTGCACCTGCTGACAACGGCCTGGTGCCGTTCCCGCTTGCCCAAACGGGATGCCAGCAGTCACAAGGGCCTTTACGGCCATGTCCTGGCCGTGGGCGGTTCACCGGGCCTGACCGGGGCTATTACCCTGGCGGCCGCGGCAGCTTTAAGGGCCGGGGCCGGCCTGGTAACGGCGGCCGTACCGCAGGGTGTCCATACCATTCTGGAAATGAAAACGACGGAAGTCATGACCTGTTCCCTGCCGGAAACACCGGGCGGATCTTTAAGCCGTGAGGCCCTGGACCCCATCCTGGAGCGCCTGGCGCAATGTGACGTCCTGGCCCTTGGTCCCGGCCTTTCCCGGGACCCGGCAACAATGGAACTGGTAAAGGAGCTCCTACCCCGCCTTAAGGTTCCGGCGGTGGTCGATGCCGATGCCCTCAATGCCCTGGCAACAGATACCAGCATCCTTACCGGTGATCACGGTCCCCTGGTTCTAACACCCCATCCGGGGGAGATGGCGCGCCTGGTGGGGACAACGGCGGCCAGAGTCCAGGAAGATCGCCTGGAGATAGCCAGGAAGTACGCCCGGGAATGGCAGGTGGTCCTCGTCCTTAAAGGTGCCCGCACCATCATCGCCTGGCCCGACGGGCAGGCCTACATTAATCCTACAGGAAATCCCGGCATGGCTACCGCCGGCAGCGGCGATGTCCTGACGGGGATTATCGCTGGCCTTATGGCCCAGGGGCTGGAGCCAGGGGTGGCCGCGGCCCTGGGGGCCTTCTTGCATGGAGCGGCCGGGGACGAGGCGCGGGCCAGCCTGGGCCAGTATGCTCTCCTGGCGGGAGATTTGTTAAACTTTTTACCAGCGGTTTGCCGCAATTTGGAGGTGGAGGCCGGTGTCACGGCCGGTTTGGGCCGAGATTGATTTGGATGCCATCGCCCACAATGTCCGCGCCATTAAAAAAATATTAGCCCCACAAACAGAGATCATGGCTATTGTTAAAGCCAACGCTTACGGCCACGGGGCCGTGCCGGTAGCCAGGACGGCCCTGGCGAGCGGGGTCACATGGTTGGGGGTAGCCACGCTGGATGAAGCCCTGGCGTTACGGGAGGAGGGGATTACAGCCCCTCTGCTTATTTTAGGCTATACCCCGGCCGAAGATGCCGGCCGGGTGGTGGCCGCGGACCTGTCCCAGACGGTCTTCAGCCTGGAACAGGCCCGGGTCTTGAATGCAGCCGCCGCTGCTGCCGGTACCCGGGCGCGGCTGCATTTAAAAATTGATACCGGCATGGGACGGCTGGGTTTTTTGCCTGACCGGGCCGTAGCTGAGGCTCTGGCCATAGCCAGGTTGCCCCACGTCCGGCTGGAAGGTATATTCACCCATTTTGCCGCTGCCGATGCAGCCGATAAAACCTATACCAGGCGGCAACTGGCCCTGTTTCAAAGGGTAATTACCGACCTGGAGCAACAGGGCATAACCTTCCCCTGGCGCCATGCGGCCAACAGCGGGGCCATAATCGACCTGCCGGAAACCCATTTCAACCTGGTGCGGGCGGGTATTATTCTTTATGGCCATTATCCTTCCCCGGAGGTTCGGAGGGAGCGCCTGGATTTACGTCCGGCCATGACTTTAAAGACCAGGGTCGTTCTGGTAAAGGAGGTGCCGGCCGGGACGTATATTAGCTATGGTTGCACCTACTGTACGCCTGCCCCCGCCAGGATAGCAACTTTGCCGGTGGGCTACGCCGACGGCTACTCGCGTCTCCTTTCCAACCGGGCGGAAGTATTAATCCGGGGCCGTCGGGCGCCGGTTATCGGCCGGGTCTGCATGGATCAGTGTATGATAGATGTTACGGCTGTCCCGGAAGCCAGCACCGGCGACGAAGTAGTCCTGTTCGGCCACCAGGGGGAACAGTATCTGCCGGTGGAGGAAGTGGCTGCCTGGATGGGAACGATAAACTATGAAATTCTTTGCCTGATTTCCGGGAGGGTACCGCGGGTATATAACCAAAGTTAAAAAATGGCCGTTGAAATGATTTCTCCCGGCCTTGCGCTGGTAATCCTTTACCGCTATAATTGGTTATATCATGACAGCAATATAAAGTGTTTATAGGCCGTAACCCCTGTCTGACCTTAAGTTGCTACTTCCCAGTAGGAGGTGCCTTTTCTTGCCGGGTGTCAAACGGATCATGATCAGTCTACCGGAAAGCCTCCTGGCCGAGGTCGACGGCCTGGCGACCCTGGAAAGGCGTAATAGGAGTGAATTTATTCGCGAAGCCATGAAATTATATATTACAGAGCGTAAACGCCGCGATATCCGGGAGCAAATGAAACGGGGATACCAGGAAATGGCGTCAATCAATCTGGCCCTTGCGGTGGAACACTATGATGTAGAAAATGAAGCCCAGAAATACTACGATGATGATAGACTGGCGGAGTGTAAATAAAATGCTGGTTCGGCGTGGAGACGTTTTTTATGCCCATCTAAATCCGGTGGTCGGTTCCGAACAAGGAGGAACCCGGCCGGTACTTATCATCCAGAATGACATCGGCAATCAGTACAGTCCTACCACCATCGTTGCCGCTATCACGTCTCAGATCGCCAAGGCAAAATTACCCACCCACGTGGAAATCAGCGCTGCCAGGAGCGGCCTGGAGCGGGATTCGGTTATCCTTCTGGAACAAATCCGTACTATTGACAAAAGCCGCCTCAAGCAAAAGGTAGCCGTCCTTGATGAAGAAACCCTGGAAAAGGTCAACCGGGCCATAGAGATCAGCCTGGGCTTGATAGAGATATAGTTTTTGGAGAGGGCGAGTTACGGGGGGAGAACTATGGCTGCGCCAAGAATAGGGGTTACCTGTGACCTGGAGCGCGGCCGGGAACGCGCTTTCTTGCGGGCGACCTATCTCCAGGCTATTACAGTCGCCGGGGGCTTGCCGGTACTCTTACCGCCGGTAAACCCGGAACTGGCAGCAGGTTACCTGGCAATCATCGATGGCTTGCTTTTAACAGGTGGCGGTGATATTGAGCCGTCTTTTTTTAACGCCCGGCCGCAAGCCAGGCTGTATAAAGTCATCCCGGAACGGGATGCCTTTGAGCTGGCCCTGACCCGGGCCGCCCTGGCGGCCGGTAAGCCGGTACTTGCTATTTGTCGGGGCATCCAGGTGCTCAATGTGGCTGCCGGAGGTGACCTGTACCAGGATATCAAAACAGAAGTTCCAGATGCCCTGGAGCACACCCAGGCCGGGCCCAGGGAGGAACCAAGCCACGATATTAAGGTTCTACCCGGCACCCGGCTGGTAAGAATTTTGGGGGTAGCGACACGAGTCAACAGCCTGCACCACCAGGCAGTCCGCCGGGTGGGTAAGGGTTTAAGGGTAAGTGCCGTGGCTCCTGATGGCCTAATTGAAGCCCTGGAAGGGGAAGGGAAGGCAATGGTAATTGGTGTCCAGTGGCACCCTGAGGATTTGTATTGTCATGACCAGCGGCAGAAACAGTTGTTTGAATATTTTATTGAGCAACTTTTAGGATAACGTTTTCTTACATATTTTTTACATAAGTTGCAAGGAATTGGTCATTGCATGTCGAATAAAAAACATAGGAGAATGATTTTCCAGGTAATTCCGGAGGATGCATAGGTCGTGCCAAGGATACTCATCGTTGATGACCAGCGGGGTGTCCGTGCCTTATTGCAGCTTGCTTTCCAGGAAGAAGGCTATCAAGTGGCAACAGCAGTTAACGGGAAAGATGCCCTGCGCCAGGTAGAACGCTGGCGACCAGATGTAGTAGTGATGGATGTCAGGATGCCCATCATGAGCGGGCTGGAAGCCTTGCCGCGGATCAAGGCCCTGGCGCCGCAGACGGCAGTCATCATCATGTCGGCTTACGTTGATGGGATGGCGCTGTCGGAAGTCTGGCGCCTGGGAGCCAGCGACTTTATCTACAAACCCTTTGACTTGGACGAATTAAAGGCTAAGGTCAAGGTTGCTTTACCCGACGCGGAACCTACAGGCAGGAAAGTGGCCCGGTAATAACGAAGTATAAAGCCGCCTGCATACCTAGGTAGGTGGCTTTTATACTTTTTGGAGGAGGACAATGTCATGGCTCCATGGGACCTGTACGTCATCATTACTACTGAACTGGGAGGGGGTCGGCCGACCCTGGAACTGGTACGCCAGTCCCTGGCCGGCGGGGCGACGGCCATCCAGCTGCGGGAGAAAGACCTGCCGGCCCGGGAGCTGGTAGAGCTGGGCCGGGAGATCCGGGAGCTTACCCGCGCTGCCGGGGCTACCTTTATCATAAACGATCGCCTGGATGTAGCCCTGGCGGTAGAGGCTGATGGCGTCCATCTCGGCCAGGAGGATTTACCGGCCAGGGTAGCCAGGGAGCTTCTGGGCCCGGGAAAAATCCTGGGGGTATCAACGGGTACGGTGGCTGAGGCCCGGCAGGCGGTTGCGGACGGTGCGGATTACCTGGGTGTTGGCAGCATCTACGCTACTAAAAGTAAAGGGGATGCCGGCGAACCCATCGGCCTGGCGGGGTTAAAGGCCATCCGGGCTGCAGTCACCATCCCTGTTGTCGCCATAGGTGGCATCAACACCAGCAACGCCGCCGATGTCATTGCAGCTGGAGCTGACGGCGTGGCCGTCGTCTCAGCGGTGATCGGTGCCCCGGACGTTGCTGCGGCCGCTAAGGAATTGCTGGCCGCCGTCAGGCGGGCCCGGAACTAGCGTATCAAGATGTTATGCGGCCGTGCCAGGCCGGCCAGGGAAAGTAATTACCAGGCAGGATTATCGCCGTAAAGGTAGAAGTAAGGTTTTGGGTGTTGCTTATGGACCTGGAAACCCTGCGCCAGAAGGCCCTGGCCTGCCGGGGATGCAGCTTAAGGCAGGGGGCCAGAAAGGTGGTTTTTGGTGAGGGTAACCCCCGGGCCGGCTTAATGCTGGTGGGGGAGGGCCCTGGCGCCCGGGAAGACGAACTGGGCCGACCCTTTGTCGGGCCTGCCGGAGAGCTTCTCGACCGCATCCTGGTTGCTGCCGGCTTTAAACGGGAAGAATTATATATAACCAATGTCGTTAAATGCCGGCCGCCGGGCAACCGCCAGCCGGTTCCCGCTGAAGTACAGGCTTGCCGGCCCATTCTGGAGGCCCAGATTAAACTTATTAAACCTAAAATTGTCGTCTGCCTGGGGGCTGTGGCCACCCAAACTTTAATTGCCCCCGGGGCCAGCATCACCCGGTTGCGGGGCCGGTGGATTGCCCGGGATGGTATTCGTTACCTGCCCACCTTTCACCCTGCAGCCCTGCTCAGGGATGCTGCTAAAAAACGGCCGGTCTGGGAGGATTTTAAAAGCTTGCGGGACGTTTACCGCGCCTTGCAGGCGGAACAACTGTCCCTGGAGTTTGAAGAATGAACGGGCGGTATTAAAACAGGAATGAATGAACGGTGACGACTGTGCAAATATGGTTAAAGAATGCCGAGGCCACCGGGGAACTGGGCCGGATCCTGGGCCGGCTTTTAAACCCGGGCGATGTTATAATCCTCACCGGCGAGCTGGGAGCCGGCAAGACCACCCTGGCCCAGGGCCTGGCCCAGGGCCTGGGAGTGACCGGTAAGGTTACCAGTCCCACCTTTACCCTGATTCAGGAACACCAGGGCCGCCTTCCCTTTTACCATATTGATGTTTATCGCCTGGAGGACCCGGGGGCTGCCCTGGAGCTGGGACTGGAGGAGTATTTGTACGGCCAGGGAGTGACGGTGATTGAGTGGGGGGAGCGTCTGGGGGAACTTTTACCCCCGGAGTACCTGGAGGTTTGCCTGGAGTATGACCTCACGGCAGGCCGGCGCGCTACCCTGACGGCCCGGGGGCAACGTTATCTCCGTATCCTGGAGGAGCTGAAGCAAATTGCTGGTCCTGGGGCTTGACAGTGCCACCCAGGTTGCCGGGGTGGCTTTAATCGATGGCGACCGGCTGGTAGCCGAATTGTTTTTCAATACCCGCAAAAACCACTCCCAGCGCCTGTTACCCATGATCGCTGCCCTGCTCCGTGAAGCGGGGGTGAAACTGGCCGATCTTGACGGCCTGGCCGTGGCCCTGGGGCCGGGGTCCTTTACAGGTTTACGGATTGGCCTGGCCACAGTCAAAGGCCTGGCCCACGCGGCGCGAAAGCCGGTGGCCGGTATTCCCACCCTGGATGGCCTGGCCTGGAACGCCTGGGAGGTACCGGGGCTGGTCTGCCCGGTACTCTATGCGCGCCGCCAGGAGGTATATACGGCCCTTTACCGCTGGCAGGAGGGAGAATTATGCCGTTTAACACCATATCAGGCCGTGGATCCTTGCTTGCTAGTCGAATCATTAAAATCGTACACTATGCCGGTCTATTTTTTAGGCGATGGAGTAGCACCATACCGGGAAGTATGGCAGCAGCTGGGACCCAGGGCCCGCTTTCTTCCCTCCACCAGCGCCCTGCCGCGGGCGGCGCAAATAGCCAGGTTGGGCCGGGAACGCCTCCTGGCCGGGCAGGCAGACAACCTTTTCCAGTTAAAGCCACTCTATCTCCGCCCCTCACCGGCGGAGAGGCAGGTCCGGTCGAAGTGCAAATCCTGCCCATGACCAGCGAATACCTGGATGGGGTGCTGGCCATTGAAAGGGTATCCTTTTCTACCCCCTGGACGCGCCATTCCTTCTTAAATGAAATATATAACAATAATTTTGCCTATTATTATGTAGCCCTGGCCGGACGGCAGGTTATTGGCTATGCTGGGATGTGGATTATCCTTGATGAAGCTCACATTACCAATGTGGCTGTCCACCCCCGGTACCGCGGCCGGCGCCTGGGGGAGCTGCTCCTCAAGGTCCTGATGCAGGAGGCCGTGCGCCTGGGCGCCGACAGGATGACTCTCGAGGTACGGGTTTCCAACCGGCCGGCCCAGCGCCTTTATGAACGTCTGGGCTTTGCCCGCGCCGGGATCCGTAAAGGTTATTATAACGACAACCGCGAAGACGCCATTATAATGTGGAAACATTTCTTTGAGGAGAATGGCAGTGGAACCAGCAACCACTATTCTGGCCATCGAAACTTCCTGTGACGAGACGGCAGCAGCTGTCGTTATCAATGGTACTGAGGTACGGGCCAACATCGTTGCTTCCCAGATCGCTACCCACCGCCGCTTTGGCGGGGTAGTGCCGGAGATAGCTTCCCGGCATCACGTGGAAAATATCGTCCCGGTGGTGGCCGAAGCCCTGGCTACTTCCGGCCTGTCCTTCACCGACCTGGATGCCGTGGCAGTTACGTACGGGCCCGGCCTGGTGGGGGCTTTGCTGGTAGGCCTGGCCTACGCCAAAAGCCTGGCCTATGCCCTTGATAAACCCCTCATCGGCGTCCACCACCTGCTGGGCCACATCTATGCCGGCTTTTTGCAGTATCCCCATTTGCCCCTGCCGGCCGCCTGCCTGGTAGTATCCGGCGGCCATACCAGCCTGGTGTACCTGGAAAGCCATACCTGCCGGCGCATCCTGGGGACTACCCGGGACGACGCCGCCGGGGAAGCCTTTGACAAAGTGGCCCGGGTACTGGGCCTGCCTTACCCGGGTGGTCCTGAGCTAGAAAAGCTGGCCCGGGAGGGCAATCCCCGGGCCATCAATTTCCCCCGGGCCTGGCTGGAAGAAGGCAGCCTGGACTTCAGCTTCAGCGGCCTGAAGTCAGCGGTAATCAATTACCTCCACCATGCCCGGCAGGTCGGGATGGAGGTTAAGCGCGCCGATGTAGCGGCCAGCTTCCAGGCGGCGGTGGTAGAAGTGCTGGTGGCCAAAACCGTCCAGGCAGCCAGGCGTTTTGCCGCCCGCTCCATCCTCCTGGCCGGGGGTGTGGCAGCCAACGGTTTCTTACGCCGGGAGCTGGCGGCAGCAGCCCGGGAAGCAGGTTTACCCGTTTTTTGCCCGTCGCCTGATTTGTGCACCGATAATGCCGCCATGATCGCCTGCGCCGCCTACTACCAGTACCTGCGGCGGGATTTTGCCCCCCTGGATTTAAACGCTATCCCCGATTTACCACTGTATTAACAGACTCCCGGACCGTGCCGGGACCATTTTGGGACCTGAACGGCTGTTTTTGTGGACGATTTGACCTGTGGATAATGTGTATAAACCTGTGATTAACCTGGAATTAAGGCTTCCTTTGCTGTGGATAAATTTAAAATCCTCCCCGTCGCAAGTTATTCACTAAATGTGGATAACTGGCTGGAAGGCTTGATTTTCAAGGGGTTAACATGTGGAAAGATTGTGGATACAGGCTGGGGCAATATTTTTATAAAGATGTCCTGGGACTGTTTTCTTAGAGACATGGAAGGAATCTGCCATCTTTATGTCTAATCATCTAAGCCGGAACGGCCGAGCCGGGGGGATGTGAACTTGAAAAAGCAGTTAAGGAAGCAAATTATAGCCAGGCGTAATGCCCTGGCAACAGCAGTCAGGGAAGCTAAAAGCGAGATTATCGTTAAAAAAATCTTGGAACTACCTGCCTGGCAGCAGGCCGGCATAATTATGAGTTATGTTTCCTTTGGCAGTGAAGTGGCTACCCCTGCCCTGATTAAAGCGGCCCTGGCCGGGGGAAAACGGGTGGCCGTTCCCCTATGCGTCCGGGATGGGCGGCGCCTTATTGCTTCGGAAGTCCTGGCTTTCCCGGACGATTTGCAGCCCGGTACCTGGGGTATCCTGGAACCCAGGCCGGAAAGCTTACGCCCCCTGGAACCTGAACTCATCGACCTGGTCATCGTACCCGGGGTGGCCTTCGACAGGGGCGGCAACCGTCTGGGCTACGGCGCCGGCTATTATGACCGTTTCCTGGCAACCTTAAGGCCCGGCGCCATGACTATCGCCCTGGCCTTTACCGAGCAAATTGTACCCGACGTGTATCCCGAGCCCCATGACCGGCCGGTGGATATGGTTATCACCGAGGCGGGAATTATTGAGCCCTGAGGATATGATGGGCTGGCGGCCGGTGCGGGTAACACTCCCCGAAAGGAAGAAAACCGGTGCGCAAGTGGACCTGGCTTGTTTTCCTGGTTCTTTTTCTCCTGGCCCTGGGTAGCGGGCGCCTGCAGCAACAGCCGCAGGTTGCCGGCAATTTCCCCGGTAACTTGAGCATGACCCCGGTAGATAATGATACTCAGGAATGGCAGGAACTAGTAAATACATATGATGGTTTCAGTTTAAACTATCCTGTCGACTGGCAGCAGGAGATTATCCCGGGGGTAGCAACCATCCTGACCAAACCCGGTTACGCCAAATTATCTATCTTCGCCCAGCCTTTAGGGAAAATCAGCGCCGAGGAATACGTCCTTTACAGCAACCGCAGCCTCCAGGAGGGATGGGGCAGCATTAAGCTCCAGGGCCAGCAGCAGTTAAATATCCGGGGCTACCATACCTGGCAGTTTGAATGGACGCGGCAGCAACTGGGCGCCGGCGATCTCAACTGCTACCGCGAGTATGACCTGGTCGCCGGCAAAACCGTCTATACCTTTATGCTCAAAAGCAACCAGGCCAATTTTACGGCCGCAGTGCGGGATTTAAACCGGATTATTCAGAGCTTTAACCCCCTGCCGCCGCAAGGTGTACCTGCCCTGCCGGCAGCCCCGCCGGTCCAGCGGGATATCGCAATCGAAGGCCGGCGTCACCGCCTGGTGATCCCGGCGGATAAAACCCTGTGGGGCATCCTTAACCCTCACAAGCCGGGGCGCCTGGAGTATTTTGAAAAGCTCCTGCCCCTGGAAAAAGAGCTGGACTTTAAATTTCAATTTCTCATTACTTATGCCGCCTTTGATACCCGCTTCAACTTTAAAGAATTACAGAAAATCTACGACGATAACCGTGTGATGATGGTTGCCCTGCAGCCCTGGTGGTACGGCAAAAAAAATGATACCTCCCTCATTGACCTCATTCAGGGCAGGTATGACCATATTTTACGGGAATGGGCGCGGCAGTTTAAAGCCCTGGAAGACCCCGTTTTCGTCCGTTTCGGCAACGAGATGAACGGCGACTGGTCCACCTGGTCGGCCTGGTACTACGGCAAGGATCCGGACATTTTTAAAATGGCCTGGAAGCATGTCTATCGCCTCTTCCAGGCGGAGGGGGCGAATAATGTCCTTTTTGTCTTTAACCCCCACGACCGCTCCTTTCCCAACTTTAAATGGAATAATTACCTGCTTTATTACCCGGGGGATCAAACCGTGGACTGGATCGGCCTGACGGGCTACAACAACGGCACCAGCCATGCCGCCGACACCTGGCGCGGGTTTAATGAAATCTATGCGCCCCTGTACCGCGAGTATATGTATTATTTCGGGAAGAAGCCCTTCATGATTACTGAGTTCTCCAGTAACGAAGTGGGCGGCGACAAGGCGGCCTGGATACGGGAATGTTTCCGGAGCCTGGCGCTATACTACCCCAATATTAAGATTGCCGTGTGGTTTAACCAGGTGGACGGCAAGTGGCTTTATAACCTGGATTCTTCCCCGGGGAGCAAGGCGGCCTTCAAGGAGGGCCTGCAGGATCCCCACTACCGGTTCCAGGCGGTGATCCCCGAGTAAGCTGGCCTGTTTTCCCTCGGACTAAAACCCATGCATAGGGCAGCGGCAGGCAAGTCCCTGGAGCAATGGAGGAGATTCTGCAAAGAACGTCAAGAATATGGTGAGGAAATGAGTAAATGTCGGGCAAAAAGAAACTGTATCTTTTTTTAAGCTTTATTATACTTTTAGCAACCCTGGCGGGGTGGCGCCTCTGGCCAGGTCGGGTAGCTGCTTTTGAGCGGGCCAGGTATTATTTAACCATATGGCGGGCCTGGGCCGGGCAGGTAGTTGCCCAACAGGCACCCGACCCGGCTGCTTTTCCGCCGGCGCCGCCGCCGGTTGCCGGGGCGAGTTACGACGTACTAGTGGTAGGTGGGCAACCGGAAGGTGTCGCTGCGGCTATCTCTGCCGCTCGCCAGGGGGCCAAGGTCCTGCTGATGGAAAGGCGCGACGGCCTGGGCGGCCTTTTTACCTATGGCTGGCTCAACTTTATTGACATGAATTACGGGCCGAAACACGAACTGCTGACCCGCGGTACTTTTCTTGATTTCTACCGCCAGGTAGGGGGCAGCGTTTTTGATGTCACCGTGGCCAAAAAGGTCTTCCTGGACATGGTGGAGCGTTACCCCAACCTGGCTTTAAGCCTGAATACTGCTTTTAAAGCGCCCATCCTGGAGGGCAATAAACTGATCGGCATCAGAGCCGTCAAGGACGGCCAGGAAATAACCTTCTACGCCGGCCGGATCATCGACGCTACCCAGGATGCCGATGTTGCCGCTGCGGCCGGCGTTCCTTATACGGTAGGCGCCGAGGATATGGGCGAGAAAGAGCGGCGCCAGGCAGTGACCCTCGTCTTTCACCTGGGGGGGATAGACTGGGCGGCCCTGGAGCAGGCCGTCAAGGGAGGCCGGATCAAAGACGCTAAGATTTCCGACCGGGCCGCCTGGGGCTTTGCCGACATTGGCGCTGCCTACCAGCCCTCCACCTCGCGCTTGCGGCTGCGGGGCTTAAATATCGGCCGCCAGAATGACGGCACCATCCTCATTAACGCCCTGCAGATCTTTGGTGTCGATGGACTGAGCGAGGCTGCCAAAACTGAAGCCATGGAACTGGCCCGGAAAGAACTGCCGGCTATTACTGACTTCTTGCGCTCCCGGCTGCCCGGTTTTGCCGGGGCCAGGCTCCTGGGGGCAGCGCCGGAACTCTACGTCCGGGAAACCCGCCACATCAAGGCCCTTTACCAGCTGGACCTGAATGACGTCCTCTTTAACCGCTATTTCCCCGACGCCATCGCCCTGGGGTCCTATCCGGTGGATGTCCAGGCGACTTCACCCCAGGATACGGGTTACGTCTACGGCCGGCCGGAAGTCTACAGCATACCCTTTCGCTCCCTGGTGCCCCAGGGGGTTGACAACCTCCTGGTGGTAGGGCGCTCGGCCGGCTATACTCACCTAGCTGCTGGTAGTGCCCGGGTAGTGCCCATAGGTATGGCTACCGGCGATGCTGCCGGGGTGGCGGCCGTTTATTCCCTGCAGGTTAATAAAAATTTCCGGGAACTGGCGGCCAGCCCCGGGGACATCAAGGCCATCCAGGATAAACTGGTGAAAATGGGGGCCTATCTCAAGGATTATCATATAAAGAACCCACTGGAAAATCACTGGGCCTTTGAAGGTTTAAAATTTGTTAACCGGTGGGGCCTTATTGTTGCTGGTTATAATAATGACTGGAAGCTGGATGACCCGGTGAACCAGGCAAGCTTTTACTATATGACGGCCAATGCCTTAAAAAGGGCAGCCGGCCGGGGCGATCTGGTTGCCGCTAAGTCTGCAGCCTTACAGCCCTATCTCGAGCGGAAACCTTTAACGCGGGGCAATGCCGCCCGTCTTCTTCTAACCTACCTGGGCGAGGATACGGCGGCTTTAGACCCGGCGGCAGCCGTGGCCCGGGCCGGGGGGAGGGGCCTCCTGCCCCTGAATAAGACGGGAGGCGATCCGCAGGAAATAGTAACCGGAGCGGAAGCTTACTACGCCACCGAGAGGCTTTGCGCCCTGGTGGGTAAAAGGTAAAGCCATAATTCCTACTTGCTTCCTGCTTCTGGTTATGCTACAATCAATATAACCGCATATATCTCCGAGCCAGTGGGCCTAAGGTTTTAAGGCTATGGCCGCTGGCCTCCTGCCTGCTTGCCAGGCAGCGACGGGGTAGGCGGGGAAACCTGCCTGCCTCCCGGAATGGGAAAGGAGTTTTCAGTAACTTCAGGCACCCTTCCGGGTGCCTGTAAATTTTTAGGGCTAAAAGGGAATAAAGGCCGGCCCCAGTAAGTCAATAAATATAAAGACGAACTTCCTAGGAGGGATATTTTATGGTTGACCGGGAAGCCGTCCGGGCAGCAGTAAAAGAAGCGGCTGCTGACCATGGTGGCAAGCTGCCCTGCGCGGTGGCCCAGGAAGTAGCTCGCCGCTTGCAGGTACCCATGCGTGAGGTGGGACAGGCTGCCGACGACTTAAAGATTAAGATTATCCAGTGCCAGCTGGGATGTTTTGAGTAGCAGGGGGATATGGATGGAACTCTTCCGGGTGGTAACTCTAGCAGAAGCGCGCCGGATGCTTTCCCGCTACTGGCCCCTGCCGGGACGGCAGGAAGTGATTTTACCCCTGCTTGCTGCCCTGGGGCGGGAACTGGCCCGGCCGGTGACGGCGAAGGACGACGTTCCCGGTTTTACCCGCGCCACCATGGACGGATATGCCGTCCGGGCAGTTGATACCTTCGGGGCCAGGGAAAGCGAACCGGTAATTTTACACCTGGTAGGAGAGGTAGCTATGGGGCAACCGGCGGCAGTCACTGTTGGCCCCGGCGAGGCGGTGGCCGTATCTACTGGCAGTATGATACCCCCAGGGGCTGATGCCGTGGTTATGGTGGAAAATACGGAAGTCCAGGAGGGGGACTGCGTCGCCGTTTTTAAACCCGTGGCCCCGGGGCAGGACCTGGTGCGCCAGGGTGCCGACGTGCGCGCCGGTACCACCGTCCTGCCTGCCGGCCATACTTTGCGGCCCCAGGACCTGGGAGTGCTGGCCAGTCTGGGGGTAACCCGGGTGACTGTATATGAACCCTGGCGGGTGGGCATCCTGGCTACCGGCAATGAAATCGTCCCTCCCGAGGCTGATCCCGGACCCGGCCAGGTAAGGGATATTAATTCCTACACCCTGGCCGGACTGGTCAGGAAGTGTGGCGCTGAGGCCGCCCTGTACGGTATTGCCCCCGATGATATGGAAGAGCTCACAACCGGGGTACGAAAGGCCATGACGGAAAACCACCTGGTGCTCCTTTCCGGCGGCAGCTCTGTCGGCACCCGCGATTTAACCGTCCAGGTCCTGGCTGGCCTGGGACAGCCGGGTATCCTCTTTCACGGTGTGGCCCTCCGCCCGGGTAAGCCCACCGTTGCGGCAGTGGCCGGCGATAAGATGATTTTGGGCCTGCCGGGCCATCCCGTTTCAGCCATGGTTGTTTTCAGGCTCTTAATCGAACCCCTGCTGCGCTACGGGAGCTACGATCATCTGGCCGGGAGGACGGTGGAGGCGATCTTAAGCCGGACAGTTACTTCTATTCCCGGCCGCGAGGATTATATCCGCGTCCGCCTGGAAGCAGGCCCGGATGGGTACCTGGCCGTACCGGTACCCGGGGGCTCGAGTATGATCTCATCCATGGTCCAGGCCGACGGCCTGGTAGCCATACCCATGGAGGAAGAGGGTCTGGAAGCCGGTACGAGGGTAGAGGTTAAATTATTTTAGGTGCCCCGGTATTTAGTAGCTTGTTTAATCCCGTCTTCTATAGTGCGTTAAGAGGAACCGGAGAGGGGAATTATGTTCTATTAAACCCGGGAAGGAAGGGTTGGTAATTGGCACGCAAGGTCTTTGTCACCAACAGGCCATGGCAGGAGGCCCTGGAGGAATTTCTAGGATCTTTAAGGTCCAATGGCTACCTGGCGGGGCTGCCGGCTGAAGAAGTAGACGTTACCCGGGCCCTGGGCCGGGTGACGGCAGCACCGGTCTATGCCGCCATCTCCTCACCCCACTACCCGGCGGCAGCCATGGACGGGATAGCGGTGCGGGCGGAAAAGACCTTTGGTGCCAGCGAGGGGGAACCTCTGGAGCTGGCCCCGGACCGCGAGGCAGTGCTTGTCGATACGGGCGATCCCTTACCGGAGGGCTTTGACGCCGTTATTATGATTGAAGAGGTGGTCTTTAAAGATAAGGCAACGGCTGTCATCAGGCGCCCGGCTGTACCAGGGCAGAACGTCCGGCCGGTGGGCGAGGACATCATGGCCGGCGAGCTGCTGGTGTCGGCCGGCCATGCCCTCACCCCCTATGACCTTGGAGGCCTCCTATCTGCCGGAGTAACGAGGGTGGCCGTCCGGCCGCGACCGCGGGTAGCCATCCTGCCCACGGGGACGGAGGTGGTGCCGCCAAACCCCAACCCGGCTCCCGGCCAGATTCTGGAGTCTAACGGTACCATGCTGGCTGGCCTGGTCGTACAGTGGGGGGGTGAGCCCCGGGTTTACCCCATTACCCCGGATGATTACCAGCTCTTAAAGGAACGCCTGGTGCAGGCCGTAGCGGAAAGCGACCTGGTCCTCATCAATGCCGGCTCATCGGCCGGGCGGGAGGACTATACCGCCCGCCTGGTGGCTGAGCTGGGGCAGGTGTTGACCCATGGGGTCGCCACCCGGCCCGGAAAGCCGGTAATCCTGGGTATAGTCGATGGAAAGCCGGTGATTGGCGTACCCGGCTACCCGGTATCCGCCGCCCTGTGCGCGGAACTCTTTGCCAGGCCCGTTATCTATTACCGCCAGGGCCTGGAACCGCCCCGGCGGGAGCGGGTGCAAGCCGTCCTGGCCCGTAAAATCTACTCCCCCCTGGGCCGGGAGGAGTTTGTCCGTGTCCGCCTGGAAAGAGAAGGGGGCAGGCTGGTGGCCATTCCGACCTCCCGCGGTGCCGGCACCATCATGGCCCTGGCCCGGGCCGACGGTATTGTGGTGGTACCCCGCCTGGCCGAGGGTTTTGCCGCCGGCCAGGAAGTGACGGTATATCTCCTGCGGCCGCGGGAAACCCTTCTGGAAGAAACTCCACACCGGAGCCAGGACCATCAAGGGTAGCTATAATTTAGAATAAAAAAGCGGCATAACGAAGAAGCCTTTGCCGGAGAAAAGAGGGAGACCGGTGGAAGATGCCTTTCGCCGTCAGATAAACTACCTGCGTATTGCCATAACCGACCGCTGCAACCTGCGCTGCCGCTACTGTATGCCGGCTACCGGGGTGCCCTTAAAGAGTCACCAGGATATCCTCCGCCTGGAGGAGATCGTCACCATTGCGCGGGTGGCCGGCAGCACCGGGATAAACCGCATCCGCCTCACCGGGGGCGAGCCCCTGGTGCGCAAAAACGTCGTGACCCTGGTGCGGGAGCTGGCTAAACTTCCGGCCATCAAAGAGGTTTCCCTGACCACCAATGGCATCTTCCTGAGCGGCCTGGCCAGGCCCCTCAAAGAAGCGGGCTTGAGCCGGGTGAATATCAGCCTGGACACATTAAAGAAAGAACGTTACCGTTATATCACCCGCCGCGGCAATATCAGCAGCGTCTGGCAGGGCATCCATGCCGCCCTGGCCGTGGGCCTGACACCGGTAAAACTCAATGTTGTCGTTACCCGCGGCTTTAATGACGACGAGATCCTGGATTTTGCCCGACTGGCTCAAGAAAAGCCTTTGCATATCCGCTTTATTGAACTGATGCCCATTGGCGCGGCTGCTGCTTCTGCTGGCGGTTATGTATCCATGGACGAGATTAAAAGCCGGATCAGCCGGGTCTATCTCCTGGAACCTTTAGCGGACCTGGTAACCAACGGGCCGGCAGTTAACTTTAAGGTGGCCGGCGGTAAAGGCAGTATCGGCTTTATCAGCGCCATGTCCAGTCACTTTTGTCATCGCTGCAACCGCCTGCGCCTGACGGCCGACGGGAAACTCAGGCCCTGCCTCTACTGGGACGGGGAAATAGACATCAAAGGGCCTTTACGCGCCGGGGCTTCGGAGGCGGAACTGGCGGCTATTTTTGCCCGGGCTGTGACCTTAAAGCCGGCCGAACACCATATGGAAACCGGCTGGCGCCAGCCGCGGGTCATGTCCCAGATCGGCGGCTGATGTTTAAGAAGTGAGAGGTGGGAAGTGGGAAGTAGGAGTTGGTTTAAGTTAAGCTCCGGTGAGGTTAATGTCCGTGGGGGGAAGCGGGTCGTTCCTTCACTAAAGGTTTGTATCTGTAAAGGCACAAAGTAAATAAGCAGTGTATTATGGAGGCATTGTTATGAGCAATCCCCTGACCCACCTTGATGCCAAAGGTGCTGCACGAATGGTAGATGTGGGCGCCAAGGCCGTTACCGAGCGGGTGGCCGTAGCCCGGGGACGGGTACTGATGAGCAAAAACACCCTTGATCTCATCCTGGAGGGGCAGGTGCCCAAGGGTGACGTCCTGGCCGTGGCCCGGGTGGCCGGCATTATGGCCGCCAAGCAAACGGGGTCGTTAATCCCCCTCTGCCACCCCTTGTCCATCAGCGCGGTGAGCGTCGACTTCCGCCCTGACCGGGACACGGGGACCCTGGAAATTGAAGCCCGGGTGAAGACCACCGGCCAGACCGGGGTGGAAATGGAAGCCCTGACGGCGGTCAGCGTGGCCGCCTTGACCATTTACGACATGTGCAAAGCCGTTGAGCGGGGCATGGTTATCGATAACATCAGGTTAATCGAAAAAACGGGTGGCCGCAGCGGCCACTTCCAGCGGGAAGGTGAGGAACCATGGGACGTATCGTAGCCGTCTGCACCTCGGCCAGTAAGGGTGAGCGTAAAAAGAATATTGGCCGGGGGATGCTCATTGCCAACCACGGCCTGGAGGGCGACGCCCATGCTGGCCCCTGGCACCGCCAGGTGAGCCTCCTGGCCATGGAAAGCATTACCAAAATGCAGGCTAAAGGCCTGCAAGTGGGCCCCGGCGACTTCGCCGAGAACCTGACGACGGAGGGTATTGATCTGGTATCCCTGCCGGTGGGTACGAAATTAAGAATCGGCGACCGGGTCCTGGCCGAGGTCACCCAGATCGGCAAGCAGTGCCACAGCCGCTGTGCCATTTACCAGCAGGCCGGCGACTGCGTCATGCCCCGCGAGGGCATCTTTGTGGCCATCCTGGAGAGCGGGCCGGTCCAGGTGGGTGATCCTATCGAGGTGGTGGCCTCGTGATCCGGGTAGCAATACTTACGGCCAGCGATAAGGGAGCCCGGGGCGAGCGGGAGGATAAGAGCGCGGCCGTCATCCGGGAAATGGTAGCGGATCTTGGCGAAGTGGTGGCCTATGAGGTTGTTCCTGATGAGCGCCGGCTCCTGGCCGCCAAACTGCAGGAGTTTTGCGATGTGGTGGGGGCCGATCTCGTTCTCACCACCGGGGGCACCGGCTTCAGCCCCCGGGATGTTACCCCCGAAGCCACCCGGGATGTGATCGAAAAGGAAGTACCGGGGCTGCCGGAGGCCATGCGGGCGGCAAGCCTGAAGTTAACCCCCCAGGCCATGCTCTCCCGGGCTGTAGCCGGCATCCGGGGGAAGACTCTCATCGTCAACCTGCCCGGCAGCCCCAAAGGGGTGCGGGAAAACCTGGCGGCCATATTGCCGGCCCTGCCCCATGGTCTGGCCATCTTAAAGGGCGAGGCCGGCGAGTGCGGCCGGGAGTAAAAGATATCCCCGGCTTTAGATTTTAAGCCTCGGCTAGTAGTGACGCCGGGGTTTTTTGTAGCAGTTACCATAATAATTTCAGAGGAAAAAACTAACTTAAGTATTGGGGCTTCAAGCAGGGTAGCGATTGGCCAATAATCCAATAATAACTTAAGGAAGAAAACCTATCTGAAACTTGGGTGGTAGTTAACGAAGTGTCTGCTATTTTTTTAACCGCCAGGCTTTTTCATGCAGGAAAAACGAAAACCATGACGAATATATTAGAGATTTTTGCGTAAAGGGTGACCATGTTGATTCAGAACCTGGAAGCGGAAATCCTGGCTTCGCACCAGATTGGGCGGGAGGTTTTTCTCTTAAAACTGCAGGCCCCGGCAATTGCTGCCGCAGCGCAACCGGGGCAATTTGTCCATATTCGCTGTTCAGAGACCCTGGACCCCCTGCTGAGGCGTCCGTTAAGCATCCACGACGTCGGCGCCGGGGGAGAATTATTCCTGTTGTACCAGGTAAAGGGCCGCGGGACGGCCTGGCTGGCCCGGCAGGGAGCAGGAAAAAAAATCAATATTTTGGGCCCTATCGGCCGCGGTTTTACTTTACCGGCCAATAAAAGGGTGGCTTTAGTAGCAGGGGGGCTGGGTATTGTTCCCTTGCTTTTTCTTGCCCGGCGGGCGCTGGAGGCGGGGAATGAAGTTGACTTTTTTTATGGCGCCCAGGACAGGGAACGATTATATCAATTAGAAACTTTAAAGGCTATGAAGATTAACCTGTTTGTGGCTACGGATGATGGCAGCGAAGGTTTTTATGGACCGGTGACCAAACTATGGGAGCATTATCTCGAGGAAAGGACTTATGACCGTTGTTATGCCTGTGGCCCAAGGGCCGGAATGGCGGAATTCGCCCGCCTGGCGAGTAAATTTTCTATTACGGCAGAGGTTTCTTTGGAAGAAAGAATGGCCTGCGGACTCGGGGCTTGTCGTGGTTGTGTGACAGCCCTTCTTGATGCCCAGGGTAAAATATACTATGAAAACGTATGCACGGGTGGACCTGTTTTCGATGCAGCTACCGTGTATTGGGGAGACCAGGTAAAATGGAACAAACTGTGAAGGCGCCTAAAGTCAACCTGGCAGTTCAACTGGCGGGTTTAACTTTACAGAATCCGATAATGCCGGCCTCCGGGACCTTTGGTTTTGGCGAGGAATATGCCCCTTTTATTGATCTCAACCGCCTGGGAGCCCTTGTGGTCAAGACCATTACCCTGCATCCTACCCCGGGCAACCCGCCGCCGCGCTTAATGGAAAGCTATTGCGGCCTGCTTAACTCCGTGGGCTTGCAAAACCCCGGCCTGGAGGTTTTCCTACGGGAGAAACTGCCCTATTTACGCCAGTATAGACCGCCCCTCATTGTCAGTATTGCCGGCAGGACCATGGAGGAGTACGCGGAGCTGGCCACGCGCTTGAGCGAGGCAAAAGGCATTGCCGCCCTTGAGGTCAATATCTCCTGCCCCAATGTCAAGGAGGGAGGGATTGTTTTTGGTACGGTGCCGGCCATGGCGGCCCGGGTGACGGCTATAGTCAAGGAACATACCCACCTGCCGGTGATAGTTAAATTAACCCCGAACGTCACTGACATTACTGCTATAGCTAGGGCGGTGGAAGATGCCGGCGCCGGTGCCATAGCCCTGATTAATACCCTCCAAGGCATGGCTATTGATATTGAAAAGCGCCGCCCGGCCCTGGCCAATATAGTGGGAGGCCTGAGCGGGCCGGCTATTAAACCAGTAGCCCTTTATGCTGTCTGGCGGGTAGCGCGGGCCGTAAAGGTGCCGGTAATCGGCATGGGCGGCATTATGACGGCTCGCGATGCCATTGAGTTTTTGCTGGCAGGGGCTAGTGCTGTGGCTGTGGGTACGGCTACCTTGGTTAACCCAGGAGCGATAATGGAGATAATCGCAGGATTAGAAAATTACCTGACAGAACAGGGCCTTGAAGACGTGCGGGAATTGATTGGTGCGCTGCAAACTTGATTAGCGGACCGACCTGGGAGTGTATATGTAGCTGCCCCGGGCAGCAGGCCCGTGCTTATGCAACTGCGATTACCGCTGCCTCTAGGGCAGAGATAGCAGACAAGTAAAATATCTAGAGGAGTGAAACAAGTGCTCGATCGGGAAGAAATCATGGCCATTTTTCGCCGTACAGGCGTATTATGGGAGGGACATTTTGTGTTAACCTCAGGCCTCCACAGCGGCCGTTACTTACAGTGTGCCCGGGTGCAGCAGTTCCCGGAGGAAAACGCCCTCCTCTGCCGGGACCTGGCGGCAAGATTTAAGGACCAGAGTATTACCGCCGTAGTGGGTCCTGCCATCGGTGCCATTATTATGTCTTATGAAATGGCCCGCAATCTCGGCGCCAGGGCCCTCTTTACCGAACGGGAAAATGGCGTCATGACCCTGCGCCGGAGTTTTACCCTGGAGCCGGGGGAACGGGTGCTGGTGGTGGAAGATGTCATCACCACCGGTGGTTCCGTGCGAGAGGTAATCAAGGTGGTAAAGGAGCACGGCGCGGTGCCGGTGGGGGTCGGCGTCCTGGTGGACCGCAGCGGCGGCAGGGCGGATATAGGTGTACCGGTACAATCATTGATCACCTTTGATATTGAGACGTATAAGCCGGCAGACTGCCCCTTATGCCGGCAGGGCTTACCGGTTGTCAAACCGGGCAGCAGGCAACAATAACGAAGCTTTTCGGTCCCATAAATATACCGGACTCATGCAAAGGGGCGGGAAGGTAATGCGTGAAATTAAAGCCCGGGAAATCACGGCGGCAGTGGCCAGGCTGTGCATCGAGGCCTGCTCGGTGCTGGGGCCGGACTGGTGGCAGGCCATGGCGGCAGCCCAGGCCAGGGAAGAAGCGCCTTTAGGGCGGGATATATTACAACAACTCCTGGAAAACGCCAGGCTGGCGGCCGGTACCGGGGAGCCCATTTGCCAGGATACCGGGGTGGCGGTAGTCTTTGTGGAAGTGGGACAGGAGGTACATATTACGGGCGGCAATCTTTATGAAGCCATCAACGCCGGCGTGAGGCAGGGCTATACGCAAGGCTACCTCCGCAAATCGGTAGTGGGCGATCCTTTACTGCGTAAAAATACCGGCGACAATACGCCGGCCATTATCCACACGGAGATAGTCGACGGGGATCGCTTGAAGATTACGGTGGCCCCCAAGGGCGCCGGCAGCGAGAATATGTCGGGGGTAAAGATGCTCAAACCGGCCGACGGTGTGGCGGGCATAAAGAAATATGTACTCCAAGTGGTGGAGGAGGCCGGCGGCAACCCGTGCCCGCCCATTGTCGCCGGCGTGGGCATAGGCGGCAACCTGGAAAAGGCCCCTTACCTGGCGAAAAAGGCTCTCCTGCGCCCCCTGGGGCAGCGCCATCCTTTAAGCCATGTTGCCGCACTGGAAGAAGAACTGCTGGCGGCTATCAACGCCACCGGCATCGGACCCCAGGGCCTGGGGGGAAGGGTAACGGCTTTGGATGTCCATATAGAAATTTACCCGACCCACATTGCTTCTTTACCGGTCGCCGTCAACCTGCAGTGCCATGCCGTCCGGCATGCCACCGCAATTCTGTAGGGGGTGGGCCTGTGCTTAGCATAACGACGCCTCTGGATGAGGCAACGGCCCGGAAGTTAAGGGCCGGGGATCAGGTTTTAATTAGCGGTACTATTTTAACCGGCCGGGATGCGGCCCACAAGCGGATGGTGGAAACCCTCCGGGCCGGCGGCGAGCTGCCCGTCGATCTCCGCGACCAGATTATCTATTACGTCGGCCCCTGCCCGGCCCGGCCCGGTAAAGTGATCGGCTCTGCCGGACCCACTACCAGCGGGCGGATGGATGCCTACGCGCCGTTGCTCATCAGGGAAAAGGGCTTGAGGGGGATGATCGGTAAAGGCGGCCGCAGCCCGGAAGTAATTCAGGCCATGCAGCAAGTCGGGGCCGTCTATTTCCTGGCCACCGGTGGTGCGGGTGCCCTCCTGGCCCGGCACATTAAAAAGGCCACCGTCATTGCCTACGAAGACCTGGGGCCGGAGGCCATCTACCGCCTGGAAGTAGAAGAATTTCCGGTGATTGTGGGTATTGACTCCGAGGGGAATGACTTATATACGATCGGCCGGGCGAAGTATCGCCGGGAGCTTTCGCCTTGAAGTCCGGGAAGGGGCCTGCCAGAATCCAACGGGGAAAAGATATCCAGATAATATCCTCCTAGGGCAAGAAAACAAACCTTTGGCAAGAATTTAGCCTTGCAGCGTAAGTAATCTTAAAATAAACTTAAAAATGAACCAACATGAATATTCTCAAGGAGGCAAGGCAAAGTGGCAGTCCTGGAGGAAATTAAAGAAGCCTTGATGGCCGGCAACGCCAACAAGGTCAAGGAGCTGACCCAGAAGGCCCTGGATGAGGGCATTGCTCCCACCACCATTATTAACGACGGCCTGATTGCAGCCATGAATATCATTGGCGTCAAGTTTAAGAACAATGAAGTTTACGTGCCTGAGGTCTTGGTGGCGGCCCGGGCCATGCATGCCGGTATGGATGTGGTCAAACCCCTGCTTGCAGGTGACGCCCTGGAGGATAAAGGAACCTTCGTCATCGGTACGGTTAAGGGCGACCTCCACGATATCGGCAAGAACCTGGTCATCATGATGATGGAAGGTGCCGGCTTCAAGGTAGTTGACCTGGGTATCGACGTGCCGGTAGAGAAATTTGTCCAGGCGGTAGAAGAGCACAAACCGCAGCTGGTCGGCATTTCGGCCCTGCTGACATCCACCATGATGCAGATGAAGAAAACTGTCGAGGGCCTGGCGGCTTACCGCGATAAAATCAAGATTATGGTCGGCGGCGCTCCAGTAACCCAAAAATTTGCCGATGAAATCGGAGCCGACGGCTATGCTCCCGATGCTGCCTCGGCTGTAGATCTTGCCCGCCAGCTGCTGGCGTCATAGGAGGCCAGGAGATGCTGGTTGTCGGTGAGCTAATAAATTCCAGTCGTAAAGCTGTAGCCCAGGCCATTGCCAACCGTGATAAGGAATACATCCAGGACCTGGCCAGGAAGCAGGTTGAGGCCGGAGCCCACATTGTTGACGTCAACTGTGGGACAAGCATCGGTGAAGAAGACAAAGTGATGACCTGGCTGGTCAATATAGTCCAGGAAGTCGTCGACGTACCCTTATGTATCGACAGTCCCAGCGCCGAAGCTCTGGCCGCTGGCCTGGCGGCCCATAAAGGCCGGGCCATGATCAATTCCATCACTGCAGAGAAGCAGCGCTGGGAGGAAGTTTTGCCCCTGGTGCAGAAATATAAAGCCAGGGTCATTGCCCTCTGCATGGACGACGGCGGCATGCCGGAATCAGTGGCCGACCGCTTGCGGGTAGCCGGCAAGCTGGTACCAGGGCTTTTAGAGGCCGGGATACCGGAAGACGATATATACCTGGATCCCCTGATCAAACCCCTGGGGGTTAACAGTCAGTACGGCGTTGAAGCTCTTGACGCGGTGGCGGCATTAAAGGAAAAGTATCCCAAAGTTCATATCATCTGCGGCCTTTCCAATGTTTCTTTTGGTTTACCGGAGCGCCGGCTTTTAAACCGGGCTTTTATGGTTATGTGCTTAACTAGGGGGATGGATGCCTTTATTCTTGATCCCCTGGATACGCCCCTGATGGGTCTTTTGAAAGCGGCTACAGCCCTGGCCGGCCAGGATGAATACTGCCTGGAATATATTGCCGCCGCTCGCGCGGGGAAAATTAAAGCTTAAGCTGCGAGTAAATCCGACCGCAGGCAGGGAGGCTCCCTGCTGCGGTCGTTTTTATTAGGAGGAAAAATATGTCTTTTTCCCTGGAAAATTTGATCCAGGCTGTAATCGACGGCAACGCCGTCCAGGCACGGGAAGAAGTTAAAAAGGCCCTGACCGCCGGGGTAGAACCGGCCCAGATTATTTCCGACGGCTTTGTGGCCGCCATGGATGTGGTGGGAGAAAGGTTTGAACGCAATGAGATTTACGTCACCGACCTGATTATTACCGCCCGGGCCATTCACGCCGGTTTAAAGGAACTCAAGCCTTTTATGCTGGCCGGCCAGGTGCAGCCGGTGGGGCGGGCCATTATCGGTACCGTTCAGGGAGACATCCATGATATCGGCAAAAATTTATTGGGGATAATGCTCGAAGCCTCGGGTTTTGAAGTAATTGACCTGGGCGTCAATGTCGCCCCCAGTACCTTTGTCGAAGCGGTAATTAAATACCGTCCTGACGTCCTGTGCCTGTCAGCCCTCCTTTCTTCTACCCGTAAAGCCATGGGTGAAACCATTGAAGCCCTGCAAGAGGCCGGCTGGCGGGGTAAGGTTAAAGTGGTGGTGGGCGGTACGCCCCTCAATGAGACTATTGCTGCCAAAATGGGGGCCGATGGCTACGCGCCCGATGCTGCCACCGCCGTCCAGCTGATCAAGGACCTGATCGACGCCGGCCAGAAACGCCAGGCGGTCCTGGCGCCGGCTACCCTGGATTTATTCTTTGGGGAAGGTTCCCTGGAAGACCTGCAGCGCGCCTTTACCCGTATGACCGGGCTGCACCTGGTCATGGTGGATGCCGCCGGCAATCCTTTGACCCCCCTGGGAGGCTTCCTGGAATGCTCCCGCCATTGCCATTTACTTCAGGGCAGCCCGGCCAAAGACGTGGATGTTACCACCCTGGCGGGTAATTTTAAAGAAGCTTTTATTTACCGCTGTCATGCCGGCCTGGTGGAAATATCTTATCCCCTGGCCAATGAAGACGGGACTGTGGGAGCCGTCCTCTGCGGCCACTGCCTTTTAGAGGGCGATCCCGCCCCGGCTCAATTGCAGACGGCCGTACCGGTGCTGTCCATAAAGGATCTAGAAGCCGTCTGCGGCCTCCTCTCCTTTGTCTCCGGGCAGATCATGCAGCTCAACGCCGTTTTACTGGTCAATAAAGAACTGGAGGAGCAGCGCGCGAGCTTTATCCACTTCCTGAAAAGGCAGCACCAGCTGGAGCAGGCCCTGAAGGATGCCGAACTCAAAGTCCTCCAGTCCCAGGTCAGTCCCCATTTCTTGTTTAATTCTTTAAATACCATCGCCCGCCTGGCCCTCTTTGAGGGGGCGGCAACTACGGAAAAAATGGTGCGCGCTCTGGCCCGCCTCATGCGCTACAGCCTCTACCAGGTCAAAGAAACGGTGACTCTGGCCGAGGAGGTAGCTGCCGTGCGCGACTACCTCTTTATCCAGGAGACGCGTTTTCCGGACCGGGTCCGGAGTCAGGTACTGATAGAGGAGGCTGTCCTGGATGCTCGGGTGCCCTGCATGGTCCTGCAGCCCCTGGTGGAAAACGCTGTCATCCACGGCCTGGAGCCCAAGGAGGAGGGCGGGAAAATTACCGTTTCCGGCCGCCGGGTGGGGGACCAGGTGCATATAGAAATAAAGGATGACGGCATTGGCATTCTTCCTGACGTCCAGAAGGCCATTTTTGACCTCCAGGTACGGGGCAGCGGCAAGGGCCAGGTCAGCGGGCTGGGGATTGTCAATGTCTACCGGCGCCTGCAGCATCAATTCGGCAGCAACTGCGCCCTGGATGTTACCAGCACGCCGGGAAAAGGGACTTGCATTCAGCTTACTTTTCCATATACAATTTGAGAAATGGGAAGTGAGAAGTGAGAGGTGAGTTTGTCCACGGAAATCAAGATCCTGCTTGTTGATGACGAACCCCTGGAACGGCAGGCCATGCGTTTTTTACTGGCCAGGGAACGGCCCCATTACCAGGTGGCCGCGGAAGCAGGTAATGGTATGGAGGCCGTAAACCTGGCAGCAGTTTTAAGGCCGGATATTGTCTTCCTGGACATTAAGATGCCCGTCATGGACGGCCTTACTGCCGGGCGGGAGATACGGTCACTTCTTCCCGAAACCAGGCTTATCTTTGTCTCCGCCTATGGCGAATTTGATTACGCCCGCGAAGCTGTTTCCCTGGGTGCCTCAAAATATCTATTAAAGCCGGTAGACGGGGAAGAAATGATCAAGCTCCTGGATGAACTGGTTGCCGATATTTCTGCAAGCCGCCGGCGCCAGCAGGAAACGGCCCGCCTCAAAGAGGCCCTGGAAAAAATGAAACCCCTGATCCGCCTGGGTTTTATTATGGATCTGATTAATGGGAATATAACGGCAGCCGAGGCCGAAAGCCGCGCCCTTTTCCTGGGGATTACCTCCCTCCCGCGGCTGGCCCTGCTGGTGGATATTGATAATTTTGCCAGCCTGGCCCGGGAAGGCTCGGAAATCGAACGGCAGCTTTTAAAGCAACGGGTAAGGGAAAGTATTGAAAAGGCAACGGCCGCTTGGCCGGGGGCCCTGGTAGCTCCCGCCACCAGGGACGAATTTGCCGTTCTCCTGCCCCTCGATCACCTGGAAAAGGAACGTGACGTCCGTCAGGCCGCTATCCACCTGGGCGAGGCTATCTGCCGCCAGGTGCGCCGGGATACGCAAGTGACCGTCACCGTAGGCATCGGCCGCCCGGCTGAAAAGGTCACCGGCCTGGCCCGCTCCTATGCCGAGGCGACGGTGGCAGCTGAATTCCGCCTGCTTTATGGCGGCGACCAGGTTATTCACGCTGACGACGTTACCACCAGGTCAATGACCACCCATTCCCTGCCGGCTTCAGAGGGACAAGAGCTGAGCCAGGCCATCCGCATGGGTGATCGCGAGCTGGCTTACCGCCAGGCCAGCAATATTTTAATGAAACTGGCCCTGGAACAGGAAAGGCGCCCCGCCCTGCTGAAAATGAAACTCCTGGAGCTGGTGGCCCTGGCAGCCAATGCCGCCCTGGAGGGCGGGGCCGATCCGGAGGCCGTTTCTAATCTCACCCTGGCCGCCAGCAGCGAATTTTTAAACCTTGATAACCTGGCGGATATGCGGCAGCTCATCCTGGAGCGCCTGATGGTCCTGGTAGATCAGGTAGCAGCCAGCCGGGAACAACGTAATTCTTCCCTTATTGACCGGGCCAGCAAGTTTATTGAAGCCAACTTCAGCAAGGATCTCACCCTGGAAGAAGTCGCCCAGCAGGTGTATTTAAGTCCTTGCTATTTCAGCCGCCTCTTCAAACAGGTTAAGGGCCAGAACTTTATTGACTACCTGACCAGAGTACGCCTTAGAGTAGCCAAAGAATTGTTGTTAAATACCGATTTGCCAGTGGCGGCAATAGCAGAACGGGTAGGTTATCATGACGCCCGTTATTTCGGACAGGTATTTAAAAAGCAAGAAGGGTACACGCCCAGCGTGTTCCGCAAAATAGGGGGTGCTAAGTTTGAAGGAAGTGTTGGTTGATTTCCAGCCGGTGGGCCGACGGGTGCAGGTAGCAGCCGGCCAGACTATTTTAGCCGCAGCCCAGCAGCTGGGGCTGGCCCTGGGAGCGGGGGGCCTGACGGCACCCTGCGGCGGCAGGGGGTTGTGCGGCCGCTGCCGGGTGCGGGTAGCCGCTGGCGACGCCGGGGAGCCGGCCGCGGCGGAAAAACGCTTCTTGAAGCCGGAGCAGCTGGAACAGGGTTATCGCCTGGCCTGCCAGGCAGTCATCCAGGGACCGCTGAAAGTGGAAATCCCGCCGGAATCCATGCTCGGAATTCAGAAACTTCAGGTGGAAGGGCTGGACGTTGCAGTAGTCCCGGAAGCGCCAGTTAAAAGGTATAACCTCTCTTTAACCAGGACGACCATTGAGAACCCCCGGCCCCTCTGGCAGCAGGTGGCCGGCGAACTGGAGGCCACTTATGGCCTGGACCGCCCGGAAATAGATTTTAACCTGGCTTTGGTAACAGAACCCATGGCGGCCGGCGGCACCAGCGTGGTTACGGTACGCGGTAAAGAAGTGATCAACATTTATGCCGGCCGGCCGGCGCCGCCGCCCTTAGGCCTGGCTGTCGACCTGGGGACCACAAAGGTGGCCGGTTTTCTTATCAATCTGGAAACAGGGGCTACCCTGGCTGCCGACGGGATCATGAACCCCCAGATCGCCTACGGTGAAGATGTCATGGCCCGCCTGGGCTACGCCCTGGAGGGAGAACAGGGATACCGGCGCATTCAAGAAGTAGCCATCGAGGGGCTGAACCGGCTGGCAGCCACCCTGGCCGGGAAGGCCGGCGTAACAACGACCGACATTGAGGAAGCCGTCATCGTGGGCAATACGGCCATGCACCACCTGCTGTTGCACCTGCCCGTAGAACAGCTCGCCCGGGCCCCCTACGTCCCGGCCCTGACCACACCGGTAGAGGTAAAGGCCCGGAGCCTGGGTTTAAACTTCAGCCCGGGTGCCTATGTTTATTTCCAGCCCGTAATTGCCGGCTTTGTCGGCGGCGACCATGTGGCCATGATCCTGGGTAGCCGTATTGACGTAGCCCGCAAGGTAACCCTGGGCCTGGACATCGGTACCAATACGGAGATTGTTTTAAGTTACGGTGGCAAAATGCTTTCCTGTTCCTGTGCCTCGGGGCCGGCCTTTGAAGGCGCCCACATCGCCCAGGGAATGCGCGCCATTACCGGGGCCATTGCTGCCGTCCGGTTAAGTGACGACGGCCGGGAGGTCTACTGGGAAAGCATCGGCGGAGTACCACCCCTGGGCATCTGCGGCTCCGGTATTCTCGATGCCGTGGCCGAGCTTTACCGCACCGGCGTCATTAATGCCAACGGCCGGTTGGATTTAAATCATCCCCGAGTCAGGCGACCTGCCGGGGGCGGCCCGCTGGAATTCCTCCTGGTACCGGCGGAGGAAACCGGCATTGACAGCGACCTGGTGGTAACCCAGAAGGACATCGGCGAGATCCAGCTGGCCAAGGCGGCCATCGCCAGCGGCACCCTGCTCCTCCTGGAGGCAGCGGGCCTCACGGTGGACGACCTGGAAGAAGTCGTGGTCGCCGGGGCCTTTGGCACCCACCTGAAGCTGGAGAGCGCCATTGCCATCGGCATGTTCCCCAAACTTCCTTTGAACGCCTTCCGCCAGGTGGGCAATGCCGCCGGCACCGGGGCGCGGCTGGCCCTCCTTTCCATGGACGAAAGGCGGCGGGGAGAAACAATAGCCCGCCAGGTGGGCTATATCGAACTCATGACCCGGCCGTCCTTCCGGGATGTGTTTATGAAGTCGCTTTTATTACCATAACTTCTGGAGGTGAAGGCCCGTGAACCATGTTGAGCGGGTGCAGGTGGCTCTATCCCGAGGACGACCCGACCGGGTGCCGGCAGGAGAATTTGAGCTTGAACCCGGGCTGGTGACAGTACTTTTGGGCCGGGAAGGACCGGCAGGTTTTGCCGCGGAGGTGGCTGCCCGGGAGTTTCTGGGGATGGACCTCCTGGCCGTTACCCCCCGGGCGCCGTTAAAGGAAGAGGGGAATGACTGCTTTCGGGATGTCTGGGGTCGGCGGCTGCGGCGGCAGGGGGGCTTCACTACCGTCCAGGCCCCAGCTATCCCCGCCATCAAGGAAGCAGCCAGTTACCGCCTGCCGGACGCGAACGCTTTTGACCTGCTTCTTTTAAGGCGCTGGCGGGAGGAGACGGATTTCTTCGTTTTTGCCTTTGTAGACGGCCCTTTCCAGGGAACCGGTAAGCTTTTTGATTTTACGGATTTTCTCCTGGCGGTGGCTGGACGGGAGGGAGCCATCGGCGACCTGGCCGCGGCTGTTGTCGACTTTAACGTGGAGCTGGCCCGCCTTTGTGTCCAGGCCGGGGCTCACGCCTTGATTATCGGTGACGACATCGCCTATGAACGGGGGACATATATCCGGCCGGCCCTGTGGCGGGAAATCTTTTTGCCCTTCCTGCGCCGCCAGGTGGAAGCTATTAAGGCTATGGGTGTACCGGTCCTTTACCACTCCGACGGTAACCTACAGGCCATTTTACCCGACCTGGCAGCTTTACCCCTGGACGGCATCCAGTGCCTGGAACCGGCCGCCGGCATGGATATTGGCACCATTAAAAAGGAATACGGCGGGCGCCTGTGCTTGATGGGCAACTTCGACTTGAATCTCCTGGCTTCAGGTACGCCGGAAACCATTACGGCGGCAGTGGAGCAGCTCCTGCTGGCGGCGGCTCCCGGCGGCGGGTATATCTTTTCTACCTCCAGCGGTATTTTGAGTGCCGACCTGCCGCCCCAGAACGTCCTGGCCCTTTACCGGGCGGTAGCTGAATATGGTGTTTATATGTAACCTGTTTTAGAAGGTGCTGGCTCCTGGACGTATTTTACTCCCAGCAATATCCAGGTATAACCCTTTCCGCCTGCCATATCAATTAAATAGGGATTCTGGCGGGAAGGTGGTTTTGTTGGCTGGTAAATTTTTACGCTGGCAGGTTATTTTACCCGTGGTGCTCGTCCTGACCCTGGCCGGTGGTTGGTCTTATGTCTATTACCTGCGGGAAATAAAGGTGGAACCCCAGGAACTTATCGTCCAGGCCCTGGATATTACCAACCAGGCAACCAGCTACCGTTTCCACGTCGAGGCAAGCCTGATTACCGGGGGAAATAAAATAGGCTTAAGCAGCCTGGACGGGGAGCGGGCCGGTGACGGCAGCCTGTATTTAAAGGGCCAGATGACCGGCCAGCCGGTGGAGATTTACCAGGTCAAAGATACCACTTATTTTCGCGACCCGACCTCCAAACGCTGGATGGTCACCCCTGGCAACAACCCCCTGGAGCAAGAAAAGTATATGGCTGAAATCAATCCCCTATCCATTTTAAAAATTACCCGGGTGGATGATTTGCAGTTTTTGGGCCGCCAGAAAAAGGTGCCGGGGAGGCCCTACCTCCTCACCTGCCGGCCGCAGGTCAACAACCAGTTCCTCAACAGCTACTGGCAGGATCTTTACTACCAGTTCTGGGTGGAACGGGGAAGCAACTACATCCGCAAAGTTTCCCTGGAAGCCGCCCACCGCCAGCGCCCCCAGGACAAACTGATCATGACCGTCGACTTCTACGATTTTAACAAGCGCATCAACATTAAACCGCCCCAGTAGGGGCGGTTTTACTTTTAGCATTAATTCAAGGTCCTGTCTATAAATTTTTCTTCCCTGTACCTGGCTTGGAGCAATGCTGTCACCGGGCCGGGCCGGCCGTTGCCGACGGGCCGGCCGTCCACCCATGTCAGGGGAAGGATCTCCATCAAGCTGTTGGTGAGAAAGGCCTCCCCGGCAGCCAGGAGAGCCTCGGGCTTTAAGGGTTCTTCCTTCACCGCCAGGCCCAGGCCGGCGGCGAGTTTTAGCACCCGGGCCCGGGCCAGGCCGGGCAGGGGGCCGCTGGCCAGGTCGGGAGTATAAAGGGTATCTTGCTGGATAAGAAAGAGGTTGCTGCGGCTGCCTTCGGCCAGATTACCGTCAAGGTTCAAAAGCAGGGCCTCCCGGGCACCCTTCTTCCGGGCTTCGGCCAGGGCCAGGAGGTTTTCCAGGTAGTTCATGGTCTTGAGGCCGGCCAGGGGAGAGTGCTGGTTGCGGCGAATGGTGACTATGGCAGCCCGGCAGCCTTTGCGGTAATCTTCCGGTGTATAGGGCAGGCCGTTTTCGGCCGTAAACATCAGGTTGTAGCCCTGGCCGCCCTGGAAAAAGTTCAGGCGGCCGCGGCCGGTGGTCACCTGGTTGGCGGCGATGGTAGCCTGGATAGCTGCTGGGAGGCCGGAGGTTTCGGGTACAGGCCAGCCCAGGCGCCGGGCACTGCTGGTAAGACGTTGAAGGTGTTCGGCGAGAAAAAGGGCCCTGCCCTTTTCGATGCGGATTGTTTCAAATAACCCCGCCCCGTACAGAAAACCAGGATCGGCGGGGCTGATTGCCGTTTCTGCCAGGGGCTGGAGAGAGCCGTTAAGGTAGACGATTGCTGCAGGCATAGGTGTTTTCCTCCGAAAATAGCTCACCTGCCGGTGAGCTTTTTTCTACTTTCCATGGTCCTTGCCGGAGCGGCTAAATGCTCGGGCCGTAGGACGGAAAGAACGGGGGCAGTTTCCTTCCGGGCGCCGTTTCCCCTCTTTCATAATCCCAGGGCCAGGATCAGTCCCCGGGCTTTGTCCAGGGTTTCCTGGTACTCCCTCTCTGGCTCTGAGTCGGCCGTGACGGCGCCGCCGACCTGGAAATAGGCCCGGCCGCCGGCCAGGAGAAAGGTGCGGATGACGATATTCCAGTCGGCTTCGCCGTCAAAACCCAGGTAGCCGATGGCGCCGGTATAGACGCTGCGCCTTACCGGCTCCAGTTCTTCGATGATTTCCATGGAACGTACTTTTGGTGCCCCGGTAATGGAACCTCCGGGAAAGGTGGCCCGCCACAAGTCCACCATATCCCTGCCGGGCTGCAGGGTGCCGGTGATGGTGCTTACCAGGTGGAAAACGGTGGCGTATTCTTCCAGGACAAAAAGCTCCGGCACCCGCACCGACCCTACCTGGCAGACCCGGCCCAGGTCGTTCCTTTCCAGGTCGATGATCATCACCAGTTCGGCCCGGTCCTTGGCACTGTTCCATAACTCCTGGCGTAAGGCAGCATCTTCGGCCGGGGTCCGGCCCCGGGGCCGGGTGCCTTTAATGGGCCGCGTTTCTACCTGGCCTTGACTGACCCGCAAAAACCTTTCCGGCGAGGCGCTGGCGATGGTGCCTTCTTTTAAGGACAGGTAGGCGGCAAAGGGAGCCGGGTTAACCCGCCGCAGGCACCGGTAAAGCTCCCAGGGTTCTACAGCAAGCTCTGTCTGCAGGCGCTGGGATAAGTTTACTTCAAAAATATCTCCGGCGGCAATATATTCCTTTGCCCTGGTGACGGCCCGGCAATAAGATTCGGGAGTAAAAAGGGAGTTAACGGGTGTTCTGATGCCGTCTGCTCCTGCCGGGGGCGGCAGGGGTCTTACCTTTTGCAGGCGCGCAGTTATTTCCTTTATCCGGGCCAGGGCTTCTTTTACGGCAGCGGGACCGGTAGCCGGAAAACCGCTGGCAGCCACGTAGACCCTTTCCTCGTGATGATCGATGGCTACGATGGTACTATAGAAAGCCAGGTAACTTTCCGGGAAGGGCAGGTCGTCGGCAGCCTGTGAGGGCAGCTTCTCGATGTAACGGCCCAGGTCATAGGCCAGGTAGCCGACAATGCCACCGGTGAAAGGAATGGGTTGTTCTCGCCGGGGGAGGATGTAGGGGGCTATAAGGGAGCGGATGATTTCCCAGGGATTGCCGGTAAGGGTTTGCACCGGTTGACCGGGAGAGGAGAGCCGGGCCTGGTAGCCCTTGGTTTTGACTACCAGGAAGGGGTCGCTGCCTAAAAAGGAATAGCGGCCCCAGCGGGGGTGAAAAAGGGCGCTTTCCAGCAGAAAGCTGTTTTCCCGGCCGCCGGCGAGGGCGGCATAAAGGGCCTCCGGGTCGGCGGGCGCCTTAACTTCGGTTACAATGGGTAATGCGGTAGTCATATCTATCCAGGCCTCCTCTATAAATAAAAAAACCAGCTCTAACCAAGCTGGTCCTCACCCCAAAAGCTCCGAGTCGTCTCATCTGAACTCTAACTCAGCGTTTCTCAACTATGCTCAACATATTTTAAGTTTTCCTCTAGACATATTAATAGCATATACAAGGTTCCTGGACAAGTACCTGTGCTACAAAAGACTTACCTTTCTTTTGTTGGTACTTTAAGTTTTAGAAAAACTCCCCGAAATGCTCCATCCACCAGCGGGCGTACCGTTTGTCCGCATCCTCATTTTCCAGGGTAACGCCGGCTGCCAAGAGAGAGTGGTGGCCGGGGAGTTTATGGTGTAAAAGGTACTGATAAGCTTCTGTTATCAGGAGGAATTTTTCTATGGCAGCCTTATCACCTGGATTACTATCGGGGTGGTACTGCCGGGCCAGACGGCGGTACGCCTTTTTTATTGCTTGGGCGCCGGCCTCGGGACTGACTCCCAGGACCTGGCGCGCCCTTTTTTCTAATGTACTGGTGCCAGGAGACACCGGTAGCTCACTCCTTTGGCGCCAAATTCGGACGGCCAGAAGGATTTTGCCGTTATACAGCGAAGATAACAAGGTTATGGTAAACTGTCAAGAGGTATATTAATAGAGGCCGGTGGAGGAAGTTTGCCGGGGTGAAGGTAACATCGTACTTTTATTTCGGGGGAGGAATTATTTTTGCAGGATGACATTGCTAAAGTCTTGGTTAGCGCCGCTGAGATAAAAAAACGGGTTAAAGAAATGGGCGCGGCCATTAGCCGCGATTATGCCGGCAAGGACCTGCTGGTGGTGGGTATCCTCAAAGGGGCGATTATTTTCCTCGCCGACCTGGTGCGGGAGATTACCATTCCCCTCCAGCTCGATTTTATGGCTGTTTCCAGTTACGGCGCCGGGACCACTACGTCGGGAGCAGTGCGCATCTTGAAGGATCTGGAAGTGCCGGTGGAAGATAAGCACCTCCTGATTGTGGAGGATATTGTTGATACCGGTCTGACTTTAAAATACCTGCTGGAAAATTTAAAGGCCCGCAAACCTTTAAGTGTGCGCTCCTGCACCATTCTGGACAAGCCCGAGCGGCGGCTGGTGGATGTCCATGTCGATTACAGCGGTTTTTCCATCCCGGATTATTTTGTTGTTGGTTACGGCCTTGATTATGCCCAGAAATACCGCCATTTGCCGGACATCTGCATTTTAAAACCGGAGGTTTACAACGGGCAGAGATGAAAAGAGGGTCGCCAGGCCTGCTCCTTGCACGGCAAGAGCTCTATAGTTGGGCGATCTGCGTCAAAAGGAGCTTCACCGTAAAATAAAATAAAGGTTAATTCAGTGAGGTTGGGTAGATGATGCGAGAAAACAAGCAACCTGCGGAAATAGTCCTGGTCCTGGACTTCGGCGGCCAGTACAACCAGTTGATTGCCCGGCGCATCCGCGAAGCCGGGGTTTACTCGGAAATGATCCCCTTTAATACGCCCCTGGAGGAGATCCTGGCCCGGCGGCCCAAAGGTATTGTCTTTTCCGGCGGGCCGGCCAGCGTTTACAGCCCGGGGGCGCCCCGCATTGACCGGGCTCTATATGAGAGCGGCATCCCCATTTTAGGCATATGCTATGGCATGCAGCTCATGGCCCACGACCTGGGGGGCCGGGTGGAGGCAGCCGCAGGGCGGGAATACGGTAAGACCGAGCTTGAAGTAACGACTGACGACATCCTCTTTGCCGGGTTACCCCGGACCATGCAGTGCTGGATGAGCCACGGCGACTATATCAGTGCCCCGCCGCCGGGCTTTAGGGTAACGGCCCGCTCGGCCTACACGCCGGTGGCGGCCATGAGCGACCCGGGGCGCCGGCTTTACGGCGTCCAGTTTCACCCGGAGGTCAAGCACACGCCCCTGGGCCAGGAAATGCTCCGCCGCTTCCTCTTCCAGGTGTGCGGCTGCCGCGGTGACTGGTCGGTCAGCTCCTTTATCGAAGAGCAGGTAGCGGCTATCCGGGAGCGGGTGGGTGACGGCCGGGTGCTGTGCGCCCTGAGCGGCGGCGTTGATTCTTCCGTGGCCGCGGCCCTGGTGCACCGGGCCGTGGGCGACCGTTTAACCTGCGTCTTTGTCAATCATGGCCTCCTGCGCCAGGGCGAGGCGGAACAGGTGCAAAAGACCTTCGGCCAGGCCCTGAAGGTGAACCTGATCTATGTCGACGCCGGTGAGCGTTTCCTGGCCAAACTGGCAGGAGTAACCGACCCGGAAGAGAAGCGCAAGATTATCGGCCACGAGTTTATCCGCGTCTTTGAAGAGGAGGCCAGGAAACTGGGGAAAGTGGATTTCCTGGTCCAGGGAACCTTATATCCTGACGTCATCGAAAGCGGCACCGAAACGGCGGCCGTTATCAAAAGCCACCATAACGTCGGCGGCCTGCCGGAAGACATGGAGCTGGAGCTAATCGAGCCGCTGCGGCTTTTGTTCAAAGACGAGGTGCGCCGGGTGGGGGAGGAACTGGGCCTGCCCGAGGAAATAGTCTGGCGCCAGCCCTTCCCCGGGCCGGGACTGGCCATCCGCATCCTGGGGGAGGTTACACCGGAAAAGCTGGCGATTTTACGCCAGGCGGATGCCATTGTAACCGAAGAGATCCGGCGGGCCGGGCTCTACCGGGAAATCTGGCAGTCATTTGCTGTTTTGCCCTCCATGAAAAGCGTGGGTGTTATGGGCGACGAGCGTACCTATGCCTACCCCATCGTCGTCCGGGCCGTGACCAGCGACGATGCCATGACAGCCGACTGGGCGCGGCTTCCTTATGAATTGCTAGAGCGCATCTCGTCCCGCATCGTCAACGAGGTGCGCCATGTCAACCGGGTGGTTTACGACATCACCTCCAAGCCGCCGGCAACCATAGAGTGGGAGTAGGTAAAAAATTGCTAAGGCCAGGAGCGGTGAGTTATACTTTATAATGAGGGTTTGGTAAGGGGGGTTATTTATGCTCAGCAACTATACGGCACGTTATACAAAGATCAGTTCAGGTTACCTGGGGCAACTGGTCGAGTGGCCTGAGGTAATAACTGAAGGGAAAACCCTGGAAGAATGTAGAGAAATGCTTAAGGATGCCCTTCGGGAGATGATTCTGGCCTATCGCCAGCAAAAGAAAGAAATTCCCCTTGGAGGCGCTTTATTAGAACAGGTGCCGGTGGAGTTTTAGCAGTGTCTATAAAACGTCGGGACTTGATTCGTTACTTTGAGGTAAATGGTTTTTATTTACTACGGGAAGGTGCTAACCATTCAATCTATACCAATGGTATAAAAACGGTACCTGTTAAAAGGCACCGCACGCTGGACCGGATTACAGCCAATGAACTTTGCAAGCAGGCAGGTTTAAAGCCAATATTTTAAAGCACGCCCCGTTCAAAGGTGGCGTGCTTTTATATTGCTTCTTATATCACCCGCCGGGCGCCGCGGTAGCGCCGTCCCCAGTAGTAGGGGTCATCAATGTTATCAATAGCTACCCCCCGGGAACTGGAGGCGCTGATGAACTTGCCATCACCCAGGTAAATGCCAACGTGGCTAATACCCTTACCATTGGTATCGAAAAATACCAGGTCGCCCACCTGGAGACTATCCTTATCGACCTGTCTGCCACTGGTGGCCTGGTCGGAAGCGGTACGGGGCAAATCAATACCCACCTGCCGGAAAACATACCAGGTAAAACCCGAACAGTCAAACCCGCTGGGGCTTGTCCCCGCCCAGCGGTAGGGGACACCAATATATTTACGGGCGATGGTGGCCACTCGTTTGCCGGTGGTGGCAGGGCTGGTTTCTTGCCCGCGGGAGGCAGAGGAGGTATCCCGGCGTTCTGCCGCGGGGGAAGGATGGGCCGCGGGAATTTCCAGGACCTGTCCAACTAAAATTAACGAAGAATGAAGGTTGTTGGCCGCCTGGATCTGTTCTACGGTAACACCGTAACGGCGGGCCAGGGCCCACAAGGTATCGCCCCTTTTTACTTCATAGGGCTGGGCCAGGGCCACCCCGGCGGCTGCAAAAATAAAAGAACCGGTCAGGGCGGTGGTCAGGCAGTATTTACCCCACTTCTTCAATTTTCTTGGACCTCACTCTCTCCACACCTACGAGGTTAGTTGCCGGGTTCGGACCGAGAGTTAGCCCGGAGCCAGGAGGCTCTTCACCCCAAAAATTATCCCCCGTTTCCCGTTATTGCGGGAATTCGGTGCTGAAATATGCCACTATTATTCTATCGTCGAAACAAGGAATAGTAAAAGGCTCCGCAGGTGGCTATAGGGTCATGAACTGCCAGGATGGACAATATTTTGCTCGATTTTATCTTTTTCTTAAAATCCATGGTTATAAGAGATTCTCCGGAGCAAAGCTGACATTGCTTCCTCCGGGGCAGTATGTTAAAATGTAGCCAAATATCTTTAACTGGTGACATTATGGTACAAGAACTTATTAAAGACCTGGTAGTCAATTTCCAGATTAAAGATAAGAGAAACAGGAATGGTTACTTTTTCGTCGTTTCCGGGCCTTCCGGGGTGGGAAAAAATACCCTGTTGAACTATGCCCTGGAGCGGGTCCGGGGTATATACTACCTGCCCTCAATAACCACCCGCCCCATGCGACCGGGGGAAGCCCAGGGCTTCCCGTATTTTTTTGTCAGTAAAGCTGATTTTGAAGCAATGATCGCTCAGGGAGCCTTCCTGGAATGGAAGCAGATTCATTCCGGGGACTACTACGGTACCCATTTACCGACAATTGTTTATGCCCTGGAGAACGGCTATGACATTATTACCGACATGGATGTCCTGGGATGCGTTGAGGTCATGGAGCGCTTCCCTGAAAATGTCGTCCCGATTTTTATTGCCCCGCCAAATATGGAAGAATTGCGCCAGCGGCTGGCCGGGAGGGAAAAGGACGCCGGGGTGATAGCCAGAAGGCTGGAACGGGTGGATATGGAAATGGGCTATGTCGATAGGTACCGGCACGTGATTATTAATGATGACCTGGAGCGGGCCGGGAAAGAGCTGGTCCGGATTTTAGAGCAATATTCCCAAAGTGGTACTAAAAAGTAAGGGCTAACTGTCCAGCTCCAATACTTCGTGCTGCAGCTCCCACATCCGGCGGTAAAGCCCCTCTTGCCGGAGAAGTTCCTCATGCCGTCCCCGCTGGACGACCCGCCCTTTATCCAGGACCAGGATCTCATCCATGGCCTCCAGGCCCGCCAGGCGGTGGGTTATGACCAGGGTGGTCCGGCCGGCCATTAAACGGTAGATAGCCTGCATTACTTCCTCCTCAGTCACCGGGTCCAGGCCCGATGTGGCCTCATCCAGCACCAGGATGGGGGCGTTTTTCAAAAGGGCGCGGGCGATGGCCAGACGCTGGCGCTGGCCCCCGGAGAGTTTCAATCCCTCTTCACCGATACAGGTTTCATATCCCCCGGGCAGGCTCTGGATAAATTCGTCCAGTCTGGCCTCCCGTGCGGCCTGCCGGATCTCCTCCCGGCTGGCACCAGGCCTGGCCAGTAGGAGGTTTTCGGCAATGGTGGCATGGAAGAGATGGGTTTGCTGGGAAACTACAGCTATCAAGCGGCGCAACTCTTCCGGGGGATAGACCTTGAGTTCATACCCACCCAGGCGGATAGATCCTTCCTCGTAATCCCAGAAGCGCAGGAGCAGGTTTACTAATGTGCTTTTCCCGGCCCCGCTGGGACCGACGATAGCCACCCGGCCCCCTTCGGGCACGGTAAAGTCGAGGCCGTCCAGGACCCAGGGTTCTCCCGGGGCGTAGCGAAAGCGCAGTCCTTTTACCTCCAGGTGGTAGTTTGCCGCCTGCGGCGGCGGGCCGGGCGGGTCCTGGACGGCAGGCCGGGTATCGGTAAGGGCAAAGAGCCGCCGGGCTGCAGCCAGGCTTGCTTCCAGGCGCTGGGGTATCATGGCCAGGGGCAGGACGGCCTCAAAGCTGCCAGCCGCTCCAAGGGCCAGCATGGCCAGGTAAACGCCGTCCAGTTGTCCGCTGGCCACCAGGGGGATGGCCAGCACCAGGACGAACCACAGGGCCAGGTTCATGGCCAGGCCTGACACGGCGGCCGCCAGGCCGGCCACCCCCGCCTCGCGGCCCTGGAGAACCAGCAGTTCCCGGCTCAAGGCGGCGATGCGTTCCTGCTGCTGCCTGGCGTATCCGCAGGCCAGGATTTCAGGCATGCCTTGAACGGTATCCACCAGGGCGGCGTTAAGGGCCGCCCGTACTTCTCCCTGCTGCCGGGTCGCCAGCCGGCCGGCAGCCTTGAGGCCCAGGGGCGCGATGATGCCGGCCCCGAGAAAAAATAACAGCCAGGCCAGGGCCGGTTTGATGGCAAAATGGGCCAGGAAAACGAAAACGGCCACCATGACCAGCAGGGCTACCAGGGGCGGGGCCAGGACGCGGAGATAAAAGTTTTCCAGGGTCGCCACATCGGCCACGACCCGGCTCAACAGGTCGCCACTGTGGTGGTCCGGCAGCCGGGCCGGGACCAGGGGCTCAAGGGCCCGGTAAAAGGAAACCTGCAGTTGGCTAAGGATGTGCAGGGTGACGCTATGGTTTACATAACGTTCCAGGTAACGGCTGGCGGCCCGGGAGATACCAAAAAAGCGCACCCCGACGATGGGGAGCATGAGGTCTGAAACCGGCGGGTGGAGGGCGGCGCTGGCAATGAGAAAGGCCGCGGTGGCCATGAGGCCGACGTTGCTGGCTATGGTAAAAAATTCAAGCAGGGTGGCTCCCAGTATAGCGGCCCAAAAGGGAGCAAGCAAACCCAGGAGACGGATGCAAGTGCTGGTGGTAGTTCTCCGCTTAAAATAGGCAGGGGGTAACTGTCGGTACAGGGCGGTGCAGTTCTGGAGGCCAGGGGCAGGCGTGCCTTCAGGCTGGTGATGTTTTTGGCGGCATGAAAAGTACGGCATATCGAGAGAGCGTGCGGAGCGGGCGGCCATGCTAACGGATTCACGCCGGTCATGCCTGAAGGTATAGTCCACCGCTCCGGTGAGGCTTCCGGAATGGAGCGAGTTAGCGGGCGCTGAGCTAACCTTCACCCTTCCGGCTGCGCAATGAAAGGCTGTGACCAGGCGGTAATAGGCACCCTGCCGCGCCATTAATGCCTCGTGCCGTCCTGCCTCCACCACCCGGCCGGAGGCCAGGACCACGATGCGGTCCGCCCGGTAGACGGTGCTGAGGCGGTGGGCGATAATCAGCACCGTGCGGTTTTCCATCAGGCGATCCAGGGCCGCCTGGATTAGCTGGTCAGTGGCTGGATCCAGGTTGGCCGTAGCTTCGTCCAGGATCAGTAAGGGGGCGTCCTTCAAAATGGCCCGAGCAATGGCCAGGCGCCGCGCCTGGCCGCCGCTCAAGCGCAGCCCCCGCTCACCGATGGGCGTATCATAACCCCGGGGCAGGGCGGCAATGAACTCATGGGCCCCGGCGAGGCGGGCCGCGGCCACCACTTCCTCCCGCGAGGCTTCCGGACGTCCCAGGAGGATATTGTCGGCTATAGTACCGCTGAAAAGGTAGGGATGCTGGGGAACCAGAGCCACTTGCCGGCGCCATTCCACCAGGGGGATCTGGTTTAAAGGAAAGCCGTTGACGGTAATCAGCCCGCGGTCGGGCTCCAGGAAACGCAGGAGCAGGTGGGCGATGGTGCTTTTCCCCCCGCCGCTGGGACCAACCAGGGCCACCTTTTCCCCCGGCCGGAGTTCCAGGGAGACCTCTTCCAGGGCCGGCCGCTCCCTATCCGGGTAAGTATAATGAACCCCTGCCAGGACAATATGCAGCCCCGGCTGCCGTACGCGGCTTTCCCTGCCCGGCGGGAGATTTCCTGTTTCCGCGCCTCGAGGCAGGGATTTGACCCTCACGTCCGCTACTGCCGGGGCCGGGGTAGTGCAAGGGCCTGCCATATCCAGAACGGCGAAGATCCGTCGGGCGGCGCTGACGCCGGCCAGGCCGGCATGAAACTGGCTGCCCAGGAGGCGCAGGGGCAGGTAGAATTCCGGGGCCAGCAGCAAGAGGAAAAGGGCCTCTTTAAAGGGTATTTGGGCATAAACCAGGCGCAGTCCCACGGTGACAGCCACCAGGGCGGTGCTGATGGTAGCTACGAGTTCCAGCACCAGGGCCGATAGAAAGGCCACTCGCAGCACTCCCAGGGTGGTGGACCGGAAACGGTCACTGAGGCGGGCCAGGACTTCAGCTTGCTCCTTGCTGCGGCCGAAGATTTTCAGGGTGGTAAGGCCCTGCAGCACATCCAGGAAATGGCCGCTCAGGCTGCTCAGAGTTTGCCACTGCTGTTGAGTGAGGGCTTCTGCCCGGTTGCCGATAAGGAACATGAACAGGGGAAGCAGGGGGGCGGTAAAAAGGAGGAGCAGGCCGGAAAACAGGTCCAGGGGGAAGACGAAACCAAGGACCATCAGGGGCACCAGGGCCGCCAGGGCCAGTTGGGGCAAATAGCGGGCAAAATAAGCCTCCAGGTCCTCAATTCCTTCAACCAGGACATTGACCAGCTCCCCGGTATGCTCATCCTTCAAAGGTAACGGACCTACGGCCAGGATGTGGCCCACCAGGCGCCGGCGCAGGTCATATTTGATCCGGGCCGCGGCCCGGTGGGCCGCCACTTCTACACCCCAGGCCAGGCCCGCCCGGAGGAAAATGATGCCCAGGAGGGCCATGAGCCAGTGCCAGACACCCCGCAGATCCTGCCCTTCCAGGAAGACCCCGTTCACCACCCGGGCCAGGTAACCGGCCTGCAGGATGGCCAGCAAGCCGGCCGCCAGGCCCAGGCCGATGGTCACGGCCAGGTGCCAGCGCACCCGGCGTGCTTCGCCCAGGAGGTTCCTTTCCAGCAGCAAATTACCTTCCCCTCTCTCCGCAGGACCTTCCTTGCTCTAACCCTTTCTGGTGCGTATTCGAAAACTCTTGGCTAGCCCCGTTCACCTTTTGCCGTACTTTCGAAACAAGAAGGGAAGTAGCCAGTTCCGGCAAGCCACCGGCCTCTAACTCCTAATATTCCATGTCCCTGGCCTTAACCCGCTGGCGGAATACCCAGTAGGTCCAGCACTGGTAAAGGAGGACCACCGGTACCAGGGTGAGGGCGACGATGGTCATAACTTTAAGGGTATAGGGGCTGGAGGAGGCCTGGTAAATGGTCAGGCTCCATCGGGGATTCAGGCTGGAAACCATTACCCGAGGAAAGAGGCCGCCAAAGAGAGCCGCAGTGCCCAGGAGGATGGCCAGACCGTTCAAGATAAAAGCCCCGCCGTAGCTCCGGGAGCTGAGCGACCACCAGGCCAGGAGAAGGGCCACCAGGGCGCCCCAGGCGGCGATTCCGGGTACCATCCGGGTAAAGATGTCGGTTTCCCGGTAACTCATAATTAGCAGCAGGAGGAGGGCCGCCACAGCGCCGGTACCTATCTTTAGCCCCGCCTGCCGGGCGCGCTGCGGCAGTTCATCCCCGGTTTTGAGGGCCAGGAAAAGTGCCCCCTGCAGGGTGAAAAGGAGAAGAGAGGTCAAGCCCCCCAGCAGGGTGTAGGGAGAAAGGAGATCGAAAAAGGTACCGGCATACTGCATGCGGGCGTCAATGGGTACGCCCCGGATCAGGTTGGCCATGGCCACGCCCCAGAGGAGGGCCGGCAAGAGGCTCCCCAGGAAAAGCATCCAGTCCCAGAAGTTACGCCAGGCCGGGCGGTCATCCTTGCTGCGGAATTCAAAGGCTACCCCGCGCACGATCAGGGCGACGAGGATAAGGAATAACGCCAGGTAAAAGCCGCTGAAAAGGGTGGCGTACCAGTGGGGGAAGGCGGCAAACATGGCCCCGCCGGCGGTGAGCATCCACACCTCGTTGCCGTCCCAGAAGGGGCCGATGCTGTTGATGATGGCGCGGCGTTCCCCATCGCTTTTCCCCAGGAAGGGCAGCAGGATACCGACGCCGTAGTCAAAGCCCTCCAGGAAAAAGAAGCCGGCAAAAAGGACGGCTACCAGGATAAACCAGAGGACAGTTAGATCCATAAGGATACCTCCCCGGAATTATCTAACATCCTGGTGGCAGGAGTTGTCTCAACACCCTGCCGGGCGTATTTAGCCAGGAGGTAGACGTCGGCTACCGCCAGGACCCCGTACAGCAGGGTAAAAGCCACCAGGGTCGTCAAAATAGCGGCGGCGGATACCCCGGGCGAGACGGCCGCCTCGACCCGCTGCAGCCCGTAGACAATCCAGGGATAGCGACCGATCTCGGCCATCAACCAGCCGGCGGTGTTGGCGAGATAGGGCACAGGAATGCTCCAGAGGAGGGCTTTAAGGACCAGGGGTTTTTCTTCCAGGCGTCTCCGCCGCCACAGGTACAGGCTGTAAAGGGACAGTAAAATTAACCACAGCCCGGCGACGACCATCAGGCGGAAGCTCCAGAAGACCGGGGCGACCGGCGGGATATAATTGCCGGGGCCGTAGCTGGCCTCTGCCGCGGCCTGAAGATCCTTCAGGCCTTTAACCTCGCCCTGGAAGCTGTTATAGGCAAGAAAACTGGCCAGGGCGGGAATCTTAATCTCGAAGGTATTGGTCTGGTCTTTTGTATCAACCAGGGCCACCAGGGCCAGGGGGGCCGGATCGGCACTCTCCCACAAGGCTTCGGCGGCTGCCATCTTCATGGGCTGGGCATTGACCAGGTACTGGCCCTGGAAGTGGCCGACGGCCGCCACCAGCAGGCTGCTGATGACGCCCGTTATCAAAGCCAGCCGGAAGGAACGGCGGAAGGGATCTAATTGGCTTTGCCGCAGGAGGTGGTAGGCACTGATCCCCATGACGAAAAAGGAGGCTGTCACAAAGCCGGCCAGGACGGTGTGGGGGAATTGATAGAGCACATGGGTGTTGGTCAGCAGGGCGAAGAAATCCGTCATCTCGGCCCGGCCGTTACGCAAGACATAGCCCACCGGCTCCTGCATAAAGGAGTTGGCCACCAGGATCCAGAAGGCGGAAAGATTGGTTCCGAAGGCCACCAGCCAGATGCAGGCGGCGTGGAGGGCTTTAGGCAGCTTATCCCAGCCAAAGAGCCACAGGCCCAGAAAGGTGGATTCCAGGAAAAAAGCGGCCAGGGCTTCTACGGCCAGGGGGGCGCCGAAGATATCCCCGACGAAACGGGAGTACTCGGACCAGTTCATGCCGAAGTGAAACTCCTGGACGATACCGGTCACCACGCCCATGGCAAAGTTGATGAGGAAGAGCCTGCCCCAGAAGCGGGCCATGTTCTTGTAAGTTTCATCACCAGTGCGGACGTAGATGGTTTCCATGATGGCCACCAGGACTGATAGTCCCAGGGTCAGGGGGACGAAGAGGAAGTGATAAACTGAGGTAATCCCGAACTGCCACCTGGCCAGCAAGAGTGCATCCATAACTTTTCTCCTCCCCTCAAAATACATCAAAGTGTACCCAAATAGTATAGTTTATTTGAAAATAATCCCTCCTTTCAAGTCTTTACTCAATTTTTCCCGGCCAGCTCGGCGAAGTTGTAACGCTCCAACTCCCGGCGCAGGGCGTCCTGGACTGCGCCCAGGGCCCGGTGTACCGGGCAACAAGGAGCGCCGTGTTTATTACAGTACTCCGGGTCCAGAAGGCAGCGGTTAATGCTAACCGGTCCCTCTACAGCTTCGACGACATCCAGCAGGGTAATTTCCCGCGCCGGCCGGGCCAGGGCAAAACCGCCGCTGACACCGCGGTAGGATTGCACTATTCCGGCCTGGACCAGGGAACGCATGATTTTAAGCAAGAAGCGCATGGGGATATCTTCGCGGGAAGCAATCGTCTGGGCTTCGGCGATGGTGCCCGGTTCCAGTTTCGCCAGGTACAGGACGGCGCGGAAGGCATAATCGGTGGCCTGGTTTAAGCGCATGTAAAACTACTTCCAGTCTAAAGTATATTCATTTGGTATATTTTATAGTAATAATAACTCATCCTATTTTTCCTGTCAAGTTTTTCTATTACCATCCTGTTAATACCGGGCCAGGCGGTCCAGCTCTTTCAGCTTATTGCTGAACCAGGCGGCATGCAGGTCTTCATCAATGAGGTGGCTCCAGAGGAGGTTAAAAAGGGGTTTTTCGGCAACTTTAAGAATCAGCCGTTTGTAGTCAGCCATGGCCTTTTCTTCTAAAGTAATGTTGGCCCAGAGGAGGGTGCGGGTATTGGTCCAGTTGAAGATGGTCCCGGTTGCCACCCCCAGGAGGGGAGCAATAATGGCTCCGGCACGGGTCGGGATGGCGCCGCGGCGCCTGATTTCCGCTTCCAGGTTGATGACGTGTTCCTGTTCCATAGCCGCTACCCGGGTCAGCACCTGCCGCAGGTAAATGTCCGTTGCTGCCCGGGCCTGGCTCTTATAGAGGTCTACCTGCTCGATTTCCAGGGTATAGAACCAGTTGAGGCTCCGTATGAGCTCTTTTTCTTCCAAGCAAGGGCACCCCTTAATTAACCTTTACCGCAAAGGGTATAGTTATACGGCCGGGGCAACCTTTTTTCAGGGCAGGCTTTTTCTCGATGTGCATTATCCCGCTAAAATTCCAGCTTCCAGGGCCTCTGCTGGCGTCAAAGCTGGTATGGACAACTGCTGGAGGAAATGCCTGGCGTTCCAGCTAACATAGTGCGATACCAGTGGACCCATGTTTCGTACCGTATAGATAATCAGTGCATCACCAAAGCTGGCCTTTTTGCTTATGATGGCCAGGATACTTTTTACTGTTAGGCGCGGCAGGTACTCCTTTGAGGGCGGGTAAATTTGCAGGTTGTAATGGGTCGGCAAATGACAATAAAGGTTTAATAGCTGCTGCTCGTTTAAGTTATAGGAAAGGATACCACATACCTCTAAAACATTGAAGATCGATGTAATACCCTGTTGCTTGCCATGCTTGAGCCCGGCTAAAAAAGCAGCGTTTTCTTTATACTTAGGGTCACGGCGATAGCGCAGGTCGATTAGTAATACATCAGAATCTACGAATATCACTTTTGCCTCCTGCTTTCCTTGAGAGCTTCGTGCCAGTCAGGGTAATATGGCTCGCTGGCTTCCAGGGCCCGTTCAATATCTGCCCACGCCTCATGATAGGGGAGAGGGGAAAATTCTTCGGGAGTGTCATTTTCAAAGGGTATTAGCCATGCCACAGGCTTACCCCGATGGGTAATGGCAAAACGTTCCCCAGCCCTAACCTTCTCTAATATCTTTCCGGTATAAATACGTAGCTCCTTGCTAGTGGCAAATTCCAATGCGTTTCCCCCCAAGAAGGTATTAGTTAGAACTTAAGTTTACCTTAAGTATATACTTAAAAATAACTCCAGTCAAGGAATCCCCGAAATCCTTTTACATTAAAACTCGCCCGATACCTGATGCCAAAAAACGCATTAGCCCCGGTTACAATACCGGGGCTAATGCATTACCGGGTGGATAATCTTAACGCAGCGATACAACCGCGAGAATAACTGTCAGGAGCAGGCACGAAGAGATTACCCCTATGTCCAGTAACTGGAAGGTCGAGGTGTGCAGGCTGGTACGGGGGCCGGCGCCAAAAGCGCGGGTTTCCATGGAGATGGCCATGGTCCGGGCCCGCTGGACGGACATGAGGAGGAGAGGGATGGCCAGGGGGATGAGGGCCAGAAAGCGCTTGATAATATTACGGCCTTCCAGGTCGTAGGCCCGGGCCCGCTGGGCCTGGATGACCAGGCTCAATTCTTCCTGCAGGGTAGGGATAAACCTTAAAGAGGTTACCAGCATCAGGGCGTAAGTATAGGGCACCTTGAGTTTTTCCACAAAGGCGACAATCATATCCTTGGGCGGGGTGGTGGCCAGGAGAACGGGAATGGTGGAAGTCATGGCCAGCATCCTTAAAGCGAGCATGGTGCAGGCCTTGAGCCCTACGTCGGTGATGCGGCCGATGCCGGTGCCGGGTACCAGGGTAAAAACAACCTGGCCCTCGTCGATTAAAAAGACCTGAAAGAGGAAAAAGATGGCGGCAAAGATGATCAGCCCCCGGATGGCGGGCAAGATTTCCCGCAACACTTTACCAATCAGGGCGACGGCCAGGACCGAGGCCCAGAGGCCAAGGAGCGGCAGGGGGTTCTGGTAGACAAAGGCCAGGGTAATAACGGCCAGGGACCAGACGACTTTGGTAAGGGGGTTGAGTTTATGCAGGAAGGACTTGCCGGTCATCTACCTCACCCCTTAAAGCGGCGATAATTTCGGCATACAATTCTTCTACCGTCAGGACGGGGCGCAGGAGTCCCTGTTCCTGGTAAGGCCGGGCGAGCTGGATGACCTGGGGAGGTACGAGGCCGGCGGCGTTCAGGATATCTTCCCGGGCAAAAACTGTCGCCACGGGCCCATCCAGGAGCAGCCGCCCTTCCCCCAGGACCAGGGCCCGGCTGGCGAAGCGGGCCACCATTTCCATATCGTGGCTGACGAGGAGTACAGTGTGGCCCTGCTGGTGCAGCTTTTTGACAAGCCTCATTATTTCCAGGGCTTCGCGGTAATCCTGGCCGGTGGTGGGTTCGTCCAGGACCAGGACTTCCGGCTGCATGGCTAGGACGGAGGCCAGGGCCACCCGCTGGCGCTGGCCTTTGCTGAGCTGCCGGGGGTTAACGTCAAGGTAAGGAGTGAGGCCTACGGCGGCAGCCGCATCCTTCACCCTATCTGCCAGGGCCGCCCCTTTGAGACCTAAATTCTTAGGGCCGAAGGCCAGTTCTTCCCTGACGGTGGGCAGGAAGATCTGGTGATCCGGGTTTTGAAAAAGGAAACCTACCTTGCGCGCCAGTTCAGCCACCCGCGCTCGGGACGTATCCAGGCCGCCGATGAGGATCCTGCCTGCTGTGGGTTTAAGAAGCCCGTTCAGGAGCTTGAGGAGGGTGGTTTTCCCGGCGCCGTTCTGGCCGATGACGGCCACGAATTCCCCGGACCGGATATGAAAAGACAGGTCCCTGAGGGCTTGGAAACCGTTGGGGTAAGTAAACTCTACATTTTCAGCCCGGATCATTTTTTTTGCGCCTCCAGATATAGGTTGCTATGTCCTGGACGCCTGGTGCCCCAGCAGGCGCTCCAGTTCCCGCCGGCCTTCGTCTACCTCCAGGGGCAGGTCGCCGTGATAGACGCCGGCCCGGCGTAGCATTCGGAACAGGGCTGTCACCGGGGGTACCTCCAGGCCCAGTTCGGTCGTCAATTTCTCCTGGGCCAGGATCTGACGCGGGCTGGCATCGGCCACGATGCGGCCCTTGTTAAGACAGACCAGCCGGGGGACCCGGGGGGCGAGGACACTAATTTTTTGTTCAATCAACAGGATGGTTATACCATAGTCCCGGTTGAGCCGCTGCAGGAGGGCCAATATTTCCAAGGTCCCCCGGGGGTCGAGTTCGGAAGTAGGTTCATCCAGCACCAGCACCCGGGGCCTTAAAGCCACGGCAGCGGCAATGGCCACCTTTTGCTTCTGGCCGCCGGATAATTCCCGTAAACTACGGTGGCGCAGGCTGGCGATGCCCACCATTTCCAGGGCGGCGCCAATGCGCTGCCGCATTTCTTCCCGGGGGACGGCCAGGTTTTCCAGGCCGAAGGCCAGCTCATCCTCGACTACTTCCGCCACCAGCTGGGCTTCCGGGTCCTGGAAGACGCTGCCGATAACCCCGGCCAGCCGGGCGCAGGGGGTTTTTGCCGTGTCTAAACCGGCAACCATTACCCTGCCGCCCATACGGCCTCCCTGAAAATTGGGGATGATGCCGTTCAGGGCCAGGGCCAGGGTGGTTTTGCCGGCACCGGTAGGGCCGGTCAGGCCTAAAAATTCTCCCTCTTGGACGGTTAAGTTTATTCCGGCCAGGGCTGGCACCTGGCTGTCGGGATAGTAAAAAGTAAAATTCTCTACCTTAATAATAGGTTCCATGAACCGGCCTCCGCGCTGTTACGCTCTGTCAGGTTAAACATTTTTCAGCAGTTGTTTTAAGGGGAAATAAAGTACCTGGGCCAGGATGGCGTTAAAGATGCCGGTAACAATAACTACCATGAGAAGATAAGTGTAAGCTGGATTTTTGGGTAAAGTAGCAAAGAGAGTTATGGCTTTAAAGATAGTAATGTACGTAAAACCGCTGGCAAAGGTACCCAGGAAGGTAACTACCAGGGGTTTTACTACCCTGAAGAAGCTGTTTTTGTCAAAGGGCAGGTAGAGTAAAAGGGCGGTAACAATAGCTCCTACCGGTTCGCTGGCAAAATTCAAGTAGGGCAGCAAGGATTTGGTGGTCAGCTGGCAAACGGCGGCTGCCACCAGGCCGATCCCCAGCACCTGCGGCAGGCGGGGCCTGAGGAGCATGATGGCCAGGACATACATACCGATGACTACGTTGGGGGTAATGCCAAAGAAGGGCGGGGTGATCATCCTGAGTACTGCGCCTGCTGCCAGCAGGACGGCCACCACGACCACGTCCATGGCCTGCAGCCCCTGCTTTTCTACCCGCGTTACTTTCACCTCTTCCATTAATACGACCTCCCTGATAATGAATTATTACTGCCGGCGGGGCTGCAGCCCCGGAACGGCTGGATAAATAAAAAACAGCCTGACGAAAACCGCCAGGCTGTGATTGCCTAAAACTCCGGCCAGTCTCGTCTCTCCTCAAACTATACTCAATACTCAGCTCAACTCATGTGTTAAGTTTAGTTGTTTATAGCATAACAGGGAGTGCCGGTCCCTGTCAAGGAAAAATGGCTCTATAATAAAAAGTGTGGGAGGGGATAGGAAGAGATAGAAGGACAGAGGAGAAGAGATTTTAGAAGTTAAAGGAGGAAAAAGAGGGGGGCACATCCAAATCAAATGTTAGCAAACAAAAACCCCATTAGGAAAGGAGTGCCCCCATGAATAAGAATAGCACGATCACCCTCAAGGGACAAGAGAATTTTGATAAAATACTCCAGTCCATTTTAGGAGAACGGCAGGAACGTAAAGATATTGTGTTAAGGGTGACGCTAGAGCCGCCAGCATTATGCCCTGCATGTAACAAAGGCAAATTACATAAGCACGGCATTTTAAAGAAGAACCGGAAGCCCCAAGAAAGGAAAATTCGTCACGCTTTTTTATACGGGAGATGGATTTTTTTATCCTGGGTTCCTGTACGGTATAAGTGTTACCATTGTCATAAGACTTTTACCCTTCGTCCTCCGAATACCATCCCCTGGGCCAGATTTACAAAACTAGGAGTGCAGACAGTAGTGTATTATGCCCAGAGGATGAGCTTTACCTATGCAGCCCGAATATTACACCTTACTCCTAATAGGGTTATAAGATTACTAGACAAGTATATCCAGTCCGGTCTTCCAGCAGATGATACTCAAGAGCCCATAGTCTTAACCTTAGATGAACTGTCCTTTAGCGGGAATGATTATGTATGCGTAGTAGGGCGCCTGGAACCGGATAAGAGGCCTTTGACGATTTTGGGTGATGACAGGAAAGCAACTATAAAGGCTTACCTGGAGGGGCTCAAAAAAGCCGGGGTTAAAGTAGAAGCAGTAGTAATTGACATGAAAGACTCCTGGCGCAAGTTAATAAAAGCAATCTTTCCTTCAGCCAGGATAATAGTAGACCCTTTCCATGTAATTCAGGATGCCAACCGTCGCTTAAATGAAGCACGCAAGATAGAGCAAGAAGCAGGCAAGGAGAATATACCTCGCCTACCCTTGCTCAAGGCTAAAGAAAAACTTACTTCCAGACAACAACAGCAGCTAGAAGAAATTAAGAATAAATACCCGTCCCTCTATGAACTATACCAGCTAAAAGAAGATTTAAGACAAATCATAAAGATGGACCGGGTTGAAGAGGCAGAAATTGCCTTAAGCCGTTGGCTTATAAATGCAGAATGCGCTGAAAATGTAGAGGGACGGGTATGGGCTCGTACTATTAAGTTCTGGAGGTCAGAAATATTAAACCTGGTTAGATACACCCAGCAAGGCCGCCGGTACACCAATGGTTATATAGAAGGCAAGAATACTTTAAGCAAAATGCTGAAACGATTAAGTTTTGGTTTTAGGAATCGTAATCATTTCATCAAGAAAATTTTCCTGGGATGTTGCCCTCAAAATTTAATCCCACAACTATTGACATAGAGCCGGAAAAATTGGTTTCCGCAATCGCAATAAAATTTTCCGTCAGGCAGGAGAAATCTGGCAGGGTAGAGAATTACTAAACAATAACAGAGGTACAGGGGGAAGAACAGCGAAAGGGGAGAAGGGAAAAGTATGAAAAAGTGGTTTCAGGCATTGCTACTGGCCGTGGGCCTGATCCTGGCCTTTGTGCCGGCGGCCCTGGCCGGGACGGTCACCGGCGACCAGCTCCGCCAGGTATTTCCTCAGGCTCCGGCGCCGGGGAAAACCCTGACCCGGGGTGAGTTTGCCGCCCTCCTGGCCCGGGCGGCGGGGATGCAGGTGACGGCCGACACTGCTGGCACTCGGGGGGATGCCTGGTACAGCCCGGCAGTAATGGCTTTGAAAGAAAAGGGCGTCATCAGGGGCTACCCCGACGGCGGCCTGCACACCGACCGGCCGGTCACCCTGCTGGAAGCGGCGGTGATGGCATCCCGGGTCCTGGGGCTGCCGGACGGTGTCGCCGCGCCGGATGTAAATGGGTCCCTGGGACGGGAGAGCTGGGGTTACACCCCCTATGCCTGGCTGGTACGGGCCGGCCTGCTGCAGCCCGGCCAGGACGCGGCCGCGATCCTGACCGTGGATGAAGGCGTTGCTTTCCTGGCCAGGGTTTTTGGCAGCGACCCGGAGGCGGAAAAGATTGTCCAGGCCCCCCAGCAGGCCCAGGCTAAGGTCAAAGACGTGAAATTCGCCGGCAGCATGGCTATAAGCGCGCGTTTGCGGCCTGAGGCGGTCGGGAAAGTATCTGGGGTTTCCGGGGTTTCCATGCAGGGCAATATCGAGAGCGAGTTCAGCTATCCCTTGAACCTGCACCAGAAGGTGGAAATGACCCTTCGCTTGCCGGTAGAGAAACTGCCCGGTAAAGACCTGTTAGCGGGCGGTAAGATGCAGATGACCATGGAACAGTACCTGGTGGACGGCACTATGTACCAGAAGATAGAGGTTCCCGGTATGGAAAAACCCCAGTGGATGAAGCTACCCCAAGAAGCTCTACCGGATCTGCAAACCCTGGTAGAACAGAGCAGGAATGCCGCGGGGTTACCGCCGGGGCTAAAGGACAGTTTCCACTTCCGGTACCTGGGCAAAGGTATAGAGAACGGGCATAAGGTTCACCGTATCGCCTACTACGGCCGGATTGACGACTGGCAGGCCTTGATGCAGGCCCTGCCCGGTGGGTTGACCCCGGAGATGGAGCAGGCCCTGAACCAGGCCGGCGGCGTCTTGAAGTCCATTTCCTTCTGGGGTGTGGAAGCCATCGGCGTGGAAGACAACCTTACTTATGCCTCGGAAATGAACGGCCTGGTCGCTTTTGCGGATAAATACCAGGGAGAAACCGTGCCCCTGGAAACCATGACCATCAACATGAAGGTTACGGATTACCGGTATAACAGCGGCGTAAAGATCCAGGTGCCTGCCGAGGCCCTGGCGGCACCGGAAGTACCGCTGACTCCAAGCGCACCAGGCACAGCACAGCCTTTACCACGGGGGCGATGACTTTGCGACTAGGTGCTGCCCAGATGTTTATCGCCGACAGCCTGGCGGTCAATGAGGCGACAATCTTACGCCTGGCCGGGGAAGCAGCCGGGCGGGGCGTTGAGCTCCTGGCTTTTCCGGAAATGGGCCTGACGGGATATAACCCGGCCGTCCTGGGTCGGCCCGGTTTTAAAGAGGAACTGAAGGGTAGCCTGGACAGGATTGCACGGGCAGCAGCCGACCTGGGTGTGGGCTTGATTGTCGGCCGGGCCGAGTTTGCCGGCGAACGATTGTTCAATACCGCTTCGGTGTTCCTGCCCGACGGCAGCGTCCATAACTACCGCAAGATCCACCTGACGGACGCCGAGGCCCGCTATTTTACCCCGGGCGCCGGGCACCTGGTCTTTAACTATAATGGGGAAAAATTCGGGGTCATCATCTGCCGCGACCAGAATTATCCCGAACTGGCCCGACAGATTGCGGGGGAAGGGACCCGAGCTCTGTTCATCCTTGCCGCCCACTACTACCAACCAGGCGAGGCCCGCTGGAAGCTGCCCAAAAACCGCGCCCTGCCCATCGCCAGGGCGGTGGAGAACCACTGCTACGTCATCCTGGCCAACGCCGTGGGCAGCCACATTGGCATGGTGAGCCTGGGAAACAGCCTGATCGCCGACCCGGATGGCGGCCTGGTAGTTATGGCTGATGAAGCCTCGGAAACCTTGCTGACCTGCGATCTGCCGGAGGGGACAACGTAAATCAGGCCAGATGAAGGCGGGATAATCGCCTATAAAACGAATAAAGGAGTGTTACTATGGACGCCCTGGAAGCCATTGCAAAAAGAAAGAGTGTACGGGACTACAAAAATGACCAGATTCCTGATACAGCTGTAGCGGCCATCGTAGCTGCCGGTCAAAATGCTCCCAGCGCCGGTCCCTATCATATTACGGTGGTGCAAAACAAAGAACTGCTGCAGCACATTTCAAATCTCGCTCTGGAAGCCATGAAGAACTCGGGCAATGAGTTTTTAATGAGTCGTGCCGCGCTACCGGGCTATGAACCTCTCTATGGCGCCCCTACCCTGTTCCTTCTTTCTGCACCGGAAGGGCCATATAGCCTGGCCACCACATCCTGCGCTGCTACCAGCATGACTATTGCCGCAACAGCTCTGGGGCTGGGTTCCTGCTATCTGATTACCCCTAAGCTCGCCTTTGCAGCCGATAAGGGACTGGCTGCCAGGGTGGGTATCCCTGAAGGTTACGAAGTTATGTGCGCCGTAGCCGTAGGCTATAAAGCAGGTGATAAATTTGCTGTAGATAGGATTAAAGAAGATAATGTAAACTATGTAAAATAATAGAAATACAGGGCCGCAAGAAGCCCCTCGAGCGTCGCTAAAGCCCAACCTCCTCACAATATACCCATGAACCTGGGGATGAAATTTACTGGTAACAAGGTTCCCGGACTTGATTTTAAATTGGCCCGGCAATAATGCCGGGCCGTTTGCTGTCTGCTGCCGCTGGTTTATACCCCGCCTTCACCATTTATTAAGCGGTACAGGAAACCATACCTTTCCGCCGAGTGTTTTAGGCCGACACCCGACGGAAGACCAGATAAGAATAGACTATGGTACCAATGACAGCTGTGGCCGGGCCGGCCATGCCAAGGATGAAGTTGGCCGGCGGCGGCAGGAAGGCTGCGACGATGAACATGAACCCGGCCACGATAAAGGCATAACCGGAAAAGCGGTGGGTACGCCGCCAGACTTCCTCACTGGCCAGGGTCCAGGGTGTACGGACGCCGAAGAAGTAATTGTGACGCGCCTGGGGCAGATAGTTGCCGATCAGGATAAAGAGCAACCCAACCGCCAGGGGTACAACCCGGCCGACCAGGTTGGCCGGGCCGCCCAAAGCCACGACCAAGATGGTGGTATAAATTACCCCCATAAAGAAGACCAGTCCCAGGCGTACCATCTGGTAGGCCCGGTCGAAGCGGGGATAGTTTTCCCGCTTGGGATCCAGGTAAGGGACGAAAAGCAGGAGCAGGTAGATACCTCCGGTCATCAGGGGCAGGGCGAAGGCGCCCCAGAAACGGTTGAAGTAATTGTCAACCTCGCCTCGGAAGTTCCAGTGGGCCGGGACCAGGTCCGGCAGGCGGGGGTAAAGCAGGATGCCGGCGACGAACATGGCCATCAGGACCACCAGGGCGGGCCAGTCGCGGGCCAGCGTTCCCCCGGTAACCCGATACTTATTTTTCATTCTCTTTATGCGCCTCCCCTTTTTTAGCTGGCTGCCTTTCTGTTATTGTCCCCAGCAGGTCGAACAGCCATCCCGCAATATCCTGAAAAACAGTGGTGTTCAGGGAATAGATGACGTACTGGCCCCTTTTTTCATCCTGCACCAGGCCTGCCTCCTTAAGGACACTTAGGTGGTGGGAGATGGTCGGCCAGGAGAGGTCGAAGGCTGCGGCAATCTCCCCGGCGGCCATATCACCCTTGGCCAGCCGGCGCAGGATTTCCCGGCGGGTGTCATCGCCCAGGGCCTTGAAAAGGGTGTTTAACCCCATGGCCTTTCATCCTTCCCTTCCGGGATATTTAGAAACAAATCTAATTAACCACAATATAACTTTCGTCAGCTTGTTTGTCAAGGGAAATTGGTGTTATTGTACTATACCGTCGCAGCGGTTAAAAGGGGTAAAAGGCTCAAGTATTATCAGCGAACCTGTCTGGCGAGGCCGCCGCCAGACATGTTAACTAAAAAGCTTTAGCTCCGGTTGACCGGAGCTAAAGCTTTAGCAGTCAGATGGTTAATTGCTCACAGTTCCCAGGGCTTTATTCAATGCCGTGACGCCTTCGACAGGCAGGGCGACCCTGCCGACATCGCGACCCTGTTCATCATAGCCCCGGGCAAAGAGCGCGGTAGCCAGGATGGTTTCTTTAGGGATGGGGAAGATCCAGACCTGTTCACCGCCGGTTTCAACTTTCTTGACGGTCGGGCCCAGGAGGGTGTAATCCTTCTCCGTTATACCCGTTCCCGCCGGTATGGCCCAGATCTCCACCCGGGCCAGATACCGGCCCTTAACCACCAGGTTGGGCCGGTCAATGGCAAAGCTGGTTAGCCGGGCAGCAGGGGCCGGTATGCCACCGGCCGGGATGACGGACCGAACCCGCAGTAAGGGACCGCGCATGTACAGGCTGGCTTCCCGGGTAATAACGCCGGTTATCATCACCTCCTGGCCGGCGTATTTTTCCAGGTCTCGGGCGGCGGCAGGATAATCTTTGTCCGGCACCAGGACCAGGCGCCCCTGAGCTGTTTCCAGCTCATAGTGGCGGCCTTCCACGTCGCTGACCACCAGTTTCCCGCTTACCCGGGCGGTTTGGTTCAGGTAGTAGATGCTCACCCATGCAGGTTGGTAGTTGCCGTAGTAACCGGATGAGCCGGTTACGTTCCGCACCAGTTCTACCGCCGGGCCGCCGGCCAGGGGCTGCTGGTAGAGGGAACCGCTGTCGCGGCGGTCCAGGCGCAAGTAGGTAAGATTCTGGCCGTCCGGGGAGACTGAGGGGTAGTAGTCGGCGGAGCCCGCCGGGCCGGAGGTTACGGGCACGGCTTTACCATCAAGCTTCTGCCACCAAATGCGCTGGCCGGGCACCAGGACCCGGGCGTCGTTTTCCTGGTTGCCCTTCCAGTACTTATTCTCCGGGCCGCGGCAGAAGAGGACGCCGCCATCTGCGGCGGGCAGCCACACCGGCATAGTGTCTACCTGGCCGGCCTGGCCGTAATCGATGATCTTACCCCCGGCCTCCAGGTCTACGATGGTAAGTCGCTTGTCAATAGTGGTATCCCGGCCGCCGCCCCGGATATAGGCTAACCGGCTGCCGTCCGGGGACCAGGCCAGCCACCCGGAGTAATTAAGTGTTACCCCCAGGTCCAGGGGCTTGCCGGGCTGCTCCAGGTCCAGGACCTGAAGGTCAACGCCGTCGGCGGCCAGGGACGCCGAGTTGGGGTGCAGGTGATAGGCCAGGTAGCGGCCGCCGGGCGACCAGCTAAAACCATAAGCAAAGGAGGGGTAGACCTCACCTATGGGGGTGCCGGCCTCGCCCAGGGTTAGAAGGTTGCTGCGTTCGCCCTTCAAGGTCAGGCGGTCGATACGCAGAGGCTGATCTTCAGTGCGCGGCAGGGAGACGGCCAGGCTCTGGCCGTCCGGAGCCCAGGCGAAGTCCTGTACCAGCTCGCTTCTGTCCGGCAGCAAGGCCATTACCTGTACCCGGCCGTCTTTGATGGTGGCTAGCTTCAAGTTCATGTCCGGGGCGTAGCCGCCGCCGGGACCGCCAGTGCTGTAGGCCAGGGTATTTTCACAAGGCGACCATGCCGGTTGCCCAAGTACCGGCCGCGGGTCTACCTGGAAGGCGCCACTCCCGTCGGCCTTAACCACCCAGAGGTAAGGCTTGGCGGCCCACTCTTCCTGCTTTTCCCGTTGCAGGTAGGCCAGCCACTGGCCGTCGGGGGACCAGCCCAGGATTTGCACGGCACCGTCCTTCGTCACCTGGACCGGCCCGGCCCCGGCCTGGCTGCCGTCCAGGAGCCAGAGGTCGTTGTTGGCGGTGAAGGCCACCCTGGCCGGGAAGGGCGCCGCGTATACCCGTTCCGGTACCGCAGGCAGCGGGGTGGTGATGGCTACCGTCAGGGTCAGGCTGTTCCAAGAGACCCCGGCGCCCAGGGATTCCGCCAGGAAGCGCACCGGCGCCAGTACGCGGCCGTTGCGTATCTGCACGGGTACGGCCAGGGTGTACTTTATATCGTTTTTAAATACCTCTTTGCTGCCGGCGACCATCCTGATGGTTGTCTGCGGCCCGGTTATTATTACTTCTCTGTTCGCCTCCTTCCAGGCTACCTGCGCCCGGAGGGCCTGTGCCAGGGCCCGTACGGGCGCCAGGACGTAGCCGTCCTGGATAACAGCCGGTTCCTCCAGGTTTAGCTCCCGGCCGTCGACAAAAATAGTTACATCAGCCGCCCCGGCCGGGGCGGCGGGGAAGAACCCCGCCAGCAGGAAGAAAAGGGCCAGCAGGGCCAGGGACTTAAGGGGTTTTTGAGCGTGATGCATGGATTATGCCTCCTTTCGTTTTTTCCTAATTTTACAGACGCCGGAAGGGAGGCAATGGTTCCCGTCATTATGGCAAATTTTTACCCGGGCTCTAGCATAACCCATGATATTAATGGGCCCCTGATGCGCCCGAATGAACTTTAACCGAGGTAGGGAATACTACCGGCAGCCCGGGAGTAAAGGGGGTGGCGGCAGGGATATGGACCGGGAAACGACAACAGGACCGCGGGTTAACATTGAGCCCTATATACGGCCCCGCTTGCCGGGACAGCAGCTCCTGCTGACCAACCCGGACAAGATCTTTTGGCCGGAGGGGCTGACCAAGCTTGATCTCATCGAATATTATGTCGACATGGCCCCTGTCATCCTGCCTTACCTGCGGGACCGCCCTCTGGTCCTGAAGCGCTACCCGGACGGCATTACAGGGGAGGCTTTTTACCAGAAAGAGTGCCCTGCCTATGCCCCGGAGTGGGTGGCGACCCTGCCCGTCTACCACGCCGATAGCGATAAAACCATCAATTACGTTCTCTGCAATAACAAAGCAACCCTGGCCTGGCTGGCCAACCAGGGGTGCATCGAGGTCCATGCCTGGCTCTCCCGCGCCAGCCACCTGGAATACCCGGATATCGCTGTCATGGATCTCGATCCTGCGGCAGGGGCAACCTTTGCTGATGTGCTGGAAATCGCCCTCCTGGTCAACCAGGCTTTAAAGGAATTCCACCTCACTGGCTACCCCAAAACTTCAGGCGCCAGCGGCCTGCATATTTTCATTCCCCTTTATCCCCGCTGGACCTTCCGGGAAATCACGGCCGCCATGGGGTACCTGGCGCAACTGATTGTTGAAGTTTACCCGCAAAAGGCTACCACCGAACACCTTATCCAGAAGCGTGAGGGTAGAGTCTACCTGGATTACCTGCAAAATGTACGGGGGCGGTCCATGGCCTTTCCCTACAGCCTGCGGCCTTTACCCGGGGCCCCGGTTTCCACCCCGCTGACCTGGGAAGAAGTGGCGGAGAAGAAGATTGCCCCCGGAGATTTCAATATCCATACCATCAGGCGCCGCCTGGAAGAATGGGGCGACTTGTACCGGGGCCTCCTGGAGCACCCCAATGATTTAACACCCCTGTTAGAACTGGCCATATAAAGCAGCAGGGTATGCTTAGCTTTGGCAACCGGAAGGTTTATGTTAAAATGAAATAAAGCCGCGGTGAATTATAAGCAAGGGGGAAGTTACATGTCGATAAAGGAAACCGAGCTCCCCGGTATCGGCAAAAAATTCCAAATAGAGACTCGCAGCGGGGATAAGATAGTTATTGTCGTACATGATGATGGCCGGCGGGAGATTTATCATTTTGATAATAATGACCCGGAGGAAAGCATCTCCATGGTCACTCTAGATGACGCGGAAGCGCGCCGTGTGGCAGGTATTCTCGGCGGTATGGCCTACATGCCAAAAGCACTGGAAACGGTTGAAATGGCCCTGGATGACATGGTTTTTGAATGGTATAAAGTGGAGAAGGATGCCCGATCAATAGGGAAAACTATCGGAGATTTAGAAATCCGCAAGAAAACTGGCGCTGCTATTATAGCTATAATTAAAAAAGACGAAAAAGTCCTTAACCCGGGACCGGAAGAAATCATCACCCCGGGAGCAACCATTGTAGTTTTAGGGGACAGGAAGCAGGTAAAGGCGTGTAAAGAGCTGATTTTGCACGGGGGCATATAGTTATGCCCGAACAGGTGCTCCTTGAAATCGGGCTGGCATTAGCTATCGCAGCTTTTGCCGGAATCCTTGCCGCCAGGTTCCGCGTTTCTATTGTACCGCTCTTGATCCTTGCCGGTATGGTGGTAGGCCCCCATGCGCCGGTAATCGGCATCCTGGATTTTCGCTTTATTAAAAGCGCGCCTTTAATAGATTTTATGGGACGGGTAGGGATACTCTTTCTCCTTTTCAGCCTCGGTCTAGAGTTTTCCGTCGGGAGATTATTAAAGGCAGGCCGTTCTATACTGGTGGGCGGGTCCATCTATATTGCCATAAATTTTACCCTGGGCATGGTTCTACCTATAATTTGGGGTTGGCCGTTGCGGGAAACCCTGGTGGTAGCCGGGCTTATTTCTATTTCCTCAAGCGCCATCGTTGCCAAGGTTCTGGTTGACCTAAAACGAACGGCACGGCCGGAAACCGAGATGATCCTGGGGCTTATGTTATTCCAGGACGTATTCGTAGCAGTGTATCTATCCATCATTTCCGGTCTGGTCCTTACAGGTTCGGCCTCACCGGCGAGCGTGTTGAAATCTACCTCCCTTGCCCTGGGATTTATGCTGGGCTTAATCCTCGCCGGCCGCAAACTGGCACCGTTAATTAACAGGCTGTTTAACGTTCCTTCCGATGAAGTTTTTATGCTCATGGTCTTCGCTTTCCTCACCCTGGTAGCCGGTTTTTCCGAGACTATCCATGTGGCGGAAGCTATTGGCGCCCTGCTGGTGGGTTTAATTTTGGCCGAGACAGACCATCTCGACCGCATCGAGCATATTGTCGTGCCGTTCCGTGATTTTTTCGGGGCCCTGTTTTTTTTCAGCTTCGGTTTGAGCATCGACCCTTTAACCCTGGGAGGCGCCGTCGGGCCGGTCCTGGCTGCCGTCGCGGCAACATTAACAGGTAATTTTCTTGCCGGTATTCTTGCCGGGCGGATGGCCGGTTATTCGTACCGGGGGTGTACCAATATCGGGCTTACCATTACCCCCCGCGGGGAATTCTCCATCATTCTCGCCAATCTGGCAAAGACCGGCGGGTTACTGCCGGTGCTACAACCCTTCGCAGCCTTATATGTGTTGTTTCTGGCCATTCTAGGGCCCTTGCTGACAAAGGAATCCAAGTGGATATACAGCCAGCTGGCGCGCATTTTTGGCTGGCCTGCCTTGAAAGAAACAAATAAACCCCGCAGGCCGGTATAGTTAAAGGGAGCCTTGGCCATAGGCTCCTTATTAAGTAAGTGATTTCTACTTAACTACCTGATAGCCTGCCTTCAGCCAACTGTTGTTCATGCCGCCGTTAGGGGAAGGGGCTTTGAAGCCAGCATCAACGAGCTTCTTGGAACTGGCCCACACCGGCGTATTGCCTGCCTGCCGGGCGGAGATACTACAGGCAAAGCCCGGGGCGCAAAGGTAGCTGGTGCCGGGAGCGGCCCGGGTTACCGCTGGAAACCTTGAGGTGAGAGCCGTGCGCCCCCTCTGGAAAGGCGCGATAAGCTTTGGCCTGGTCAATGTGCCGGTAAAACTCTATAAAGCTACCGAAAGCAGCGATCTCAAGTTCAACTACCTGCACGCCAGGTGCAGGACGCCCATCCAGTACCGCAAATACTGCCCCTACTGCCAGGTAGAGGTTCCCCCGGAGGAGATCGTCCGGGGCTACGAATACGAAAAGGGCAAGTATGTAATTTTGCAGGAGGAAGACCTGGAAGGAATTCCCCAGGATACAACCCGGAGCATTAACATCCTCGACTTTGTCGACTTGGAGGAGATTGACCCCATTTATTTTGACAGGGCTTATTACCTGGTACCAGGCGAGATGGGGCAGAAAGCCTATGCCCTGCTGCGGCAGGCCATGGAGGCTACAGGAAAAATCGCCATAGCCAGGGTAAGTTTAAGGACCAGGGAATCCCTGGCGGCGGTAAGGGTTTCCGGCAGGACCCTGGTAATGCACACCATGTTTTACCCCCGGGAGGTCAGGGCGGCAGAGCAGCTGCCGGAATTAAACTTTGAGGTCAAGCTCCATGAAAATGAGGTCAAAATGGCCGTCACCCTGATTAACAACCTGGCGGCCCGGTTTGAGCCGGAGAAATATACCGACGCGTACCGGCAGGCCCTCCTGGAGATTATCGAAGCTAAAGTCGCCGGTAAAGAGGTGGCGGTACCGGCGCGGCCCGCAACAGGGAAAGTGGTCGATCTGATGGAAGCCCTGAAGGCCAGCATTGAACTGGCCAAACAGGAAAAGGCCGCCGGTGCCGGGGATGAAGAAGCAAAGAAACTCCGCCGGCGGCGCAAGACCTCATGACGGGGGAGAATGGCGGCCGGCTTCCGGTATTTCAAATCAAGCCCATGCTGGCCGTGGCCGGCCGTCCCTTTGATTCCCCCGACTTTATTTATGAGGTGAAATGGGACGGTTACCGCTGCCTGGCTTACCTGGACCGGAAAACTATCCTCCAGTCCCGCAACCTCCTGGACATCACCCCGGCTTTTCCCGAGCTGGCCGGCCTGCACCGGTGGGTCAGGATGCAGCCGGCGGTCCTGGACGGGGAGATAATTATCCCGGGAGAGAAAGGCCGACCCTCCTTCAGCCGCCTCCAGGCCAGGGGGAGACTGGCCGACCCCCTGAAAATCCGGCAGGCCACTCGGCAAAACCCGGCCGTTTTTGTCGCCTTCGATCTCCTTTACTGCTGGGGCGAAAACATCATGCCCCGGCCCCTGTATTGGCGTAAAGGTTTGCTCCAGGAAGCCGTGCGGCCGGGGGACAACCTGGTTATCTCCAGCTTTATTGAGACCCACGGCACCACCTTCTTTGCGGCCTGCGTCAGGCAGGGCCTGGAGGGAGTCATGGCCAAGGCCAAAGACAGCCCCTACCTTCCCGGCCGGCGTTCCTCCCACTGGCGCAAAATCCGGCATACCCGCCAGGAGGAATTTATCATTGTGGGGTACGAGCCCGGGACCGGCGGGCGACGTTTAGGTGCCCTCATTCTGGGCACCTACCGGCAGGGGCGCCTGGCCTACCGGGGCAAGGTGGGCACCGGCTTTGACCGGGAAGAAGAACAGAGGTTGCTGGCGGAGTTAAAAAAACTCAAGCCGGTGCCGCCGCCCTTTGGAGAACCCGTGCCGGGCCTGACCCGGCCCCGCTGGGTGGAACCGCGCCTGGTCTGTACCGTGGAGTACCTGGAACAGACGCCGGACGGCCGCCTGCGTCACCCCAGTTACCGTGGCTTGCGGTGGGACAAGGAGTCGGGCGAATAAAAAAGAAAGGGCTTATAAATGGCTGGTATTGGTGCACAATAATTATCGTGAGTACCAAAACTAACTGGATAAAAGCAGGAGGTTAATTATTGTGGCAGCCTATACCAGACTTTTTGAACCCATTAAGATAGGTAAGGTAGAAGTAAAGAATAAAATTGCCATGGCCCCCATGGGTGTCCTGGGCCTGGTGACCCCGGACGGCTGCTTTTCAGAGCGAGCCATAGATTATTATATTGAACGGGCCAGGGGGGGCACCGGGTTAATCATCACCAGTGTCACCAAGATTGAAAACGAAATCGAACCCTTCAAACCCGGGCTGGTACCCAACATATCCGTAAACCCCTTTCACTTTATCGCCACGGCAGGCGAGCTGACGGAAAGGGTACACGCCTATGGAACCAGGATATTCCTGCAGCTGGGTATGGGTTTTGGCCGGGTGGCCTCGCCGGTTATGCTGGCGGGAGAACCCGTTGCCCCTTCAGCCATTCCTAATTTTTGGGAACCGGCTATAACTTGCCGGGAGCTGGCAACCAGGGAAGTCGAAACACTGGTCAAAAGGGCCGGTGAGGCGGCCGAGATAGCCGTAGAGGCCGGGTTTGACGGGGTAGAGATTCATGCCATGCATGAGGGCTATCTCCTCGACCAGTTCACCATCGCCCTGTTCAACCGCCGCACGGATAAATACGGCGGCGACTTGCGGGGCAGGCTCACTTTCCCCATCGAAATAGTGCAGGAGATTAAAAAGAGGGTGGGGAAAGAGTTCCCCGTCCTCCTAAGGTTCAGCATCAAGAATTTTATCAAGGACTGGCGCCAGGGAGGACTGCCCGGGGAAGTGTTTACCGAAAAAGGCCGCGACGTGGAAGAAGCGCTGGCGGCCGCCAGGATCCTGGAAGCAGCAGGTTACGACGGCTTTGACGCCGACGCCGGTTCCTATGACGCCTGGTACTGGGCCCACCCGCCCCTCTATCAAGAGCACGGCTGTTACCTGCCTTTAACCCAAAAGCTAAAAGAAGCGGTTAAGGTCCCGGTGATCGTCGCCGGCCGGATGGAAGTACCGGAACTGGCCGAGCAGGCCCTGGTTGAAGGCAAGGCGGACATGATAGCCATCGGCCGGGGGCTGTTAACCGATGCTGAATGGGCCAGCAAAGTAATAGCGGGACGGGTTGACAGGATCCGGCCCTGCATTGGCTGCCATGACGGCTGCCTGGGGCGGGGCTTCCTGGGCCGGCCCCTGTCCTGCGCCGTGAACCCTGCCTGCGGCCGGGAAAAAGAGTACGGCATCGAGCGGGCAAGTTCGGCCCGGAAGGTAATGATTATCGGCGGCGGCGTGGCCGGCATGGAGGCGGCCCGGGTGGCCGCCCTGAGGGGACACCAGGTAACCCTTTACGAAAAGAGTGATCAACTGGGCGGCCATGTCATCGCTGCCGCCGTGCCGGAATTCAAAAAAGACGACGCGCGCCTGTTGGAATGGTATAAAACCGAACTGCGGGAACTGCAGGTCGAGATCAACCTGAACCGGGAAGTTACCCCGGAACTGGTCCTGGAGCAAAACCCCGACGCCGTTGTTGTGGCCACCGGCTCCAAACCGGCCATGCCCGACGTCCCCGGCATTGACAAAGAAAAGGTAGGCACGGCAACTGATATTCTGCTGGGCAAAAAGCAGGCCGGCGCTAAGGTGGTGATCATCGGCGGCGGGCTGGCCGGGTGCGAAACCGCCCTCTGGCTGGCCCGGCAGGGCAAGCAGGTGACGATAATTGAGATCCTGGACGACCTGATGCGGGCCGGCCTCCCCGTGCCCTATATGAACCGGATCATGCTCATAGAGATGCTCCGCTATCAAGGGGTGGAATGGCGAACCGGTACCGGCCTGCTAGAGGTAACTGACGCGGGCGTTATTCTGATTGACAGATCCTTCCATAGAACAACCCTCCCTGCCGATACGGTAGTCGTGGCGGCAGGGTTTACGCCCGAGCAGGGACTTTACCGCGCCCTGATGGGCAAGATGCCTGGCCTTTATCTCATCGGCGACTCCCGGGAACCCCGGAACATTATGGGAGCCATCTGGGACGCCTACGAGGTGGCGCGGAACATATAGGGATAAGCGCCAAAGCCGGGAGGCGGGCGTTGCCGCGCTTTAAGGTTCTCCATGTTCAGGAGCGCCCTCCTTCCATGAATTTCCTGAGATTCCCGCCCCTGGTTCCAGGCGGAAGCTGCTTAGGCAGTGGTTACTTCTAGATCGTATTCTTCCGGCCGCCATTTTTTAAGATCGAGTTCTTTTTGTATTTCGTACCAGAACTTTTCCCCGTCGTCGGGTATTGTTTCGATTTGGGTGCTGATGATATCCAGCCACTTCTTCTCTCTGGGGGGCACCTGAACTTCACCCCGGGCCAGGCCACGCTTGATGACCTCCACTGCCAGGGTGGCCGCCTTTTTGGTGGCAACGAAAGCATCCTTTTCCTTAACCAGCTCCTGGCTGATCTCCAGCACGATGTCCGGCCTCAGGACGTAGGCCTGGGGATCCAGCCTGGAATCGGAGGCGGCCAGCCAGTCCCGCATCTTCAGGGCGAAGCTGCGCCCGTCCGCCGCCGCTTCGTTCATCAGCCGGCAGTCGTAGATGAGCTGTTCCGTGGATACCACGGGTGCCGGAGCGCTCAGCAGCTTGACGTTCTGGACGGATTCGTTGCTCCACATGTCGCACACACAGGCGGCGATGTTGCCGATGGCACTTAAATGGGCACATGCCGCCGTTTTGCCTTCCATGGAAATGGGTACCCCGGCGATGGCTTTCATATATGGCCCCTCATAGCCGCAGTCCTTATCAGGCCCGATGGCACCCATTTCGAATGCCACCAGGCTCCTGGGGATGGTGGCCACCCTGTCCACTGCCGCAAACACCCTGGGGATCATTCCCTGTTCCGCCAGGGCGAGGGCGGTGTTGGCAAACCCGCATGCCGTATCTCCACCGGCTATAGTGCCGGTTCGTTCGGCGATCCTGACTATATTGGACCAGAGGAACCGCATGTCCCTGACCCCCAGGACACCCAGGGCAAAGATGGCCTTCCTGATATTGCAGGTGACAAGCGCTTCATCGTGGACCTCCTTACCGCCCGTGGACTCGATGGACAGGATATCAGCCCCGTCCTCGGCGCATTTCTCAAAGGTGATTAACATGTTTTCCAGGAGTTCGCCCCGCTTCATCAGCGGCGGCCTCAGAATCTCCCTGGTGTCGTTGGGAGTACACCTCAGGAGGCTTTTTAACCCGTACTTATCCTCATACTCGTGCATCTTGTCCCGCAGGATCTTGTTAATTTCGATGCCCCACTCGGGCTTCATGGTAGCCTCTGGGAGCAGTTCCAGTTCCACGATGATGCCTGGCGCGTACAGGTCCTTTGCCCGCTTTAAAATCCCCTCAATCATCTCCGCATACTGCCTTCTGACTTCGGGCATGGTGCTTTCCTCAATATTCATCGGTGGGAGGGTCATGTTGATCTCGGGGTAAACAGTCCCTCCGCCGATCACCATACCGTTTTTTGCTTTCACGGGATGGGGCGCAATCCCGTAGACGAAATCATCAAGGGATTTGACCGCCAGTTCACTGAAGGTTTTAACAGGCTTGTAATCCATTATGGCTCCCTCCATAATAATTAATCCAGGGTTCCGTGGGGGTCATCTGGCTTTACCACGGGCTGCCGACCGGGCTTCCTGCATCGACAGGTCAACCCGGCCGGCTGTCTTACTCAAGCAGCCGCCTGCAGAGTTCGGTGGCCGAAGCGGCGTCGGGGGCATATCCGTCCGCTCCGATTTCGTCCGCAAAATCCTGGCTGATAGGCGCCCCGCCGACGATTACCTTCACCCGTTCCCTCAACCCAGCGGCGACCAGAGCATCGATGGTTGACTTCATGTTCATCATGGTGGTGGTCAGCAGGGCGGACATGGCCACGATGTCCGGCTGGTATTTCTTTACCGCCTCTACGAACTTATCCGGGTCGATGTCCACCCCCAGGTTGTAAACCGTGAAACCAGCGCTCTCCAACATCATACCCACCAGGTTTTTACCGATGTCGTGCAGATCACCCTTGACGGTTCCCAGCACAATTTTCCCGATGGACGGCATGTCAAAGGCTCGCTGGCTCTGCTTGATCACCTCCACCCCGGCGTTCATGGCCCTGGCCGACATTAGGACCTCCGGTACGAACATCTCGTTGTTCTTGAACAGGACACCGACCCTGTCCATGCCGGCGATCAGGCCCCTGTTGATCACTTCCAGGGGTTCCGCTCCGCCGCTCAACAAGCTCTTAGTCAATTCCACCACTTGTGCTTCATCACCCTCGAATACCGCCTGTGACAGTTCTTCAAAGCTGGCCATCGTGGCAAATCCTCCTTTTTTAATGATTGTTAATTGAGACGTAATGGGAAGAGGATACGGCCGGTATTATTGCCGGGATACCGGGCACGGCCGCTATCAGTCACGCCTGTACAACCCGCTGCGGTGGGCCTTCAGGTAGCCGGTGCAGAAAGGGTCTTTCCCCAGCAGCGCCCTGGAGGCGTGGAAGAAGCCCATCATCTCCCTGTCCAGCGGATCCAGGATGTAAGAGTCCATACCGGCGGTCATCAGTTGCACCATGAAGACCTGGTTGATGACCCGCCTGTTGGGCAGCCCGAAACTGACGTTGCTGAGACCGCAGATAATGTGCACCTCGGGGTAAGCCTGCCTGATAAAGCCGACGGCTTCGATCACTTCCAACCCCGCCTGGTCGTTGGTGCTGAGGGGCTTTACCAGCGGGTCGATATAGATGTCGTCCCTCGCAACCCCGGCTGCTGTCAGGTCTTCTACCAGCTTCTTGACGATCTCGATTCGCTTTTCCGCAGTGGAGGGTATCCCGTCGTTATCCATGCAGAGGGCCACAACTTTGGCATTGAAGCTTTTAATGATGGGCAAAACTGCCTCAAACCGATCCGGTTCCGCGGTGATGGAGTTTAACATAGGCCGGCCTTTTGTCGCCAGCTTCAATCCCGTCGCCAGTACCTGGGGATCGGGGCTGTCGATACACAGGGGAACGTCCACTGCTTCCTTCACAGTGTTGACCAGCCAGGCCATAATCTCCGGTTCATTGTGAACCATCGTTCCGCAGTTAATATCGATGTAATCCGCTCCGGCCTGCGCCTGCTGCACCGCGATGTCGCGAATGTAAGCGGCATCCTTTTTTTCAATTGCCTCTTTAATCGGTTTGCGACTGGTGTTGATCAATTCTCCTACAATGAGCATCGGCTGCCACCTCCAAACCCGGTATGGATTAATCCAGCTTTCTTTAACGATAAAATTGTGTTAAACTTAAAATAATAAGTCAACTACGCTTATCACACCCTTTTCGATAGTTTTAGATCCCTCAGAACCATTTCTTGGGTTCTTGCTTGCATTATACTTTATGATAATATTTAAGATCATGAAAAAAAGGCAACAAGTTGTGGCTAATTTATAGTGAATTGTCGTGTATAATTTATTAATAAAAGGAACAAAAAGGAAAGCCGGTGATACCTTGAGCGGTCGTGCCCAAATATTCCAGGATATCATTTCTGCCATCCTGAGGGGAGATGCCGATGGCGTATTGAAATCCATTAGCTCGGGGCTGCAGATTGGTATGAGCGCCGACGAGATCCTGGAGGAGGCTATGATACCGGCAACCGTCCAGACCCTGGATAAATACCAGGGGGCAGATTTTTATATCCCCGATGTCATCAACGCTTCCCACGCCATAGAGGCCGGTCTGTTCGCCTTGAAACCTTACATTAAAAAAGGCCTGCATAAGCGGAGGAAAATAGTCATCGGCACTGTGGAAGGGGATATCCACGACATCGGGAAAAACCTGGTGGCTCTGTCCCTGAGTTACGCCGGGTTTGAGGTTGTCGACCTAGGTGTGAATGTCTCGCCGGCGGAATTTGTCAGGTCGGTGGAGCAGCACCGCCCGGAAATCCTGGCTATGTCGGCATTATTGACCACAACCATGGGAGAAATGGCCAGGGTAATCAAAGCCCTGGAGAAGCACCACCTGCGCAAGAGCGTCAGGGTGCTGGTTGGGGGAGGGCCTGTGACGAGGGAATTTGCGGAGTCCATCGGGGCGGATGCCTACGCCAGCTCAGCCCGTGAGGCCATTAGTATCGCCCAATCTCTGGTGAGCCGGAGCAATGAGCGGGAAAGGGATTGTGCCTGTTGAAAGGGAAGGACTGGCTGCCCGTGCGGTGTTCGCACGGGCAGTTTTGGGATTCAGGCCAATGGAAAGAAATTCTTCCTCCTGTACTCGTTGGGGCTCAAGCCGGTGATTTTCTTGAAAACCTTGCAGAAATAACTGCGCTCTTTAAATCCTGTCTGTATGGCTACCGACTCGATGGTCTGCTCGGTTTGCCTGAGCAGGAGCTTCGCCTCCTCAATCCTCACTTTGTTGATGTGCTCTTTGAGGGAATAGCCCATCTTCTTTTTAAATAGCTGACCCAGATATGCCGGGCTAATGTAGCTGGCTCTAGCGATTTCTTTAACAGAGAGGCTCTCGGAACTATAGTTTTTCTGGATATAATCGACAACTCTGTTGATAATGTCCTCTCCCTCGCTCGAGTTCTTTGCCGCGATCAACTCGATGAAGGCGTTTCCCACTGCCAGAAGCCAGAGGACGACCTTCTCCACGGTGTCGGCTTCATCTAACTCCTTCAGTTTCAGATCGCTCAAGCGGATTACTTCCCCGAACTTTACCCCGTATTCGGTGGACGTGCGGATGAAGAAACTCAGAAGCTCCAGGCTGCGTCCTTTGATAACTTCCAGCTGCCCTTTGCTCTGAATAAAAATCTGCAGGACTAGCTGCTCCAGCAGCTTTTTAGCCTTGTCGATATTGGCTCGCCTGATTTCGATAAAAATATGGTTCCCTAGTTTGTTCAGATCCTGCTCTGTGTTGCCACCGATGGACCGGCTCCCGGCAACCTTTTGTTTCTTGTTTTCCGCCCATATCCAGGAACCGACCCTTCGTAATTTTTGCTGGAAGTCAAAGATCTCGCCCTCGCTCCTGGCTACGTAACTGGCAATGATAAACACCAGATCGGCCGCGGCCTGTATCTCTACCGATGTCACCGACTTAACCCTGTCTAAGGAATGCAATAAAATGTCGGGGTCCTGCCCTATCTCACCCGCTAGTTCCCTGATCCAGTGATGACAGAATTCGGCTGGCTGCCACATCATCACCTGGCCGCAGATAAAATTCCCGATATGTTTGTCTCTGTAGAAAAAAGGGCAGACCCAAGAGATAAGGCCGGCATGGCACTTAAAAATATAGGGCTCTTTCCATTTGAGGGCCTGTTCTCCGGCCCAGGCATAAGAGCTACGGCAACGCGCCATCCCACATGGACTCGATTTAACCAGCTGGCAGAACTCGCAATCACCCTGTTCGGAGGAGAGAAGGTAATTGCCTTCTAAATCTGTTATGGCGGAAAACATCTTTGTGGCATAAGAAAAAGAGTTTAACAGTCTCTGGAGAAGCTCTTTTTCCATCTTCGTTTTTATTTGGAGATCTTCCACTCTTTCGCTCAAACTCAGCACCGGCATTGTTACCGCCCTCCTCACGACCGGCAATGATTTACGGATGGCGTCATTTTTAGGCCCGTACAAATCTTTACAGAGTTACATTTCCTCTTTCCTTCAATCCGCCCGGGAATCGCCGGGCGACGCGAGGCGGGGTGATTACAGCAGAATCCTTAATGTGAGTTTACAATGGGAACAATTAACCGTTAAGTGCACAAATTTTTTTCATTGTGTACTAACTAATATTTTCGATGTATATTTTTTGTATCCTTCTCGCTAGCGCTTACCTAAAAATTTCTCGTCGCCCTTAAAAACTTCTCTCTTACTAATTCCGGGCTAGGTTTTCCTGGTAGTCGTACATCATTTTCGTGATGGTGGCTATATTGGCAAAGCCCTTGTCAGGATCTTCGACTCCCTGGGAGAGGACGGTGATAATAAAGGGCCGGGAGCCGAATACTACTCCGACATCAGCCGGGCTGCCCCAGATGAACCCTTCCTTGTGGGCCACGGTAACACCTGCGGGTATCATCAAGGGGATACCTTCGTTATAAATGCCGTTGGCCATATCGTCCAGGAGCCGGCGGCCGTCGGGGTTGACTTTAGCAAAGTCCAGGGCGGCCTGGACATAGGTTGCCATATCCCGGGCCGTACTCAAGTTTTGGCCGTCAGGAAAGACGGTTTGGCCACCTAGGCTCCGCATAAAACTGGCAATACTGCCTTTGCCGACAAAGTTGCGCAGCATATTGTAAGCAATATTGTCGCTGGTAGTAATGGCCATGGTGGTTAAGGTTCTTAAGGTAAGCTTGTCCCCATCTTTGACACTGAACTGCAGGATGCCGCTGCCGCCCTGGTAGTCGGTGGCGCTGTTATAGGTCAGCTTTTGCTGCCAGTCCAGGTTGCCCTGGGCGACCAGGTGATTGATAAACAGGACGGTCGGCAGCTTTACCGTGCTGGCAGCAGGCAGCCGTGTATCGGCATTGATGCCGAAGGACTGGCCGGAAATAAGGTCTTTAAAAAAGACGCCGTAAGTTCCCGGCTGGCCGGCCAGATACTCCTCAATTTGCTTTTTCAGGGGGGTGTAGTCGGGGGTATTTGCTGCAGCCCCATCGGGGATATAAAGGTTCTGGCCCGGATAAATAATATCGCTGCTTAAATTATTGCTGCTTTTTAAAGCCTCTATGCTGGTACCAAAACGCCGGGCAATCAGCCACAGGGTATCGCCGGGCTGTACCGGGTAGTTCATGGCCTGGGCCACCAGGGGAAAAACCACCAGTGCGGCCAGGACGAAGATGAGGAGCAAGTATCTTAACTTGTGACGACGAAACATCAAAGCACCTCCTGAGAAATGTAGCAGGGTTTGTCCCTACCTCCTTATATTAAAACATAAAAGTGGTGGAGAAATATTAAGAAAGTATAAGTTTGGGCAGCGTAATTTTTGCCGCTTGAGGAAAGGTTTGCAGGAGGGGTTCCTTATCGGTCTATCCTGTTACAGCCAGGGCCGGGAAGCAGTGAGCCGCGCCTTTACTATTTATGGAAGCGCCGTGCCGGTGGCCATCTTTACCCTGGGGCAAAAAAGTTGCAGCAGCAACGGCCAGGTGCAAGAGATGGATGTCGCACCTCTGCTGGAAAACGGCCGTACCTACGTTCCCCTGCGCTACCTGGCCATGGCCCTGGGTGTTCCCGAGGCGGGGATTGGCTGGGACCCCGCCAGCCAAACGGTGACTTTGAGTAGTGCCGGCCATATCCTGAAGTTTTATCCCGGCCGCGCGGAAATGGAACGCGACGGCCGCCGGGAACCCCTGGATGTAGCCCTCCTGAACCGTTACGATCGGGTTTTCCTCCTGGCCCGCTATGTCGCCGAGGCCCTGGGGTACAAGGTCCACTGGTCAGAAACCAGGCAGCAGGTGCTGGTCACCAGGGAATAGACGGTGGATGCCTTTTGCCGGCGCCCTTCTAACAGAAGACGGGTGGGAAAACATGAAAGCTTATTGACAGTTGTTACCCCATTTGTTATTATGGGGTCGAAAAGTAAATATGGTAACGGACTGTATAATTGGGGGAATAGGGCTCCCAAGTTTCTACCGGGCAACCGTAAATTGCCCTGGCTACAGCCTGAAAGTGTACCTCAGGGTTCCGCGCGAAGGTTATTTCGCGGCCAGGTCCGAGTGGTACAGGCACATTTTGTGCTACACCGGAGGGATAAAAACCCAGGCGGGTAGGTTTCAGTGTTGCGTGACCTACCCCGGCCTGGGTTCTTTAGTTTGCCGGCCGGCAAGAGGTATATTGGGCGGCAGCAAAAAGGATAAAGGGGGATGATAAAACAAATGCTAAAATATAAGGAAGGAGAAGAAATTTAATGAACATGGCACATGTTGGTATTGTCATGGGCAGTGACTCCGATTTGCCGGTTATGACCCAGGCCGCAGGCTTCTTGGAGCGCTTCCAGATTCCTTATGAAGTAAGGATCCTATCCGCGCACCGCTCGCCCGATGCTGCCCTGGAATACGCCCGCAATGCAGCCGGCCGGGGGCTCAAAGTCCTCATCGCCGGCGCCGGCGGGGCGGCCCACCTGGCCGGTGTCCTGGCCGCCGTGACCACCCTGCCCGTCATTGGCGTTCCTATCAAGACGGCGGCCCTGGGCGGGGTGGACTCCCTCTACGCCATGGTACAGATGCCTAAAGGCATCCCGGTGGCCACCGTAGCCATAGACGGGGCGGCCAATGCCGCAATACTTGCGGCCCAGATTCTCGCCGTTCATGACCCGCAGCTAAAGGCGCGCCTGGCGGCCTATAAAGAAGAGCTGGCCCGGGAAGTGGCGGCCCGGGATGCTAAACTGGCGCAGCTGGGCATCGAGGGTTATTTACGGGAGGGGAAAAAATGATTGCACGCTACACCTTGCCGGAAATGGGGAAAATTTGGGAACAAGAACACAAATTCCGCACCTGGCTGGCTATTGAGATCTATGCCTGCGAAGCCTGGGCCGAGCTAGGCCAGATCCCGCCGGCCGCCCTGGAAGAGATCAAGGCCAAGGCCGATTTTGACATTGACCGGATCAATGAAATTGAAGCCACCACCCGCCACGACGTCCTGGCCTTTCTTACTGCCGTTGCGGAAAAGGTGGGTGACGCCTCCAAGTATATTCACCTGGGCATGACCTCCTCCGACGTCCTGGATACGGCCCTGGCGGTGCAGATGCGGGACGCCGCCGACCTGCTCCTCAGACGCCTGCGGCAACTGCGGTCCGAACTCGTCAAAAAGGCCCGGGAACATAAATACACCCTGATGATCGGCCGCACCCACGGTGTCCACGCCGAGCCCACCACCTTTGGCCTGAAAATGGCCCTCTGGGTCATGGAAGTAGACCGGCATATAACCAGGCTGGAACAGGCCAGGGAAATTATCAGTGTCGGCAAAATATCCGGCGCCGTCGGCACTTTTGCCAATATCAATCCCCGGGTGGAAGAGCACGTCTGCCGTCGCCTGGGTCTTAAACCGGCCAGCGTTTCCACCCAGATCATCCAGCGCGACCGTCACGCCCAGTTCCTGACCACCCTGGCTGTCATCGGCAGTTCCCTGGAGAAAATGGCTACAGAAATCCGCAACCTGCAGCGGACTGATATTTTAGAAGTTGAAGAGCCCTTTGCTCAAGGGCAGAAGGGTTCCTCGGCCATGCCCCACAAACGCAACCCCATCATGTGCGAGCGGGTGGCGGGCCTGGCCAGGGTGTTGCGGGGCAATGCCCTGGCGGCCATGGAAAATATCGCTCTCTGGCACGAGCGGGATCTCACCCATTCTTCCGTCGAGCGGGTGATTATTCCCGACAGCACCATTCTGCTGGACTACATGCTGGTCAAATTCACCGAGATTATAGCCGGCCTCAATGTCTACCCGGAGAATATGCGCCGGAATCTTGAAGCCACCCACGGCCTGGTCTTTTCCCAGCGGGTTCTCCTGGCCTTGGTGAACAAAGGCGTTTTGCGGGAGACAGCCTACGCCTGGGTGCAGCGCAATGCCATGCAGGCCTGGCAGACCCGCCAGCCCTTTAAAGAGCTGGTCTTAAAGGATCAGGATATTATGGCTCACCTGGACCGGAAGGAAATCGAGGCTTTATTTGATTACGACTACCACCTGCGCCACGTGGACTACATTTTCCGCCGCGCGGGATTGGAATAAGGGGGAATATCCATGCCTGCTAAAGGAGAGCTGCTCTATGAAGGTAAAGCCAAACGGGTCTACCGCACGGGTGACCCCGACCAGTACCTGGTAGAATTCAAGGACGACGCCACGGCCTTTGACGGCCTGAAAAAAGGCACCATTGCCCGCAAGGGCGAGATCAATGCCCGGCTGTCGGCTCTGTTTTTCCAGATGCTTTCCCGCCGGGGCATCCCCACTCATTTTATTGAACAGACAGGCCCCCGGGAGCTCCTGGTGCGGGCGGTAGATATCATCCCGGTGGAAGTTGTGGCCCGGAACATTGCCGCCGGTAGCCTGGCCAAACGCCTGGGCCTGGCGGAAGGGACACCCCTCAAGCGCCCGGTGCTGGAGTTTTACTATAAATCCGATGAACTCCATGACCCCATGATTAACAACTACCACATTGCCGCCCTGGAGCTGGCCACCGCAAGCCAGATTGAAGAAATGGAAAGCTGCGCCTGGAAGGTTAATGAGCTGCTGACGGAATTCTTGCAGCCGGCCGACCTGGTCCTGGTGGACTTCAAGCTGGAGTTTGGCCTTTTCCACGGCCAGGTCCTCCTGGCCGATGAGATTTCTCCCGACACCTGCCGCTTCTGGGACGGCACCAGCGGGGAAAAACTGGACAAGGACCGCTTCCGCCGCGACCTGGGCGGCGTTGAAGACGCCTATGAAGAAGTGTTAAGCCGGGTGGAGAGGCTGTTGCAATAAATATGGAGGACGATAGTTATGTTCCTGGCTAAAATTTACGTCACCTTAAAACCCGGCGTCCTCGACCCCCAGGGCGAGGCTGTCATGGGCGGCCTCAAAGCCATGGGGTATGAGGGGGTAACTGCGGTACGCGTCGGCAAGTACCTGGAAGTGCAGCTGGACCTGGACGACCGGCAGGAAGCCGGGCGGCAGGTGGAAGAGATGTGCCGGCGGCTCCTGGCCAACCCGGTGATCGAACAATACCGCTTTACCCTGGAAGAACCTGCCGGCGCCGGTGGCAAGGCTTGAGCGCGGCGCGGCGATCGGTGGGGTATAGTCCGGTAGATAAAATGGAGGAACAACCATGAAGTTCGGCGTTATCGTCTTTCCCGGCTCCAACTGCGACCAGGATGTTTACCACGCCCTGGGGTCCGTCCTGGGCCAGCCGGTGGACTACCTCTGGCACGGCGATACCGAAGTTGCCGGTTACGACTGCCTGGTGCTGCCCGGCGGCTTTTCCTACGGCGATTACCTCCGGGCCGGGGCCATCGCCCGCTTTGCCCCTATTATGCCGGCAGTCATTGACTTTGCCAGGTCCGGCGGCCTGGTGCTGGGCATCTGCAACGGCTTCCAGATCCTGTTGGAGGCCGGCCTCCTGCCGGGGGCCATGCGGCGCAATGACTGCCTCCAGTTTCGCTGCCAGTGGACCTATTTAAGGGTGGAAAAGAACGCCACCCCCTTTACCAACCGCTTCCGGGAGGGCCAGGTCGTCCGCATTCCCATTGCCCACGGTGAAGGTAACTATTATGCCGACGCCGCCACCCTGGCCGAACTTGAGGCCAACCGGCAGATTATTTTCCGCTACTGCAATCAGGACGGAGAAGTGACGCCGGCGGCCAATCCCAACGGTTCGGTGGGCAATATCGCCGGCATTGTTAACCGGGAGGGCAATATCCTGGGCATGATGCCCCACCCGGAACGTTGCGCCGAAAGCCTCCTGGGCGGTACCGACGGCCGGGAACTTTTTGCTTCTATAGTTGACTGGTGGCAGAGGGGGGAGCGCCTTGGAGCCTGAAGTTTACCGGCAGATGGGCCTTAAGGACGAGGAATTTGAACGTATTAAAGAAATCCTGGGCCGGGAGCCCAATCATGTGGAAGTGGGCATGTTTGCCGTCATGTGGTCGGAGCACTGCGGCTACAAGCACTCCCGGCCGGTGTTAAAGCTCTTTCCCACCAAAGCCCCCTGGGTCCTCCAGGGGCCGGGGGAAAACGCCGGCATCATCGACATCGGCGACGGCCAGGCGGTAGTCTTTAAAATCGAAAGCCACAACCACCCCTCGGCCATAGAGCCTTTCCAGGGAGCGGCCACCGGCGTGGGGGGCATTGTCCGCGATATCTTTGCCATGGGGGCCCGGCCCATCGCCGTCCTGGACTCCCTGCGCTTCGGCCCCCCGAATGACCCGGTTACCCGCTATCTTATGAACGGCGTGGTGGCCGGTATCGCCTTTTACGGCAACTGCCTGGGCCTGCCCACGGTGGCCGGGGAAGTATATTTTGATCCATCTTATGCCGGCAATCCTCTGGTCAACGCCATGGCCGTGGGCCTTATCGAGCAAAAAGACATCCGCCGCGGCCGGGCCGCCGGGGTGGGCAATGCCGTCATGCTGGTGGGCGCCCGTACCGGCCGCGACGGCATCCACGGCGCTACCTTTGCTTCTGAGGAGTTGACCCAGGCCTCCGAAGAACGCCGGCCTTCGGTCCAGGTAGGCGACCCCTTTCGGGAGAAACTTCTCATTGAAGCCTGCCTGGAAATAATTAAAGAAGATTTAATCATCGGCATGCAGGATATGGGCGCGGCCGGGATCACCAGCTCTTCCTGCGAAATGGCGTCCCGGGCCGGAACGGGAATGGAAATCGACGTCGCCCTGGTGCCCCGGCGGGAAGAGGGCATGACCCCCTATGAGGTGATGCTTTCGGAGTCCCAGGAACGCATGCTCCTGGTGCCCAAAAAAGGCGCGGAAGCAAGGATCCAGGCCATCTGCCGGCGCTGGGGCCTGGAGGCGGTGGTTATCGGCCGGGTGACGGACGACGGTATCATGCGCATTAAAGAGGGCGGCCGGGTGGTGGCCGAGGTGCCGGCCCGGGCCTTAACGGACCAGTGCCCTGTCTACGAGGTGGAACGGCGCCGGCCGGCTTACCTGGATAAATTGCAAAATATGGATCTCAGCCGCCTGCCGGAGCCGGGGGATTACGGGGAAACGCTTTTGCAGCTCCTGGCGGCGCCCAATATAGCCAGTAAAGAATGGGTTTACCGCCAGTACGACTACATGGTACGCACGGACACGGTGGCCGGACCCGGCGGCGATGCCGCTATCTTAAGGATTAAGGGAACCGGCAAGGGCCTGGCCCTGACGGTGGACGGCAACAGCCGCTACTGCTACCTGGATCCGGAAACGGGCGGGGCCATTGCCGTAGCTGAAGCAGCCCGCAATCTCTCCTGTGTAGGCGCCCGTCCCCTGGGCCTTACCGATTGCCTGAACTTCGGCAATCCCGAAAAGCCGGAAGTCGCCTGGCAGTTCTACCAGGCCGTAGTGGGTATGAGCCGGGCCTGCGCGGTTTTGCAGACGCCGGTTACTGGCGGCAACGTCAGTTTCTACAACGAAACGGAAGGCGAGGCCATCTATCCCACGCCGGTGGTGGGTATGGTGGGTCTCATCGCTGATATTGAAAAACGCTGCGCTTTGGCGTGGCGCCGTGAGGATGATGTTCTCATTCTCCTGGGAGAGACCTGCCCGGAGATAGGCGGCAGCGAATACCTGGCCGTTGTCCACGGTCTGGTGGCCGGGCGGCCGCCGGACCTTAACCTGGAACGGGAAGCCGCCGTCCAGGAAGTTGTGCGGCAGGCCATCGCCGCCGGGCTGGTGACGGCGGCCCACGATTGCGCCGAAGGGGGCCTGGCCGTGGCCCTGGCTGAAAGTGCCCTGGCCGGCGGGTTGGGCGCGGTAGTGGAACTGGCAAGCAGTCTCCGGCCGGACTACCTCCTCTTCAGCGAAAGCCAGTCGCGGGTGTTGCTGGCGGTCCCGCCGGCAGCCCGGGACAGGGTGCTGGCCATGGCCCGGGAGAAGGGCGTGCCGGCGGCGGTCATCGGCCGTACTGCCGGCCGGGCCCTGGCGGTAAGGGTAAACGGCAGGACGGTGTTTAATCTCAGCCTGGGGGAGATGGAGAAGCAATGGCGGGAGAGCATACCGGCTTTGATGGCCCGGTGAGGGAAAGGGAGTTATCCTGGGACCGGTCGCCCTGGCATGAAGAGTGCGGCATCTTCGGCATCTATGCCCCGGGCAAGGATGTGGCCCGCCTGGCCTATTACGGCCTCTTCGCCCTGCAGCACCGGGGCCAGGAGAGCGCCGGGATTGCCGTGGCCGACGGCCGCCAAATTGCCGTCCACAAGGGCATGGGGCTGGTGGCGGAGGTTTTTAACCAGGACAACCTCCGGGCTTTAAAGGGTAGCGTAGCCATCGGCCATGTGCGCTATTCTACTACCGGGGCGAGTTCCCTGGTCAATGCCCAGCCCCTGGTTTTCCGCTACCTCCGGGGTATGGTGGCCATTGCCCATAACGGGAACCTGACCAATGCCAACCGGCTTAGGCGGGAGCTGGGAGCCAGGGGCTCCATCTTCCAGTCTTCCACCGACAGCGAAGTTATTGTCAATCTTATCGCCCGCTACAGCCAGGAGCCCATTGAGGTGGCCCTGCGCCGCTGCCAGGACGAGCTGGAGGGCGCCTATTCCCTGGTGGTGATGACCGAGGAAAAGCTCATCGGCGTCCGCGATCCCTTTGGCGTCCGGCCCCTGTGCCTGGGGAAAATGGGGGAGGCCTGGGTGCTGGCCTCCGAGTCCTGCGCCCTGGATACCGTGGGTGCCGCTTTTTGCCGTGACATTGAGCCCGGGGAAATTGTCGTCATCGACAGTCAGGGGGTGCACTCCATCCAGGGACGGCGGGCGCCCCACAGCGCCCACTGCATCTTTGAATACGTCTACTTTGCCCGGCCCGACAGTATCCTGGACGGCGAAACTGTCAACCTGGTGCGGCGGGAGCTGGGCCGCAATCTGGCCCGGGAATACCAGGTGGCGGCCGACGTGGTGATCCCGGTGCCGGATTCCGGCATTGCCGCCGCTGCCGGTTACGCCGAGGCGGCGGGTTTACCCTTTATCGAAGGGTTGATGAAAAACCGCTATGTGGGCCGGACCTTCATCCAGCCCACCCAGGAGATGCGCGACCTGGGCGTGCGCTTGAAACTCAATCCCATCAAGTCAATTCTGAAAGATAAACGGGTTATTATCATCGATGATTCCATTGTCCGGGGAACTACCAGCCGGCGGATTGTGGAGATGCTGCGCCAGGCCGGGGTGCGGGAGGTCCACCTGCTGGTGGCCTCGCCGCCGGTTTTGCACCCCTGTTACTATGGCATTGATACCAGCGCCCGGGGCGAGCTCATTGCCGCCCGGTATTCCCTGGAGGACATCCGCCGCCATGTCGGGGCCGACAGCCTCTATTACCTGAGCCTGGAGGGGCTGTTCCGTTCCGTGAGCCGGGGAGCGGAAAATTTCTGCGCCGCCTGCTTTTCCGGCCGCTATCCCATCCCCATCCCCTCCCCGGAGGAGGCGACCAAGTACAGCCTGGAAGGAGGTGCATAATAGTGGCTGGCGAAGGCCTGACCTATGCTGCCGCCGGGGTGGACATAACCGCCGGCAACCGCGCCGTAGAGTTGATGCAGGAGCATGTCCGCCGGACCTTCCGGCCGGGGGTCCTGGGGGACCTGGGCGGTTTCGGCGGCCTTTTTGCCCTGGAACCGGGCCGTTACCGGCAGCCGGTGCTGGTGGCGGGCACCGACGGGGTAGGGACGAAGCTGAAAATAGCCTTCCTCATGGACCGCCACGATACCATCGGCATCGACGCCGTGGCCATGTGCGTCAACGATATCCTGGTTCATGGGGCCGAGCCCCTCTTCTTCCTGGACTACCTGGCGGTAGGGAAAATGGTGCCGGAAAAAGTGGCCCAAATCGTCGCCGGGGTGGCCGAAGGCTGCCGCCGGGCCGGCTGCGCCCTGAACGGGGGCGAGACGGCCGAGATGCCCGGCTTTTACCCTGAGGATGAATACGACCTGGCCGGTTTCGCCGTCGGCGTCGTGGAACGGGAGGAGCTCCTGGACGGCAGCCGCATCCGGCCCGGCCAGGTGGTCCTGGGCCTGGCCTCCAGCGGCCTGCACTCCAACGGCTTTTCCCTGGCCCGCCGGGTTTTGCTGGCGGAAGCCGGTTACACCCTGGACCGGCAGCTGCCGGAACTGGGCCGCGCCCTGGGGGAAGAATTGCTGGAGCCGACCCGTATATATGTAGCCTCTCTGTTGCCATTAATAAAAGAGGGATTAATCAAGGGCCTGGCCCACATCACCGGCGGCGGCCTGGTGGAAAACCCGCCCCGCATCCTGCCGAAGGACGTAAACATGCGCCTGGACCGGCGCAGCTGGCCGGTACCGCCCGTTTTCCGCCTCATCCAGGAGAACGGCAAAGTGCCGGAACCGGAGATGTACCGCACCTTCAATATGGGCCTGGGTATGCTGGCGGTGGTTGCGGCCGGTGACGTTGACAGGGTAAAAGCGCGCTTAGAGGCCGCCGGGGGAGAGGTTTTTGTGGTTGGTGAAATAATACCCGGCCGGGGAGCAGTAGAGTTCGTGCCGGAGCTAAAATAAAAAAGTAAACGGCTGGCTTTTGCTATGAGAAAGTCTAGTTTCGGGGGAGAGAGAATGGTTGCAGCACCTTTACCGATAGGCATCCTGGTTTCCGGCCGGGGCAGCAACATGGAGGCCATTGCCGACGCTATAGCTGCCGGCCGCATCCCCGCCCGCATCCAGGTGGTCATCAGCGACCGCCCGGAAGCCCGTGCCCTGGAACTGGCCCGGCAGCGGGGGCTCAAGGCCTGTTGCCTCGTACCCCGGGAATACCCATCCCGCCAGGCCTATGACCGGGCCCTGGCGGCGGTCTTGAAAAAAGAGGGGGTAAAGCTGGTAGTCCTGGCCGGCTTTATGCGGCTCCTCAGCCAGGATTTTCTCGATCAGTTTCCGGGGGCGGTAATCAACATCCACCCGGCCCTGCTGCCGGCCTTTCCCGGCCTCAACGCCCAGCGCCAGGCCTGGGAATACGGTGTCAAGTTTTCCGGCTGCACCGTCCACTTTGTTGACGCCGGCACCGATACGGGCCCCATCATCGCCCAGGCGGTGGTACCGGTAAAGGACGACGACACCCCGGAAACCCTGGCGGCCCGCATCCTGGTGGAAGAACACCGCCTTTACCCCGAGGTTATCAAATGGCTGGCCGAAGGCAGGGTAGAACTCCACGGCCGGCGGGTCGCAGTGAAAATTTGAAGGAGCCGCTCATGGCGGCAAGTCGAGTTATTTTCATAGGAGGCGAGCTATACATATGCCGAAAAGGGCGCTTCTTAGTGTTTCCGACAAGACCGGCCTGGTGGATCTGGCCCGGGGGCTGGTAGAGCTGGGATGGGAGCTTATCTCTACCGGCGGTACCGCCCGCACCTTGACCGCAGCCGGTTTGCCCGTTACCGAAGTCGCAGCCGTTACCGGTTTTCCTGAGATCCTTGACGGCCGTGTCAAAACCCTCCACCCTAAAATCCATGGGGGTATCCTGGCCCGGCCGACGCCGGAACACCTGGATCAGCTCCAGGAGCAGGGCATTCAGCCCATTGACCTGGTGGTGGTCAACCTCTACCCCTTCCGGGAAACCATTGCCCGGCCAGGGGTAACGCCGGAAGAGGCCATTGAAAACATCGACATCGGCGGCCCAACGATGGTCCGGGCAGCAGCCAAGAATCACGAGAGAGTGGCGGTGGTCGTTGACCCGGCCAGCTACAGCGAGGTGCTGGCCGAACTGCGGGAGAAGGGGAATTTAAGCACGGCCACCCGGCGGCGCCTGGCGGCGGCGGCCTTCGCCCACACGGCTGCTTACGATGCGGCCATTGCCGCCTATTTCCAGCGCCTTATCCGCAATGAAGAGCCTTTTCCTGTTCACTTTATCCTCAGCGGCGAGAAGGTCCAGGACCTTCGTTATGGTGAGAATCCTCACCAGCAGGCCGCTTTTTATCGTTTGCCCGCCGTATCCCCCGGCAGCCTGGCCGGGGCGCGGCAGCTCCAGGGCAAGGAGCTTTCTTACAACAACCTCATGGACCTGGACGCTGCCTGGAACCTGGCCTCTGACTTTAAAGAGCCGGTAGCGGCTATCATCAAGCACACCAATCCCTGCGGCGTGGCCCGGGCTACAACTCCATCCCAGGCCTACCGCCTGGCCTACGCGGCCGATCCTGTTTCCGCCTTTGGCGGCATCGTCGCCCTGAACCGGACGGTGGATGCCGCTACAGCCAGGGAAATGACGGAGATATTCCTGGAAGCTGTCATCGCCCCTGATTTTACCCCGGAAGCCCTGGAGATTCTTAAAAGCAAACCCAACCTGCGCTTGCTTGCTGCAGACGAGAGGGCTGCCTACCGCGTCCAGGAATACCAGGTAAGGCCCGTCAGCGGCGGCTTCCTGGTCCAGGAGCCGGATTACCATGTCCTCGACCCCGAGCACCTCAAGGTGGTAACGGCCCGTAAACCCGAAGCAAGGGAGATGGAGGATTTACTCTTTGCCTGGCAGGTGGTGAAGCACGTCAAGTCCAACGCCATTGTGGTGGCTAAGGACGGCGTTACTTTGGGCATTGGTGCCGGCCAGATGAACCGGGTCGGCGCGGCGCACATCGCCCTGGAGCAGGCCGGGGCCCGGGCGAAAGGGGCTGTCCTGGCTTCTGATGCCTTCTTCCCCTTCAGCGACACAGTGGAACTGGCAGCTAAGGCCGGGATTACAGCCATCATCCAGCCCGGCGGCTCCGTCCGCGACGAAGAGTCCATCAAAGCAGCCGATGCCGCTAGTATAGCCATGGTGTTTACCGGCATCCGCCATTTCCGGCATTAAAGGAGGTACTATTAAATGCGCATCCTGGTAGTCGGCGGCGGCGGGCGGGAACACGCCCTGGTGTGGAAGATTGCCCGGTGTCCCCGGGTTACAGAAATCTATTGCGCGCCGGGTAATGCCGGCATTGCCGGATTGGCTAATTGTGTGCCCATTGCCGCCGATGATATTGAGGGTCTCTTGGCCTTTGCCCGCCAGGCAGGCATCGATCTTACCGTCGTGGGCCCCGAAGCACCCCTGGTGGCCGGCATTGTCGATGCCTTCCAGGCCGCAGGGTTACCTGTTTTTGGCCCCTCCCGGGCGGCGGCCCGGCTGGAAGGGAGCAAGATTTTTGCCAAAGAGTTAATGCAGGCGGCGGGCATCCCTACGGCCCGCCATACCGCCTTTATGGAGGCCGGGGCAGCCCTGGCCTACCTGGAGGAACATCCCGGCCCGGTGGTCGTCAAGGCCGACGGCCTGGCCGCCGGCAAGGGAGTGGTGGTGGCTCCGGACACGGCCACGGCCAGGGAAGCGGTAACGGCCATGTTCGGCGGCCGGTTTGGCCCTGCCGGGCAGCGGGTGATTATTGAAGAGCACCTGGAAGGCGAAGAGGTCAGCATCCTGGCCCTCTGCGACGGGGAAACAGTGATCCCCCTCTTGCCTTCCCAGGACCACAAGCGGGTGGGGGAAGGAGATACCGGCCCCAATACCGGCGGCATGGGCGCCTACGCCCCTGTCCCCTTTTACACTCCGGAAATAGCCGGGGAGGTAGAAGAAAAGATACTCCGGCCTACAGTCCGGGCTATGGCCGCGGCCGGCTGCCCCTACCGCGGCGTCCTCTACGCCGGGCTGATGCTCACCCGCGAGGGGCCTAAAGTCCTGGAATTTAACTGTCGTTTTGGCGATCCGGAAACCCAGCCCTTGATGCTGCTTTTACAGAGCGACCTGGTGGAACTGATGCTGGCTACCATAAACGGTGAGCTGGCCGGAACAAAGATTGACTGGTGCCCGGGGGCGGCAGCCGGGGTGGTCCTGGCGGCCGGCGGTTATCCCGGACCTTATGCCAGGGGTGAAGTCATTACGGGGCTGGAGGCAGTGCCGCCTGGAGTGGAGGTTTTCCACGCCGGTACGGCTCTGGTGGACGGTCAGGTAGTAACTGCCGGGGGACGGGTATTATGTGTTACTGCTCGAGGTGAAAATTTACAGGCCGCCCTGGACCGCGTTTATGCCGGTATAAAGGCCATCAATTTTGCGGGCATGCACTACCGCCGCGATATTGGTTACCGGGCCCTGTAAATCGCTATAAAATAAGCACCCGGCAATTGATTTGCCGGGCTTATTGCATTTTATCCGGATATTCGCCTGCATGGTGCGAAGAATGACTACCCCTTTAGCTTCTGAGCCACCGTGGCAATACGTTTACCCAGGGAACGGGCGATGACCTGGTCCTGGTCCGTGGGCGGCTGGTCATGGTTGGGACCGGAGGTGGCGGAAGCTCCGTAGGGAGTTCCGGCGTTGACCAGGCTAAAATCTTCATAGGTCCGGCCGACGATAATCATGCCGTGATGGAGCAGGGGCAGGAGCATGGAAATAAGAGTAGCTTCGTTACCCCCGTGAATGCTACCCGAGGTACAGAAGACACCCCCAACTTTACCGGCCAGTTGACCTTTACCCCATAAAGGAACAGTAGCATCGATAAATTGTTTTAACTGGGCCGCGGCATTACCAAAGTGGCTGGGGCTGCCGAAGATTACCCCATCGACATCCTGGAGGTCTTCCAGGGTGGCTATGGAAATGTCCTTCATTTCCTCCTGGGCCTTTTGATAAGCCGCCGATTTCTCAAGCTGCTGCAGGGTTTCCCGCGGCATGGTTTCCGGGACCCGCTTCAAGATGGCAGTGCAGCCGGGTATTTCTGTAACCCCGGCCCCTACAGCCCGGGCAAGTTTAGCCGTATTACCGTAGAGGCTGTAGAAAACCACCAAAATCTTTGTCTCACCGGCCAAAAAAATCAACTCCCCATCAAAACACATTGTCCTTACAGTCAGTGTGAGCCAAAACTGGCGCTTTTAGTCATTTTTAAACAGGCCAATTTCAAACCGCATATCTCTAGCTGCCCAATCGAGATGCGGCGACTTATGCATAATGTTTCCTCCCCCGGTAAAAGCTATCCAGTGCTGGTATTAACCGGCTTCCACTTAAAGGAGGGAGGAACTTTGCCCGGTCCTTACCGCAAGCCCTTAAGGGCGGCTCTTTTCCGCCGCCGGCAGCCTTCAGGAAAGCAGGATAACAAGGGTCATTCCAAGGGTAGTAAGGCTCAAAAGGCACCTTACCCGCCCCTGGAGGAATACCAGCTCACTGCCGAACTGAAGCTCAACCTGGAACAGCTGCAGAGAATCTTTGCCAAATGCAGCGATGTCGTCAACCGCGATTTTTACCTCGGCCAGGCTATTAAAGCAGCCCTTTTTTATATCGACGGCCTGGCCGACAAAAAGCTCATTGAAGATACCCTGATGCGCACCCTGCAGCAGGCACCTCCGCAGCTGGCCCGGGACCTGGCAGACAAAACCCGGGACCTGGCCGCGGTTATGGAAACCGTCATGCCCATGACGGATGTGGCCGTAGTTGATAACATGGGGGCCGTGGTTAAACACGTCCTGGACGGGGATACGGTCCTGCTCCTGGATGGGTATAATAAAGGCCTGGCCTTAAGCACCCGTTCCTGGGAACACCGTGCTATTGATGATCCCATTACCGAGAGCGTGGTCCGGGGCCCACGGGAAAGCTTCATTGAGAGCTTACGCACTAATACCGCCCTCCTCCGGCGCAGGTTGAAAACTCCGTCCCTCAAAATGGAACTTGTTTGCCTGGGCCGCTATACCATGACTAATATTGTCATCACCTATATAGAAGACCTGGCCGACCCGGCGGTAGTCCGGGAAGTGCGCCAGCGGCTGGAGCGGATTCAAATTGATGGTATCCTGGAAAGCGCCTACATTGAGGAACTTATAGAAGATAACCCTACTTCCCCCTTTCCCCAGATCGACCATACGGAACGGCCGGACAAGGTGGTGGCCGCCCTGCTGGAAGGCCGGGTGGGCATCCTGGTGGATAATACTCCCTTTGCCCTCATCGTACCGACCCTTTTTATCCAGTTTATCCAGTCCAGTGAAGACTACTATGAACGCTATTACCTTTCCAGTTTCCTGCGGCTGGGTCGTTTTATCGCCCTGAATGTAGCCCTGCTCCTGCCGGCTTTCTATGTAGCTGCCAGCACTTTTCATCAGGAAATGTTACCTACCAACCTCCTGATAAGGCTGGCCTCACAGCGGGAAGGCATACCTTTCCCGGCTGTAGTAGAAGCGTTGATCATGGAACTTAGTTTTGAACTCCTGCGGGAAGCCGGCGTGCGCCTGCCAAGGCAAGTTGGCCAGGCGGTAAGCATTGTTGGGGCTTTGGTTATTGGGGAAGCGGCTGTGAGCGCCGGCCTGGTGTCCCCAGCCATGGTAATTGTCGTAGCCCTGACGGGGATCAGCTCTTTTGCCCTCCCGTCCTTCGCCATGGCCATCACCCTGCGCCTCCTGCGTTTTATCATGCTCGTCCTGGCCGGCACCCTGGGCTTTTACGGTATTATGCTGGGGTTGCTGGCCATCTTGGTACATCTTAATACCTTACGTTCCTTCGGGGTACCCTACCTGGCGCCCGTCACCCCCTGGAATTTTAGCGATTTTAAAGACGTCCTGATCCGAACACCACGCTGGGCCATGAACTCCCGGCCCAGCCAGATCGGTTATCGCGATCCGGTGCGTCAGGGAGCCGGGCTAAAGCCCACCCCGCCAGCCAGCTCCAATCCCCCGCCGGAGGAGGGCCGGTCCTGAAGATGCGGGAAGAAGGCTATATCAGTCCCCGCCAGGCGGCGGTCATGCTGTGGTTTGCCATCCTGCCTACAGCCATCCTTTTTTTGCCGGCTTTGCTGGCTTTGCGGGCGCACCAGGACGCCTGGTTGTCGGTCATAGTGGCCACCCTGGCTGCCGCCGCAGTGGCGCTGGTTGTCTACCTGCTGGCCCAGCGTTTCCCCCACCATACCCTTTTCCAGTACTGCGAGCTGATTTTAGGCCCTGTGGCGGGTAAAATAGTAGCCTTTATCTTTGTCCTGGCCTTTTTCCTGCTGGATGCGGTAGTCATCCGGGAGTTCAGCGAGTTCCTGGTCACGGCGGTTATGCCGGAAACGCCGGCTTTATTCTTCAGCCTCAGTATCGTCGCCGTGGCCGTCTATGCCGCCCGCAACGGTCTGGAGGTCATCGCCAGGTGCACGGACTTTATCCTGCCTCTGATGGTGGCCTTTATTGCCATCGTCCTCCTTTTTGCCACTCCGGAAATGGCGCCCCGCAATCTCTTGCCCGTCCTGGAAAACGGCTTCCGGCCGGTTCTGGGGGGTGCCCTGGTGACCTGGAGCTTTCTGGGCCAGATATTCATCCTGGCTACTTTCGGTGCCTTCGTTAACCCGCCTCGAGCCCTGAGAGCCAGCCTGGTCAGCGGGCTGCTGGGGATAGCCTTTTTCCTCAGCCTGGTGACTATGGGCACCATTCTTGTCTTCGGCTGCTGCGAAGCTGCCCGCCTGACCTTTGCCGCTTACGCCCTGGCGCGGGTGGTCTCTTTGGGTCAGTTTTTTGAGCGCATCGAAGCCCTGTTCCTGGCCATCTGGGTAGGGGGGGTATTTATCAAAATAACCCTTAACCTCTATGTAGTGGCCCTGGGCTTGGCCACCGTCACCGGGCTCAAGGAGTACCGACCCCTGGTTGCCCCCCTGGGGGCGTTAAATGTTGCCGTAGCGGCCCTCCTTTACCGGAACATCAGCGAGATCCGCCACGATCTCCTCATGGTAGAACCAGGGTGGACCCTGACCTGGCAGCTTATTTTACCCTTATTTTTGCTCATAATGGCCTGGCTTCGAGGTAAAAGGAGGACGGGGATATGAAGGCCCGGCTGCGTTTAACCCTGGCCCTTCTTTTACTGGCTCTTATGTTACCCGTGCTTGCGGGCTGCTGGAGCCGTCATGAGATTGAAGAGCTGGCCATTGTCATGGCCGTGGCTCTGGATGCCGCCCCAGGGGACCTGGTACGCCTGAGCGTTTATATAGTTATCCCCCGGGCCATAGCTGGCGGGCCGTCCATGGGTGGTGGTGGCGGTGGGGAACCGGATAAAGTAGGGGAAGTTATCAGCGCCACCGGCAGCGACTTTGCCCAGGCAACCCGGCGGCTGGAAAGTTTGGTGCCGCGGCGTCTTTTATGGGCCCAGAACCGGGTGTTGATTCTTGGTGAGGAGCTGGCCCGGCAGGGGCTTCATTACCTGGACCTCTTTACCCGCGAGCGCCAGATGCGGCTGACGACACCGGTATTGATTACCCGGGGCGAAGCCCGTAAAGTACTGGAAGTGCCGCCGGGCATTGAATTAATGCCCGGGACGATTTTAACCGGTATTTTGCGCAACCGGACCACCTTTAAAGTGGAACTAAAGGATCTTCTTGCCATGTGGGAGGCGCCGGGAGATAACCCCGCCCTGCCCCTGGTGGTAATGACGCCGACGCCGGAGCAGGAAAGCCGCGAGGCGAGAGGCGGTGATGATGATAAGGGCCAGAAGGGCGGTAACAAGGAGGAGGGGAAAAAGAACCAACCCGAGGCCGTAGTCATTAAAGGTGCCGGGGCTTTCCGCGATGACCGTTTAATCAGCTGGCTGGATGAAAGGGAGATCAACGGCCTCATGTGGCTGCGGGGGGAAGTAAGGGAGGGGGTTATTACCGTAACTTTGTCAATACCGACCGGGGGTAATTTCCCGGGGCAGGAGCAGGGGCAGAAAAGGGGTCAAACTATTACACCGGACCAGGGGCAGGGACAGCCTGCCGGGCCGGTAGAGGGGCAGGGGCAAAACCCTTCCCAGAATCAAGCCCGGGCCAGAACCCAGGGCCAGGCCTCGGTGATTTTTCACCGCGCCTCTACGGAGGTTAAACCCCGGGTTGAAGGCAGCCAGGTAACTTTTAACGTAGAAATCCGGGGCAACTGTGACTTAACGGAAGCTACAGTTAGCCTGAACCCCGACCGGTCGGAACATTTGCTGGCCATTCAGGAGGCTGTCAACAGGGCCGTGGAAGAGCGGGTCCTGGCTGCCGTGCATAAGGCCCAGCAGGAAATCCGGGCGGACATCTTTGGTCTTGGCGAAACCCTGCACCGCAGCAACGTTCGCTACTGGCGCCAGGTCCAGGACCGCTGGAACGAAGAGTTTACCCGTGCTAAAATCCAGGTTAAGGTGGATTTGTATCTGAACCGGCTGGGAATGACCAACAGGACACCAGGTAAAACCCTGGATATTGGCGGCAAGGGCGCCACTCAGGGCAGTACCAGGTAGGAGTGATGGAATGCTCATTTTAATTATCCTGGCTTTCCTGGTCATCGCTTACCTGGATGCTCCGAAGCTCTGGGAGAAAAAGTACTGGCGGGAACTGACCGTCATGGGTATCGTCTGGTCCCTGGGTCTGGCTTTAAGCCTGGCCCTGGCTTTAAATTTACCTGTCCCCAACCCGGCAAAACTTTTAGCCCGGGTTTTTGGCCCGGTGACAGAGTGGCTGACCAGGTTGATTGGTTGAAGGAAAAACCAGGTGCATGGCGAAGTTTTTAATTATCGCATAGAAAGCTAAACTTGTTGACTTCTCACCTCTCACTTCCCACCTCTCACATGATATAGGGGGAGGGTATGCTATGGGCCGGGATAAGTTGCAGGACCCCCAGGTTGATGAACTGTTCCGCGCTATTTTAGCCCTGGAGAACCTGGATGAATGCTACCGCTTCTTTGAAGACCTGTGTACTACCGCTGAAATCAAGGCCATGGCCCAGCGCCTGGCCGTAGCCCGCTACTTACGCCAGGGGGTTACCTATGCGGCCATTGCCGCCGCTACAGGGGCCAGTACAGCCACCATCAGCCGGGTCAAGCGTTTTTTAAACTATGGCGCCGACGGCTACAACCTCATCCTGGATCGCCTGGATAAAAGGGAGTAATTTGACGCCATGGATAACCGGCTGGAGATAAAGAGGTTTAATCAGACTTGCCGGCCTCTGGACGTGGCTGGCGGTTTTTGTCAAGAGGTCGTTCCCTGTGCTATTATTACGTTAATACGTTAACATGATAAAGCAATGGAGTGAAGGTAGTGGCCGGCAACTGGAATAATCTCCAGGTACCGGCGGGGGTGCGGGACCTGCTGCCGGCAGAGGCAGCTGCCCTCAGGGAACTGGAGCAGGAACTGGTGGCTTTCTTTCAAAGTTGGGGTTACCAGGAAGTGCTGACCCCGACTTTTGAATTTGTGGAAACTTTTCAGGCCGGCTCTCCCGCTGGGGATGAAGGGAGCCTCTACAAATTTATCGACCGCGAGGGACGGGTTCTCGCCTTACGGCCGGAGATGACGGCCCCTATTGCCCGCCTGGTGGCTACATCGTTACGGCGTGAGGCCTTACCGTTACGCCTGTGTTACAGCGCCAGGGTATTTCGCTATGAAGAACCCCAGGCCGGGCGCCTGCGGGAATTTCACCAGGCCGGGGTGGAACTCATCGGTGCCGGGGGTGTGGCGGCCGATGGGGAGATTATTGCCCTGGCGGTAGAAACCTTGTTAAAGGCCGGCTTGAAGGACTTTCGTTTAGGCATTGGCCAGGTGGCCGTCACCAAGGGCGTACTCCAGGACCTGGACCTGCCCCGGGAGGCGGTGGCGAGGATTAAAGTAGCCCTGGCCGGCAAGGACCTGGTGGGGCTGGAGCGGCTTGTCGACGAGTATAGTCTTACGGGGTTGAAGAGGCGGCAGCTGGAACTCCTCGCCACTTTACATGGCGGTAAAGAGGCCCTGGAGGAAGCCCGGGCCAATTTTATCCAGACCGGAGCAGCCGCTGCCCTGGCCGGCCTGGAAGAAGTATGGCAGGCGCTGACAGCTTACGGGCTGGAAAAGTGGCTCTTCATTGACCTGGGTATTTTACGGGATTTTGATTATTACACCGGTATCGTTTTTGAAGGTTATGTACCGGGCCTGGGAGTACCCGTCTGCGGCGGCGGGCGCTACGATGGCCTGGTGGGCCAGTTTGGTTACCCCTGCCCAGCCACCGGCTTTGCCCTGGGACTGGAGCGGGTGCTCATGGCCCGGGGCGAAGGGCAGGGAGGCGGGCAGGGTGGTTACCTGGTGGCCGGCCGGGACCTGGCGGCTGTTTTGCGCCGGGCACGAGAATTGCGCCGGCCGGGGGTAATGGTAATTATAGATGGGGGAAGTCAAAACCGCCAGGAAGCAGCAGCCCGGGCCGCCGCCCGGGGGTTGGCCCTGGTTTGGGTGGATTAGCTTAAGATTTTCGGAGGAACTTTTAAATGGTCACCGACTTGCTGACGCTGGCCTTGCCCAAGGGCAAGCTGGGCGAAGACGCCTTGCAATTATTGCGTAAGGCCGGGCTCCCGGTAGAGGGCGTGGCCACCGGAGCACGGCAGCTGGTCTTTGCTTTCCCTGCCGACCGGGTGCGTTATGTCATCTGCCGTCCCACGGACGTGCCGACCTATGTAGAACACGGGGCTGCCGATCTGGGGATTGTCGGCAAGGATACCCTGGCGGAGGCCGGGGCCGATGTCTTTGAGCTGGTGGACCTGGGTTTTGGTTATTGCCGTTTTGTCGTAGCCGCGCCTCGGCAGCGCTGGGAAGAAGCAGGCCGGTCCCTGGAAAACCTGCTGGCCGGTAGCCGCCGGGTGGCCACCAAGTTTCCCAGGGTAGCAGCAACCTTTTTCCAGGAGCGAGGCTTGCCGGTAGAAATAATCAAGCTCCATGGCAATATCGAGCTGGCCCCCCTGGTGGGACTGGCCGACCTGATTGTGGATATTGTATCTACCGGGCGAACCTTAAGGGAAAATGACCTGGTAGAAGTGGTCCCCATTTTTCCCTCCACCGCTCGTTTGATTGCCAACCGGGTTAGTTACCGGATCAATTACCAGCGCCTGCGGCCTGTAATAGAAGCCTTAAAGCGGGCGGCTGCTCAAGGGGGTGCCGGGATTGCTACCTGTTCTTGAGGGTGAAGAAGTGCGGCGCCGCTGGGCCGGCCGGCTGCTGGCCCAGATCGATGTAGCCGCGAGGGTACGGGATATTATTACCGCTGTCAGGGCGGAAGGCCAGGCAGCCGTAGAACGTTACACCCGCGAGCTGGATGGAGTTGATCTAAAAAAGGTCGGTTTTCGCGTGACGACCGGGGAGATTAAGGCTGCTTATGAAGCCGTTACTCCTGAACTGCGGGAGGCCATTCAAAAGGCCCGGGATAATATTGCCGCCTACCACCGCCGTGAGCTGCGGGGTTCCTGGATGGAGGCGGATGCCAGCGGCACCATCCTGGGCCAGATCTGCCGTCCTTTAAAGCGGGTGGGCCTTTACGTACCCGGCGGTACGGCTGCTTATCCTTCGTCGGTATTAATGACCGCCGTACCGGCCCGGGTGGCCGGGGTTGAGGAAATAGCCCTGGCGACGCCACCGCGGCGGGACGGTACCCTGCCGCCCCTGCTCCTGGTGGCGGCAGCCGAGGCCGGGGTAAGGGAGATCTATAAAATGGGCGGGGCCCAGGCCGTGGCCGCCCTGGCCTACGGGACGGAAGCAGTGGCCCCGGTGGATAAGATTGCCGGCCCGGGAAATATTTATGTTACCCTGGCCAAGAAGGAAGTCTATGGGGCAGTTGATATAGATATGCTGGCGGGGCCCAGTGAAATCGTGGTCATTGCTGATGCATACGCCCGGCCGGACTGGGTGGCGGCCGACCTTCTCTCCCAGGCCGAGCACGACACCCTGGCCGGCGCGGTCCTGATCACGCCGGAAGCCGGCCTGGCCCGGGCGGTGGTAGAGGAAGTAGCCCGCCAGCTGGAGACCCTGCCCCGGCGGGAGATAGCCGCCCGTTCCCTGGCAAATTATGGTGCGGCCGTGGTAGTGCCCCATCTGGAGGCCGCCCTGGAGCTGGCCAATGCCCTGGCGCCAGAGCACCTGGAACTGTACGTGACCGAACCCTGGTCCTGGCTGGGCCGGGTGGAAAATGCCGGGGCGATTTTCCTGGGGCCTTACAGTTCCGAGCCCCTGGGGGACTACTGGGCCGGGCCCAGCCATGTTTTACCTACCGGCGGCACGGCCAGGTTTTATTCACCTTTAAGTGTCGCTACTTTTATGAAGAAAAGCAGCCTCATTGCCGCCGGTCCCGCCTACCTGAAGGCGGCCGGGAGTTTGATCCAGGCCCTGGCCCGGGCCGAAGGCCTGGAAGGTCATGCCCGGGCCATTGAGCTGCGGCTGGAGGAAGGGGATAGAAAATGAGTCGCGAGGCCTTGATTGAGCGTCAGACCACAGAAACCAGCATTCGCGTTAAGCTCGACCTGGACGGCAGCGGCAAATGGCAGGGGAGCAGCGGTATCCCTTTTTTTGATCACCTGCTGGCCCAGCTGGCCCGCCATGGCCTCCTGGACCTGAAAATCTGGGCTGAGGGCGACCTGGAAGTTGACAATCACCATACTGTGGAAGATATCGGTATCTGCCTGGGAGAGGCCATCAAAAAGGCCCTGGGCGATAAAGCCGGGATTAATCGCTACGGCAGCGCCCTGGTACCCATGGATGAGGCCCTGGTCCAGGTGGCCCTGGACTTCAGCGGCCGGCCCTACCTTGCTTGTAACCTGGACCTGCCCCCGGGCCGGATCGGCAGCCTGGAGACAGAACTGCTGGAGGAATTCCTGCGGGCTTTTGTTAACCACAGCCGCCTGACCCTCCACGTGCAAAAGCTTGCCGGGCGCAACGGCCATCATGTCGCCGAGGCCCTCTTTAAAGCCCTGGGCCGGGCCATCAGGGAGGCCGCCAGCCGCGATCCCCGGGTAGAAGGTCCCCCTTCTACCAAGGGTAGCCTGGACTGATAAGGGTTAGACAATACCAGCCTGCGACAAAGTTATTTGCGGAGGAAGCAAAATGCGGCCGTTAGCTATTATCGATTACGGTATGGGCAATCTCTTGAGCGTTCAGAAGGCCCTGGCCAAACTAGGTTACCCGGCGGAGATAACCTCTGACCCGGAGGTAGTGCTTGCTGCTCCCGGCGTTATCCTGCCCGGCGTGGGAGCCTTTGCCGACGCCATGGCCAACTTGCAGGAGAGGGGCCTGGTGGAAGCCATCCGGAAAGTTGTGCGGCGGGGTGTACCCTTCCTGGGCATTTGCCTGGGGTTGCAGCTCCTCTTCAGCACCAGTGAAGAAGGGGGTCCGGTGGAAGGTCTAAACCTTTTACCGGGCGAAGTTAAACGCCTACCGCCAGGGTTTAAGGTTCCCCACATGGGCTGGAACCAGGTGCAATTGCTAAAGCCCGGAGAGCTTTTCCAGGGTGTACCCACGGGCACGAACTTTTACTTTGTCCATTCGTATTATATTGACCCCGCCGATAAAACCATAGTTACCGGTACTACGGATTATGGTTTAACCTTTGCCGTAAGCATCCAGCGGGATAACCTCTTCGGGGTCCAGTTCCACCCGGAAAAAAGCAGCCGCTGGGGCCTGGAGGTTTTAAAAAACTTTGGGGAGCTGGTAAACCGTGTTGATTCTGCCTGCCATTGACCTGCGGGAAGGGCGCTGCGTGCGCCTTTACCAGGGGCGGCCGGAAGCCGAAACTATCTACTCCACCGACCCGGTGGCTGTGGCCAGGGGCTGGGTGGCCAGGGGCGCCCGCTGGCTCCATGTGGTGGACCTGGACGGGGCCTTCGCCGGCCGGCCGCGGAATATGGAGGTTATTGCGGCCATAATCAAAGAGGTGCACATCCCGGTCCAGGTGGGAGGTGGCATCCGCAACCTGGAAAGCCTTAAAGACCTGCTCGCTGCTGGGGCGGCCCGGGCCGTCCTGGGGACGGTAGCCATCACCAACCCGGAGATAGTTGCTGAGGCTGTTGTGCGCTTTGGTGACCAGGTGGCCGTCGGTATTGATAGCCGCGAAGGGATGGTAGCCGTGGAAGGCTGGGCGGCAACAGTGGAGGAAAGGGCCCTTGACTTTGCCGGCCGCATGGCTGCCCTGGGGGTAAAGCGGGCCATCTTTACTGATATCAGCCGCGACGGTACTCTCCAGGGACCCAATCTTGCCGCCACCAGGGAGGTTGCCAGGAGGAGCGGCCTGAAAGTCATTGCCTCCGGTGGTATTGCCAGCCTGGACGACGTCCGCGCCCTGCGGGGCCTGGAAAAGGAAGGCGTGGAAGGTGCCATCCTGGGACGGGCCCTTTACAACGGCAACTTTACCCTGGAAGAAGCCATGGCCGTGGCCGGGGAGGAGGATTGATTTAAGATGCTTACCCGGCGGATTATTCCCTGCCTGGACGTGGACCACGGGCGGGTAGTTAAGGGGACCAATTTTTTAAACTTAAGGGATGCCGGGGACCCGGTAGAGCTGGCAGCTGCCTATGACCGCGCCGGCGCCGATGAATTGGTCTTCCTGGATATCTCGGCCTCGGCCGAAGGACGGGAGATTATGGTCGACGTGGCCCGGCGTGTGGCTGAGGAGGTCTTTATCCCCTTTACCGTAGGGGGTGGCCTGCGCACGGTGGAAGATATTCGCCGCATGCTGGCCGCCGGGGCCGACAAGGTTTCCCTGAATACGGCCGCCGTGCTGGATCCCAGTCTCGTGGCCATGGCAGCCCGACGTTTCGGCAGCCAGTGCGTAGTGGTAGCCATCGATGCCCGCCGTACCGGCCCCGGTTCCTGGGAGGTTTATACCCACGGCGGCCGCCAGCCAACGGGAAAAGACGCCCTGGAGTGGGCCCGGCAGGTGGAGGAGCTGGGGGCCGGGGAGATCCTGCTCACCAGTATGGATTGCGACGGTACTTTAGAAGGCTACGACGTGGAACTGACGGCAGCCATAAGCACAGCTGTCAGCATCCCTGTAATCGCCTCCGGCGGCGTGGGGAAGCTAGAGCACCTGTATGAAGGCCTGACGGCAGGCCGTGCCGACGCCGTCCTGGCGGCCTCTATCTTTCACTTTGGCACCTATACTATAGGGGAAGCCAAGCGTTACCTGGCCGGGCGCGGCGTGCCCATACGTTTATAAGAGCAGGAAGACGCATGGCTCTTGAGTGTGCAGGCACATGCTCCTTTACGAAATATGCTATATGCGGAGGATATTTGCTTATGGGTGTTACCATACCTGAGGAAATTCGCTTTAATGCCGACGGCTTAATCCCGGCCATTATCCAGGATGTAGAAAGCGGCCGGGTGTTGATGCTGGCCTATATGAACCGGGAAGCCCTGGCCCGCACCCTGGCTACCGGCGAGACGTGGTTTTACAGCCGCAGCCGCCGGGAACTCTGGCATAAAGGGGCCACCTCGGGCCATCGCCAGTATATTGTCAATGCCAGCTACGATTGTGACGCCGATGCCTTGCTCTTCCAGGTCCGCCAGATAGGAGTGGCCTGCCACGAAGGGGAATTTTCCTGCTTTCATAACTCCCTCCCCATGCAGGTTAGCAGACCCGGCAGCAACAGGCAGGGCGAAAAGGGGCGGACAGAGAGGAAGCAAGCCGATAGCGGGCCGGATGAACGGGGCTGGACAGACCTGCACGGCGCCCGGCAGGTTGTCCTGTACCCGGCGACCCCGGGCAGCCAGGTAGAAACATCCGGCCCGGCTACTGCCGACCTGGGAACTATCCTGGCAGAAGTCTTCCGGGTGATTAAAGAACGCCAGGCCACCCGGCCGGAAGGCTCCTACACGACCTATCTCTTTAATAACGGCCAGGATAAAATCCTGAAAAAAATCGGCGAAGAGGCCGGTGAAACCATCATTGCCTCTAAAAACGACAGCCGGCGGGAAATTTTATACGAGCTCGCCGACCTCTATTACCACACCCTGGTTTTGCTGGCCTACCATGATCTGGAACCGGGACAGTTGGCTGCCGAACTGGCCGCTCGCCTGCCGGTAAAAGATCCTTTGGCCAAAAAACGCCAGTGATTACCACTAGATACCCCGGCGGGCTTCCTGCATGGTTCGGGATGTTTCAGTAACTGGCTACCCGGCAATAGGATACGGATCTACCTGAAGGAGCACCTGCCTGCCTGACAACCTGACCAACCTCTATCTCGCCGCGCTTTTATCTAGTCAAATGCGGAAAAATATGTTAATATAAAGAATAATGCCGGGAGGTGGAGGAAATTGGTAATTAATCTTCGCACTAAACTTTTCTATTTTATTCTCTTGCTTTTTTTGGCTCTGGGCCCGGGGACGGTAGGAACAGCGCTGGTAGCCGTCCAGGGCGTTAGCTGGCAATTGCTCCTTTTACCGGCCATTGTGGCGGGGGCCCTGGGTTTGATTTTAAGCCTGGTTATCCTTCTCAATCTATACATAAAATGGATGCGCCCCTTGCAACGGGTGATGCAATTTCTTAATTTGCTTGGCGAAGGCGATCCGGTACGAGCAGAACAATCTCTGACCGGGGCGCAGTTAGGGGAGAGTTTCCAGGGGCCGGTAACTGCCGTCCTGGACAGTTTTTACCGCCTGGTGGGTCGCATGCAGCGTACCGCTGATGAACTGTCTTATTTTTCCCGAAATCTCCAGGAAAGCGCCGGTACCAGCCATCGCAACCTGGAAGAGGTAACGGCAGCCATCCAGGAGATTGCCGGCGGTGCCGACGAGCAGGCGGGAGCCACCCAGAAGGTGGCGGAAAATATCAAAACGTTACACAACCTGGCGGAAGATATCAGCGACCGGGCCGGGCTGGGTACGGAGTTAGGGATGGAAGTTAGGAGCAAGGAAGAGGAAGGTCGCCGACTTTTTGAGCAATTACTTCAGGAAATCAAGGCCGGGGCCGCTTCCATCCAGGAGGCGGCCGGCCGCATGCGGCAGCTGGAAAATAAAATGGAGCAGATTAATACCCTGGTCCAGGCGGTCACGGCCATTGCCGATCAGACCAACCTGCTCGCTTTGAATGCCGCCATTGAAGCCGCACGCGCCGGGGAGCAGGGCCGTGGTTTTGCTGTGGTGGCCGAAGAGGTGCGGAAACTGGCCGAACAGTCGGCGGCGGCCGCCCAGAATATAACCTCCCTGGCGGCAGCTATCAGCGAAGAGGCGCGCCAGACAGCGGCCCAGGTGGATAAAAATGTCGAGCTGGTCCGGAGCAACCTCCAGCGCGGGACCCAGGTGAAAGAGAATTTTATGGCCGTAAGCCAGGCGATCAATAAGGCCGCCGAAGTCATGACCAACATCAGCCACCAGGCCCAGAACCAGCTGGCCAGGGTGCGGGAGGTAAACGATGCTGCCACCCGCATGGCAGCCGTGGCCCAGGAAACGGCGGCCAGCATTGAAGAGGTATCGGCTGCAACGCAGGAACAAAAGGCTGCTATGGCGGTGGTGGAAGAGAATACGCGCCAGTTTGCGGCCATGGCGCAGAATTTCTTTACCATAGCTGCCGGTTTTACCCGGGACGGGTGGGACCAGGAACTGCGCCGGGAACTTGTTAACCAGGGTTATGCCTTACTGGAAAAGCTGGCCGCCGATCCTGTTGTTAAGAAAATGGAAGCCGCCACCCTGGCGCCGTTCCTTGACGCCGCCTTCAGCGAGTCAGCTATTATCCAGACCTTGATTGCCACCCTACCGGACGGAGCAACTATTTATAACCGGCCGGATGCGGGAGTGACCAACTGGTCCTTCCGGCCATGGTTCCAGGCGGCCATAAGGGGGGAACGTTATGCCAGCGAGCCCTATGTAACCCAGAGCTCCAACCGGGTGGCCATCACCATCTCTGTTCCTGTACGCGCTGATGACGGCCGCATCATTGGCGTCCTGGCAGCCAATATAGCGCCGGCGGAAAAATAACAGCTGGCGGGCACTAAAGGAGACCGCAGGGCATATAATGATCAAGGGTAAATTTTATGCGAGGTGAGGTATGTGAGTGCTGATCTGGATGCCCTGCGCCAGCGCGTCATTGAAGCAGCTACCAGCGGGAAATCCCTGGGACAGGTTTTTAAAGAAATGGGCATAACGCCCGATAACCCTGCTGTCGTGCAAGAAATAATGGCTCAAGCGGGTATAGATCCTGCTGCCATGTTCCCGGACGGCCAGGTAGATATGGCCAGCTTTGTTAACAACATGACCAAAGATCTGAGCCCGGAGATGAAGAAACAGCTTGCCCAGCTAATTGAAGGGATGGCGGGGGAGATTAATAACGGCCAGCCCCTGCCGCCGGATATCCAGGAGTTTCTCAAAAGCTGGCAAAAAAGTTAAATACATTACCATAGCGGTAACGGTACCGCTAGCAGTATAAAAGGGCCCCGGGTTGGAAAGCCCGGGGCCTTTATATTAAAACCCCGGCGGGGCCGGGGTTTTCCCGCTCATGCATTGGCTGCACTGAGAGGGATGAAGAAGATAAAGAAAATGGGGATGATGATAATCACGATAATAGGAATAAACAACCACCAGAAGTTAAAACCATGGCCGCCCATTAAAAATTCCTCCTACTTAGTATTTAACGGGAACAAGAAGAACAGGAAGATGATGGGGATGATAATGATGACCGGGATGATGATAATAAACCACCACAATAATTCTTGTGTCATTAAAATACCCTCCTTTTCCCTTTGCAGGGACCTTTTCTAGACCTAGCATATGCAGTTCCAGGTCTGATGGTTAATCAGAAAAGGGAAAAATATTTTCTGCCGGCCGGGTTTAATTTATTTAACCCCCTCCAGCAGCAATACATAGAATGGAGCATAGGAGGGGTTAACCATGTGGCCTGTTTTGCTGGCTTATTATGCCGGTGTAGTAGCGATGGCCGGCGTTTCCATTACCCGGCTGGGTAGCGATTACGGCAGCCGGAAAATTATCATGTTCCGCAAGCACCGGCCCTTGAGCAGTTGTCATGAAACAGTCCTGAAAAAGGGCGGGCGGGTAGTACGCGAATTACCCCTGGTGCATGCCCTGGCAGTAAGGATACCGGAACAGGGGCAGGCCCTTGCAGAGCTGGGCTTACACCCGGATGTCCTTTTAATTGAAGACGATTTCCTGGTCCAGACAGTAGCCCTGCCGGCAGTTAAATTGCGGCAAAGGGAGCAGACCATCCCCTGGGGAGTGGAATGTATTGGCGCACCAAAGGCCTGGCAGGAGGCGGCCGGAGAGAAGGTGAAGGTGGCCATCCTGGATACGGGGATTGATGCCAGCCACCCCGACCTGAAAGCTAACATCCGTGGTACCAAGAATATCAAATTTCCCGGCTGGGAGGCCGGGGATGGCAATGGCCACGGTACCCATGTGGCCGGGATAATTGCAGCGCTTAATAATAATTTTGGGGTGGTAGGGGTAGCCCCCCGGGCGGAGATTTATGCCGTCAAGATTTTTAACCGCCGGGGTAATGGTTATATATCCGAGATCATTGCCGGCCTGGACTGGGCGCTGCAAAATAAAATGCAGGTCGTCAATATGAGTTTCGGCACCACCCGGCCGAGTCAAGCCCTGGAAGAGGCCGTCCGCCGGTGCGTCCAGGCCGGCATGGTCCTGGTGGCGGCCGCCGGCAATGAGGGGAAAGAAAATAGCGTCATGTATCCGGCCCGTTACCCCGGTGTCATCGCCGTTTCGGCTATTGACCGGAAGAATAACCTGGCCAGCTTCAGCAGCCGGGGTCCGGAAGTAACGGTAGCTGCTCCGGGCGTTGATATCCTTTCCACCTTCCGGGGCGGTAAATACCGGGCCATGAGCGGCACCTCCATGGCCTGTCCCCATGTTGCCGGGGTTGCAGCCCTGGTGCTGTCCCGGGATGGGCACATATCCGGCAGGCAGGTAGTAAAGACCATCACCAGCACGGCCACCAGGCTGCCGGGTTTAACGCCGGAAGAACAGGGTTCGGGGCTGGTGAACGCCTCTTTCCTGGCGGCCGGGAACCGTATTAATGATGAGGCCAGGGAAGGCCCGGCAGTTACTTCTTTAAATGTGATACCTTCCATGACAAGTTAAATAAAAAGCGACCTGGTTTAGTTCCAGGTCGCTATTACATTTATGGGCTGCGCCTCTAATGACGGGCCTGAAGAACAGAACCGCCTGCTCGAAATCAGAGGGTTCCTTCTTCTTTACTTTTCATATCTTACAGGATAGAATGGAATTGAGCGGAAGCAAAAATGGACGCTGGGGGGAGAAAAGGTATGCTAGCCAGTACCCCGGAGAATACAGTTTATTACCGGGCGGGCTATTCTATTGGCAGTCAGCTTCCTGTAAACGACCTGGAAGAAATACCGGATAAAATAAGCGCCCTGGGAATAGGAAACCTTAAGTTGAAAAGTGTAAAAGGCGGTAAAATAACCGTTAAATGGAATGAATGTTTCACTTGTTCTCATTTTCCGCCTGTAGGCCAGCAATTATGCTATTTGGAAGGGGGCCTGCTCGCCGGGGCTCTCAACAAACTCTTTAAAAAAAGAATAGAGGTCGAAGAAACCAAATGCTGGGGGACAGGGGAACATTATTGCCAGATGGAAGCAACCATATCCCCTGTTTCTGGTCTTGATGAGCCTTATTCCTTCTTTCCCCTCGAAAAAAACAATAGATTGCTTAAAGATCTTACCTTCCAGGCTTTGCTGGCAACTAGAAGCTACCGCCAGGCTACCCTCGGGTCCGAAAAAGAGGTAAAAGGGTTCCCTTTAAGCATCGGGGAAGCCATCTTCCATATAATACCCCTGGGACTGGTGATTACCGATAACCAGGGGAGAGTGGTAGGGATAAATAAGGCCGGCCTCCAAATACTGGGTATTACAGGTCAAAGGGTGCAAGGCCGCATGTTGGAAGAAGTAATCCCTATAGCCCAATACTCCGAAATAATCCAATCCGGCAGACCACGGGTATGGGAATTCCAGAAAACAAAGGGGAATACTATCATCGTCATAGGAACGCCTCTTTGGATCCAATCCGAAATAGAGGGTGTGCTGTACCAGTTTTTTTCCGATGAAAGCGAGCCTGTACGTCTTCTCCTGGAACAGCTTAAAAAAGTAGAAGCCAGAGTTGGCCATAACCCTGCAAACTTCAAACCCGCTGGGTGCCTCTTCAATTTCCGCCACATCCGGACTTTAAATCACTATTTTAGGGACGTTTTAAGCCTGGCCCAGAAAGCAGCCGGGAGCAATGCTACTGTACTCATCCTGGGAGAAAGCGGTACCGGAAAAGGGGTCCTGGCCCAGGCTATCCATGAGGAAAGCCCCCGCCGTAACGCGCCTTTAATAAAAGTAGACTGCGCAGCCATCCCACCGGAACTTCTAGAATCCGAACTCTTCGGTTATGAGGAAGGCGCTTTTACTGGAGCTAAAAAGGGCGGCAAACCTGGAAAGTTTGAACTGGCTCACGGCGGGACCATCTTTTTGGACGAAATCGGAGATATGCCCCTTAATATGCAAGCCAAGCTTTTAAGGGTTTTGCAAGATAAAGAGATTGAGCGGTTGGGGAGCACCCGGACCAGAAAAATAGATGTGCGGGTGATAGCAGCTACCAACAAGGATTTGGAAAAAATGGTACATGAAGGCCGTTTTCGGGAAGATCTCTTTTACCGCTTAAATGTGGTCACGCTAGTGCTCCCACCCCTTAAAGAGCGGCCGGAAGACATACCTCTCCTGGCAGAGGCCATTTTACAAAGGCTAAACAAAGAATATGGGAAAAAATTACGGCTTACTCCCGGCGCTATGGAGAGTCTTCTAAGCTATTCTTGGCCGGGCAACGTCCGGGAATTGGAAAATGTCCTGGAGAGGGCTGCCATCCTGGCTGAAACCCAGGAAATCCATCCCCATCACCTCACGATAGGCTATCATGGTAAAAAGAAAAGGTTGAGGGAGATCTCCCCCCTTTATAAAGTCCGGATAGAAGCGGAAAAGGAGGCCATCATTCAGGCCCTGGAAGCTTTTGGCGGAGAAAAAACAAGGGCCGCCAAGGCATTAGGCCTTTCCCGCCAGGCACTCTATACTAAAATGGCCAGCTATGGCTTGCTTAAAAATTAATGTCAACTCTTTTTAACGTGTAAAACTAAATTGACATCGAGGTTCTTAGGCCGTCAAGCTTTGGCGGCCTTTTTCTTTTGGCACGCTTTTTGCTATAGAACACAAAGGTAGCTTTTGCGTTATTTCATCTTGGTTAAACACTTGATTTTATAACTTCGATTTTATACCTTTTTACCTAATTTACTTAAGGCCATTGCCAGAGTGAAGTAAAGGCCTTTGGTATGGATAATGTCTGCGTTAGCCTTGTTTAGCAAGGGACAGAAGAGAAGCAGAACAGAGGAGGTGTTCAAGTGAAGCTGGCCATTTCCGGGAAAGGTGGTGTCGGCAAGACCACTATCGCTGCCGGCTTAATTAAATATTTTGCCCGGCAGGGTTACCAGGTATACGCCGTCGATGCCGATCCCGATACCAGCCTGGGTATGGTTCTGGGGCTCCCCGAGGAAAGGCTCGGTACCATTAAACCTATCGTGGAGATGCGAGAATTGCTTGCCGAGCGCACCGGCGGCAGCGGCGCCTTCTTTTCTCTAAACCCGGAAGTAGATAGCCTGCTGCAAGATTATACCATAAAGAACGGAAATATCCTTTTTCTGAAAATGGGAGCCATCAAGCCCGGGGGATCGACCTGCTATTGCCGGGAAAATGCCGTCTTAAATGCCATGGTTAATGCCCTAATCCTAAAACACCGGGAAATGGTGGTCCTGGATATGGGGGCTGGCATCGAGCACCTGACCCGGGGTACGGCCCGGGGGGTAGATCTGATGTTGATTATTACCGAGCCCACCCTGGTCAGCGTCCAGACCGCCCGGGTCGTCCAAAAACTGGCCGCTGAACTTGGTATTAAGCGAATAAAGTTTGTAGGCAACAAATTGCGTCAACCCCGGGATAAGGAATTTATCCTCAGCCACCTGCCGCCGGACGATGTCATCGGCCTGATACCCTTCCAAGCAGAAATTTTAGATCAAGCTGCTGGTTTTACCGGTGAGCAGTCTTTTACCGCAGCAGGTATTGCCGAGCTGGCTGCCAGGGTGCTAAACCGACGGGCTATTGCCCCGGACATAGGGGGAACAAATATAACCATAAAAATAAAAGGTGGAGGTTAGGTGTGACATGTGATAATGGGCACGAGTGCAGCAGGAATAGTTGCTGCAGAAACCCTCCGTTCCCTGGTTTTACTCCCCGCGTTTTCAGGGCTGCAGTAGTTGCAGGAAGTTGACCGGACGGAAGGCCGCTGACGCTTTGATATGAAAGCAGGTAATAAAGTTTACAATCCTGCGGCGTTGCCGCATATTCCTCAAGGAGGTCGATGCTGATGGCCAAGTCGTGTAAGGTTTCTCTGGACCCGGCGGTTTGCGAAATGGTGGAAAAGGCCGGGCGCCTGGAGGTGGAGACGGTCTGGGATCGCTACCAGGCGATGCTTCCCCAGTGCGGCTTTGGGGAAACCGGGCTGTGTTGCCGGCACTGCCTGCAGGGCCCCTGCCGTATAGATCCTTTTGGTGGCGAGCCCAAGGCGGGGATTTGCGGGGCTACGGCGGACGTCATCGTCGCGCGAGGCCTGGATCGCGCCATCGCGGCCGGCGGGGCGTCCCACTCGGGCCATGCGAAGCACATTGCCCACACCTTGAAAAAGGCGGTTCGGGGTAAGGCACCGGACTACGCCATTAAAGACAAAGCCAAGCTCCGCAAAGTGGCTGAACGTCTCGGCATTCCCACAAAAGGCAGGAGCGAGGCCGAGATTGGCCTGGCCGTTGCCGAGGCGGCTCTGGCGGACTTTAACGAGAAAGCAACGGAAGCGCCGGTCACGTGGGTGGCCACCACGGTGACCGAGAAGCGGAGCAAGCTCCTTATGGAACGAGGCTTGATGCCTAAGGGGATAGACTACGAGATCGCCGATATTATGCACCGGACGCATTACGGCTGTGACGCAGACCCGATTAACCTCCTCCAGGCGGGGATACGTTGCTCCCTTGCGGACTTTGCGGGTTGCCACATGGGTACCGACTTGTCCGACATCCTCTTCGGCACGCCCCAGCCCGTGGTCAGTGAGGCCAATTTAGGGGTCCTCAAAGCGGACATGGTTAACGTGGCGGTCCACGGCCACAACCCGGTTTTATCCGAAATCATCGTCCAAGTAGCCGAAGAGATGAAGCCGGAAGCCAAGGCAGCCGGCGCCGGGGGTGTGAATGTGGTGGGCATCTGCTGCACCGGCAACGAGGTGCTGATGCGCCACGGCATTCCGTCCTGCACCCATTCGCTCAGCCAGGAGATGGCCCTGATCACCGGCGCCCTCGATGCCGTCGTGATGGATTACCAGTGCATCATGCCCTCTCTCGCTACGGTGGCAGAGTGCATGGGGACCAGGCTGATCACCACCATGGAAACCATGAAGATCCCCGGTGCGATCCACATCCCCTTCGCGGAAGAAAGGGCTAAAGAGATCGCCCGGGAGATCATTCGCCACGCCATCGAGGCCTTCATCCGGCGCCGGGGTAAGCCGGTGGACATACCGCAGAACAGGTCCAAAGTGGTGGCGGGTTTCTCCGCGGAAGCCATCATAAACGCCCTCTCTAAGTTGAATGCCGACGATCCCCTTAAGCCTTTGCTTGACAACATCGTCGCCGGCAACATTCGCGGGGTGTGCCTCTTCTGCGGATGCAACAACGTCAAGGTTCCGCAAGATAGGAACTTCGTCACCATGGCCCGCCGCCTCCTGAAGGAGAACGTGCTGGTTTTAGCCTCCGGCTGCGGCGCGGGGGCGCTCATGCGCCACGGGTTTATGGATCCGGCCAGTGTGGATGAGGTGTGCGGGGAAGGCTTGAAGGCGGTCCTGACGGCCATCGGCGAGGCCAACGGCCTGGGCGGGCCCCTGCCGCCGGTGCTGCACGTGGGCTCCTGCGTGGACACCTCGCGGGCGGTGGCCCTGGCGGTGCCCCTGGCCAACCGGCTGGGTGTGGACACGGATCAACTTCCCGTGGTCGCTTCGGCCCCTGAGGCGACGGCTGAAAAAGCGGTCGCCATCGGCACCTGGGCGGTGACCCTCGGTATCCCCACCCACGTGGGGGTCATGTTGCCGGTGGTTGGTAGCCGCTACGTCACCCAGGTGCTGACGGATAAAGTCCGGGACTTGACCGGCGGTTACTTCATCGTGGAACCCGATCCCGAGTCTGCGGGCCAGAAGCTCCTGGCGGCCATCGACGAGCGCCGGGCCGGTCTGGGGCTCAACGTCCCGGGAGGTGCCCGGCGATGAAACGGAAGGAGATCTTTGTTCGTTATGAACGGTGTACGGGCTGCCGTTCCTGTGAGCTGGCTTGCGCCGTGAGCCACACCGCGGCCCGGAATCTGTTTGGAGCCCTACTGGGGGGCGAAAGGCCGCAGAAGCGCCTCTATGTGGACCAGGTAGGCAGGGTGAAAGCTCCGGCCGTCTGCCGGCAATGCGAGGAGCCGCCTTGCGTGGCCGTCTGCATCACCGGCGCGATGCACAGGCGGGAAGACGGCGTCAACGTGGTCGCCTTGCGCCGGTGCATCGGTTGCTGGATGTGTGCCATGGCCTGCCCCTTCGGTGCAGTGGGCCGGGGCGAAGGTAAGGCCGTAAAGTGCGACCGGGAGTGCCTGGATGAGGAGGGCGTACCGGCCTGTGTGCGAGCCTGCCCCACCGGGGCCCTGGTCTTCCAGACCGTGGAGGAGTTTGAAGCCGAACGGCGCCTGGCGGCCGCTGTTTCATTTAGATAGCGGTTCAGGGCAGGGGCGGGGTGGGGAAGCCCCTTCCCCGCTTCGTGGCTTGAAACTGAGCAAGCTCGGAAGAAGTGCTGTTGTTGCTGATGTAGTGTCATTTAGAGGGGCGGGAGGTAAGGCTAAATGATCGTTCAGCAGTTATTTCTGCTGTCCATTCTCCTGTATGTCGCCGGAGCAGTTGCCTCCCTGGCGCTGAACAGAGCCGGTAAAATTGCCAACTATACTTCAGGAATAAGCGCCTTTGTGGCAGCGAGTGCCGGGATGGCTGCGGCCATCCCGGTCTTCGCTCGTGGTACGGGCTTTACAATGGCAGCGGCGGGGTTTATTCCCTTTGCGCCCTTTGTTATCCGGGTCGATCTCCTTTCTGCCTTTATGGTGCTGGTCATTTCGCTGCTGGCCGCCGCTACAGCTATTTACTCCCTTGCTTATCAGGAGGAGTATGCCGGGAGGGGCGCCGGGGTACTGGGCTTTTTGAATAACATTTTCCTTGCGTCCATGGTCCTGGTGGTTGCTAGCGGCGACGCCTTCTATTTTCTCGTTTTTTGGGAGCTGATGACCCTGGTTTCCTATTTCCTGGTTAGTTTCGACCAGGAAAACCCGGAGAGTGTCAATGCCGGATTTATCTATTTCCTGGTGGCCCATGCCGGGGAAGTAATGATTATGCTGTCATTTATTATATTTTTCGTCTATACGGGCACCTTTGATTTTGCTTCCTTCCGCAATGCAAACCTTCCGCCGGCTACCAAACACCTGGCCTTCTTGCTGGCTTTCTTCGGGTTCGGGGCCAAAGCCGGTATTATGCCACTCCACTTCTGGCTGCCGCGGGCTCACCCTGCGGCTCCTTCCAACGTTTCCGCCCTCATGTCGGGTGTAATGATTAAAACCGCTATCTACGGCATACTCAGGGTCAGTGTCGATTTCCTCGGCGCTTCCGTTTGGTGGTGGGGCCTTACGGTCCTGGCCTTCGGAGCAATCTCGGCGGTTCTGGGTGTGCTTTATGCAATAAATGAAAATGATCTCAAGCTGCTGCTGGCCTATTCCAGTATCGAAAACGTGGGGATCATCCTGATGGGCATCGGTGCTGGCATGATTGGCATAGCCAGGGGAGAACCCGTTCTGGGAATGCTCGGCATCTTGGCGGGGCTCTATCACCTGGTAAACCATGCTGCCTTTAAAGGCCTCCTTTTTCTCGGGGCAGGCTCGGTAATCTATCGCCTCCACACCAAAAACATGGAGGAGATGGGCGGGCTGGCCAGGCGAATGCCGTGGACCGGATTGGCTTTTTTGACCGGCGCTCTGGCCATCGCGGCTATTCCCCCTCTCAACGGTTTTGTCAGTGAATGGTTTATATACCAGTCCCTGTTAATGGCGAGCACCAGCAGCTTCCTGGCGGTCAAAGTGCTGTCACCCCTTTTGGCAATTATGCTCGCTCTAACGGGCGCCCTGGCGGCGATGTGCTTTGTAAAAGCTTATGGGGTCACTTTTACCGGTCCCTGGCGCAGCAATCGCGCCCGGGAGGCCAGGGAAGTGCCGGTGCCGATGCTTGCCGGGACGGCGATTTTAGCGGTTGGCTGCATTGCCCTCGGGCTGGGCGCACCGGTTGTTGCTCCTTATATTGGCAATGTGGCCGCGGCGTTGCTGGGCGCCTCTCCGGTCCGGGTAAGTGACGGGCTGCTGGTATTTCCGGCAAGCAGCGCCCGGGCGGTGCTTTCCCCGCCCCTCCTTGCCCTTCTCCTGGTGGGGTTTGTCACGTTACCCCTGTTAATTGCCGGGATGCAAGGTGGGATGCAGGCCGGGCGGCGGATCGATGCCGAGCCGTGGGCATGCGGATATAAATACTCACCGCGGATGGTGTACGCGGCTACCGCCTTTGCCCAGCCATTAAGGGTGCTTTTCCGCCCGGCCTATTTGCTAAGGACCACCCTCGCGGGGCCGGGCTATACCATTGCGGCGTATGGCAAGGAAGCAGTGGTCTACGTCGCCCGTGTGGAGTCGCTGTGGAAAGATTACCTCTACGGTCCCCTGTTACGGGGTACGGTACGTCTGGGTAAACGGGTGCAAGCCCTCCAGATAGGGAATGTCCGGCTGTATTGCCTGTATATAATCGTAACGCTCGTAGTCCTGCTGGTAGCAACGGTCAGATAGGAGGAGAGAAAGATGCCCGGTAACGAGTTGCTCCCCATCGGCCTGGCGCAGGCCTTGCTCGTCCTGCTGGTAGCGCCTCTTTTTACGGGCTTTTCCCGCACTTTAAGGGCAAAGCTGCACTCCAGGAAAGGTCCCGGTATTTTGCAGAACTACCGGGATATCTTCAAACTCATCAAAAGGCAAGAGGTGGTGCCTGCCCAGACCAGCTGGGTCTTCCGGTTTACTCCCTATGTGGTTATGGCAACCACCCTGCTCGTTGCCATGGTGATTCCGATTTTAACCCTGCAGTCGCCCCTGGGGATGGCCGCTGATCTCATCGCTGTCGTTTACCTGTTCACCGTGGTCCGCTTCTTCTTTGCCCTTGCAGGTCTGGATTCCGGCAGCGGGTTCGCCGGAATAGGGGCCAGCCGGGAGATGGCCCTGGCCGTGCTCGTAGAGCCAACTATTATCCTGGTGCTGTTTGTGGTCGCCCTTCTCGCCGGGACGACCGATCTGGGAACAATCAGCCAGAAGGTGGCGGCCGGTGAGATATCATATTTTAGCCCGGCAGTCTGGTTGGCCATGGCTTCCTTTGCTGTCGCCACCTTCATCGAAACCGGCAAGCTGCCCTTTGACCTGGCGGAAGCAGAACAGGAAATCCAGGAGGGACCCCTTACGGAATATTCCGGTCGCTCCCTGGCCCTCCTGAAATGGGGTTTATATATGAAGCAGGTTGTGGTGATCGCCCTGTTTCTGGCCGTTTTCTTCCCCTATGGGAGCGCGGCGGTGGTCAGTACTTCCTCCCTCCTGGTATCCACGGCTGTCTTTTTATTGAAGGTTGCCGGTTTTTACGTTATCGCTGCCCTGCTGGAAAACAGCATGGCCAGATTACTCCTTTTTAAGGCCCCCGCAGTAACCTGGGCGGCTTTCGGCATAGCCTTGCTGTCCTTCGTTTTCTACCTGGCCAATGTTTAATAGAAGCGGGAGGGGATCTGATAGTGTCCGGTACCAGCGTAGTCAACGCCCTGGCTGTGCTGCTCATCCTGACCTCGATGCTGGTGGTGGAAACCAGAAAGCTCCGGAGGGCGGCGTACATGTACAGTATCCAGTCCCTGGTCCTGGTGGCGATTTTTCTGTCCCTGGCCGTATTTATGCAGGCGGAACCGCTGTACATCTGGTCCATTACTGCCCTCATCACCAAGACCTTCCTGGTGCCCTATCTCATCATCAGGACCCTCAAAACGGTAGGGAACCAGGAAGAGGAGGGGCCGGCACTGGAGACAAGCTCGTCTGTTTTTCTTGCGGTGGGCCTGGTGGCTTTATCGTTCGTGATAGTCGAGCCTTTTCATATGCATGCGGTACTAAAGTTGAAGGTTGCGCTGGCGGTTTCTATAGCCCATTTTCTCCTCGGGTTGCTCTGCATACTTGCTAGAAGAAATGCCCTCAAGCAGATATTGGGCTATTGCCTGATGGAAAACGGCTCGCATTTGACCCTGGCCATCATGGCTTATAACGCCCCCGAGACAGTAGAAATCGGCATCCTGACCGATGCGGTTTTTGCGGTCCTGATCATGACTATCATCGCCAGGCGCCTCTTCAAGGTCTTCGACACCCTGGATACGGATAAGTTCACACTACTAAAGGGTTAGGTGATAGAAGTGGGGGAGAATATTTTATACTACTTGCCCGCGGTGCCCCTTGGAACGGCCCTGATCGCTTTTGGGATAAGGTCCCGGCGCATGGTGGAGGTTGTGCACTTGGCCGGGATTAGCAGCGTGGCTCTTCTCTCCTTGCTGCTGGTGCAGTATGTCCTGAGGGGACAAACGCTGCTGGCCCTGGACGGGATGCTCTACGCCGACGGCCTCACGGCGCTCCTGGTTCTTATCATCGGGGTGGTAGGGTTTCTGGACGGTTTTTATTCTATAGGATATTTGCGACATGACCTGGCGCAGGGCCGGGTTGATGCGAAGGGCGTCTGCTCTTACTACGGTTTTTACCATCTACTTTTGTTGACGATGGTTTTTGCTGCTATATCTAACAATATTGCTATTATGTGGGTTGCGATAGAAGCAACCACCCTGGGCTCGGCCTTCCTGGTCGGGTTCTATAAACACAAGACTGCGGCGGAAGCTGTCTGGAAGTACGTCCTGATCTGTAGCGTCGGCCTGGCCTTTGCCCTGTACGGGACCATCCTGACCTACTCCAGTGCCTTTGCTGTGGTGCAGGACGCCCACAGGGCGATGCTATGGACTGAGTTAGCAGGGATGGCCCGGGGACTCGACCCGCAGGTGATGAAACTGGCCTTTGTCTTCATCTTGATCGGTTACGGCGCCAAGGTCGGCCTGGTTCCTATGCACACCTGGTTGCCTGACACCTACAGCGAGGCCCCGAGCCCGGTTAGCGCCCTGCTGTCGGGTGTACTGATGAAGTGCGTGTTATTTGGTATATTAAGATATTATCCCATTACCTTGCAGGCCGTCGGCAAGGAATTCCCCCAGACCCTGCTCCTCATCTTCGGCCTTCTCTCGGTGGGTGTCGCGGCTTTCTTCATCCTGGTGCAGAACGACATTAAAAGGAAGCTGGCTTACAGTAGTGTTGAGCATGTAGGCATCATCGCCACCGGTCTGGGCGCAGGAGGGCCGCTGGGAATACTTGCCGCGCTCTTTCACGTCATCAACCATAGCCTCACTAAATCCCTTTTGTTCTGCACGGTGGGCAATGTGGCTCGCAAGTATGGTACCAGGGACGCCCAGAAGATCCGGGGAATGCTAAAGGTGGCCCCCTTTACTGGTTTTATGTTCATGGCCGGCCTTCTTGCTGTGGTCGGTGCACCGCCTTTCAGCATCTTCGTAAGCGAGTTTATGACCCTGGCGGCCGGACTGCAAGGTGGGTATTTCTGGCCGATGATACTCTTTCTTGTCCTTCTGGTGATCGTTTTTGTCGCATTTATTATCCTTATAAGCGACACGGTACTCGGTTTTCCTCCGGAGGACCTCCCCCGGGGTGACGCCGGGTGGCTGTGCTTGTTGCCCATCGGGATCCTGTTCGTGCTCATGGCCGGGCTGGGGATACATGTACCGGCCCCGCTAAATCAATTACTGCAGGGCGCAGCCAGCGTTGTCCTGGGAGGTAAATAAAATTGTCAGCAAAAGGTCGATCCCATTAATGAGGGATACTGGAGGTGCGCTTTAGATGATTTGGTATGCGCTGGGAAGCATCTTGCTGCCGGTATTAGGAAGCCCCCTGGTCCTATTTTTACCAGAGCGACACGTGAAAAAGGCAAGCCAGATTTTCTCCCTCCTGGCTTTTACCAGCGGTTTGCTTTTACTGATCGCTTTTGCGTTCAACCGCGCAAGCTTCACCCGGGAACTGGTTACTTTAAACGGTATTAACTACTACGGTGTCACTATAGATACCCTCAGTGTCCTGGTCAACTTCATGGTAGTTTTTCTCGGCTGGCTGATCTGCACCTACTCGGCCGGGTACATGAGCCCTGACAACAAAGAGCATCCTATTAAAGAAGGGGTTCCCCGGTTTTATGCCCTCATGCTGCTTTTTATCGGCTCTATGGCGGGCGTGGTCTTCTCTTCCACGCTCCTCGGGCTCCTGTTCTTCTTTGAAATGACCGGTCTCTGCTCATGGGGGTTGATCGGATTTTACGGGGATCAAAAATCCCGGAATTCCGCCCTCTGGGCGATTATACTCACTCACATCGCCGCGCTGGGACTCTATGTGGCTACTGCCTATCTCTATGTAAACACCGGCAGCTACGCGGTGACCGCCCTTAATAAATTAACGGACGCCGGGAAAACCATTGCCTTTACCGGGATCCTGATCGCCTGCTGGGGTAAGTCCGCCCAGCTTCCTTTTCATCCCTGGCTCCCCCGGGCGATGGTGGCGCCGACCCCGGTGAGCGCCTATTTGCATGCCGCTTCGATGGTTAAGGTCGGCGTCTACATCTTTGCCCGGACCGTCCTGGCAACGGGGTCGGTTCCCCAGGTGATCGGCCAGGCCGGGGCCATCATGGCTGTGGTCACCATGATCTACGGTTTTATCATGTATTTCCCGCAGGATGATATGAAGCGACTCCTCGCCTACTCGACCATCACCCAGCTCTCTTATATTTTCCTGGCGTTCTCCATTTCCATCTACGGCTCCAGGATGGCCTTTAACGGAGCGGTGGCCCACATCTTCAACCACGCTTTTGCTAAGGGGCTCTTCTTCCTGGTTGCCGGTACGCTGTCCTATACAACCGGTACCCGCCTGCTTTCGCTGCTCAAGGGAATTCTAAATAAAATCCCGGTGGTGGGTTTGGGTTATATTGCGGCTGCTATGGCCATTGCTGGCGTCCCCCCTTTTAATGGTTTTTTTAGTAAATTTATGATCATAATTAGCGGTTTTGAGATTGGCAGGCACTACCCCCTGATCCTTGCCCTGATTATCATTACGGTTCTTGAATCCGTTGGCAGTTTCATCTGGTTCCTGAAGTGGATGGGAGCGAACGTCCTGGGGGCACCCTCGGAGGTAGTTGCCAGTGCGGCTGAACCGCCTCTGGCGATCAAATTTGTTCTCGCCGTGCTCATGATCATGACCGTGATTTCCCAGTACATTGTTTTTATCCTGTTAGGCTAGAGGGTAAAGGAGGCTGCCAGTAGCATGCAAAATGAAATGAAACCCGGACAGGACAGGAAAAAATCTGTGGAGGCCTTGCGGTCTAAGTTCGGGGCGGCGATTCTTGCCGAGGCCTGGCAAACACCGGACCAGGTAACCCTGACGGTCGAACTCAGCTCCCTCCCGGAAATTGTGGAAGAGGCATATTACCGGCAGGGAGGGTGGCTCTCCAGTGTTGTCGGCAATGATGAGCGCGGCTTGAACGGCCACTTTGCGGTGTACTACGTTTTATCCATCGAAAAAGAGAGGGATTCCGATAAAAACTTCTGGTTGACGGTGAAGGCCCTGATTCCTTCCCATAAACCGGAGTTTCCTTCGGTGACCCCGCGGGTGCCGGCCGCCGTATGGTACGAGCGGGAGGTGCGAGATATGTTCGGCCTGGAACCGGTGGGCCTCCCGGATGCGCGGAGACTGGTATTGCCCGATGACTGGCCGGACAACCTGTATCCCCTGCGGAAGGACGCCATGGATTACCGCTTCCGCCCCGACCCGGTGGCAGAGGAAGAAAACTACAAGTTTATCGAAGTAGAAGGGGAGGGTATTGTCGAGGTACCCCTGGGGCCGCTGCACATTACTTCCGACGAGCCCGGACACTTCCGGCTCTACGTCGACGGCGAGTATATAGTGGACGCCGACTACCGCCTTTTCTACGTGCACCGGGGGATCGAGAAACTGGCCGAGAACCGCATGGACTACGACCAGGTTACTTTCCTGGCCGAGCGGATCTGCGGCATCTGCGGTTACACCCATAGTGTGGCGTACGCATCGGCGGTGGAAACTGCCAACGGGATTGAGGTGCCGCCGCGGGCCCAGTATGTCCGCACCATCCTGCTGGAGGTGGGGAGGATGCACAGCCACCTCCTGAATCTGGGGCTGGCGGCCCACCTGGTGGGTTTCGATGCGGGTTTTATGCATTTCTTCCGGGTACGGGAGAAGGCCATGCAGATGGCCGAAATTCTTACCGGGGGCCGTAAAACCTACGGCATGAACCTTATTGGCGGCGTGCGCCGGGATATTTTAAAAGATGAAAGGGACCAGGTTTTGCGGCTAATCGCAGAGATCCGGGGCGAACTGGATGAACTCCTTGACTTGCTGCTGAATACCACCAACTTTATCTCACGAACCCAGGGGGTAGGACGCCTGGACCCCGGGGTAGCCCGGGACTTCAGCCCGGTGGGTCCTAATATGCGGGGTTCCGGGTATGCCCGGGATACGCGGGCTGACCATCCCTACGGTGCCTACGATCGGGTTCCCTGGGATGTTATTTCCAGGGATGGATGCGACGTTCTTTCCAGGGAACTGGTACGGGCGGCAGAGCTTTATGAGTCCTTAAAAATCATTGAGAGGTGCCTGACCGAAATGCCCCCCGGGCCGGTCCTCGTGGAAGGGTTTGCTTATAAACCGTACACCTTCGCGCTCGGATATACTGAAGCCCCCAGGGGAGAAAATGTCCACTGGGTAATGACAGGAAACAATCAGCAGGTGTACCGGTGGAGGGCGCGAGCTTCTACCTATAATAACTGGCCGTCCCTCAGGTATATGTTTCGGGGTAATACGGTGTCCGATGCCCCCCTCATCGTGGCCAGCATCGACCCCTGCTATTCCTGTGCTGAAAGGGTTACCGTGGTCGATGTGCGTAAAAAGAAGGCGAAGACGATCGAATACAAGGAGCTGGAACGGTACTGCCAGGAAAGAAAAAACTCGCCGCTAAAATCCTAACCCGGCTAGAAGCGAGCAAAAGGAAGGGGGATTCCCAGGATGCTAAAATTGCTAAGAAAAGCACTAAAGGTCGGGGAGGCTACTGTTGAGTATCCCTTTAAACCGGTTGAGGTGGCACCAGGGTTTCGCGGTAAACCGGTTTACGACTTTAGCCAGTGTATAGCTTGCGGCGCCTGTGCTACTGCTTGCCCGCCCAATGCCATTACCATGGACTGGGATTTAGAGCGAGGGGTTAAGTCCTGGAATATAAACTACGGCCGCTGCATTTTCTGCGGCCGTTGCGAGGAAGTTTGCCCTACAGGCGCCATCGTTCTTTCGGCAGAGTTTGAATTGGCCACCGCCAGCAAGGAGGACCTGTACTGCCGGGCTGAGCTCAAGCTTTGTAAGTGTATCTCCTGTGGCGCATACTTTGCACCCTGTCGCGAACTGGAATACGTGCTGGCCAGCCTCAAGCAGGCAGGATTGCCGGAGGGCGGCCATGAAGGCTGGAAACAGCTCCTAAAGGTATGCCCGGAGTGCCGGCGCCGGCAGACGGCGAGCGCAACCGGAGTCCTCGGGTGCCCGGGCAGGATGCCGGGAGGGAGGCAGTAAGATGGACCAGGAAGTAAAACTGGCGGAGCTAAAGGCAAGGCTAAAGAAAGTCATCAAACGATCTGTCTATATCTACCGGGTGGACTGCGGGGGGTGTAATGGATGTGAGATTGAAATTTTTGCCGCCACCTCTCCTGTTTACGACCCGGAGAGGCTGGGGATGAAGGTGGTGGCCTCTCCCCGGCATGCCGATGTTCTTCTCTACACCGGCCCCATGACCAGGGCCATGCGGCTGCCGGCCATACGGGCGTATCAGGCGGCCCCCGATCCCAAAATCGTGGTAGCCTACGGCGCGTGTGGCTGTAGCGGCGGTATCTTTCATGATTGTTACAGTGTGTGGGGAGGGGCTGACAGCATTTTCCCTGTAGATGTATATATTCCCGGCTGCCCTCCAACTCCGGCAGCGACGTTGTACGGCCTGGCTATGGCCCTGGATTTACTCCAACAAAAGATAAAAGGAGAGCAGTTTGCAGAAACGGAGGTTACCAGGGTCGTTCCGCAATATGATGGAGTTTGCCCCGAACTGGCCAAAGAGATTGAGCAGGAGGCCCGCCTTTTGAGCGGTTACCTGCATGGACGGCGCATAGCCGCCCAATATCTCCAGTTCGTCAGGGAAGGAGACCCGCTGGCGGTCGACCGGAAGATTAAAGAGCTGATCAAGCAGGAGAAAGACCCGCGACTGGCCGAAGTTTTTTTGAGCTTGCACAAAATTTATATGGAGAAGATGGAGAGGGTAGGCCATAATGCCGGGTAAGGTAAGATTCTACAAGTTATGCAAGAGGTTTGTGGACGAAAAAGACGAAAAAGACGCTCCGCCCCGGGTTAAGCAACTGGAGTATTACGCTCTGGCCATCGGTCACCATATAGGGGTGGTTGATTGTTTGTCGCCCGTCATGGTTATCGACGAGGAGGACTATTTTCAATGGATTAGCAAGCTGCCCCGGGGTAAAGCCAGAAGCAAGCTGGAGGGCCTGGCCAGGTGGGGAGAGCTGGAGATAAATAAAGAGCATGTTTCAACATTAGTAGCGGCACTGGCCGGCGCTGCTTCCAGTTTCCTCCCCGAAGAGAAGCAATGGGCCGGCTGCCTGCTCCAGCATCTCCAATCTATAGGAAAAGAACCGGCTATATATCTGGTGGTGAGGCTGACTAAGTGAAGGGGCTGGTGATTACTGTAGGCAACGAACTGATGGGCGATGATGGAGCCGGGCCGTTGCTGGCCCGTCTCCTGGAAGAAAAACGCCTCCCCGGGTGGGAGGTAATCAACGGCGGGGCGGCGCCGGAGAATTACCTGCACCAGGTGCGCGATCTCCAACCGGAAGCGGTGGTGGTAGTGGATGCCTGCGAAATGAACCTGCAGGCCGGGAGCATACGCCTCATATCGGAGAAGGATATTGCCTGGGAGTTTTTTCTGACCACCCACCGGTTACCCCTGTCATTTTTCATCTCGGCTTTGAAAGAACTGGTGCCGGAAGTCTATTTTGTCGGTATCCAGCCGGCGGTAGTCGCCTTCGGTCTGCCGATTTCGCCTGAAGTAAAACAAGCCGTTGAGACTGTGTACCAAAAGCTGCAAACGGGGGAGCTCGATTTTCCGCACCTCGATTGAGCAGGGAGAGGAATAGGATGCATGAACTGGCCCTGACGGCTGAGTTATTAAAGCTATTAGAACGCAATGCCCGGGAGAAAGGTATAAAGCGCATCCGGAAAGTTAAGCTGGTGATAGGGGCAATGACCTCGGTTTTACCGTCTGCCCTGGAGTTTTCTTTTTACGCGCTTAAAGAAGGTCCGTTGTTTGAGGGGGCCCAATTAGAAATAGAGGAAAGGCCCGGGCGGGGACACTGCCAGGATTGCCAGGCTGAAGTAGTTCTGGATAACTGGTGTATTATGTGCCCTTCCTGCGGGTCGCGGAGGGTTGCCATAGATCAAGGAAGGGAGCTTTATATTGATTTTTATGAAGGCGAATGAAAATTCCAGGAGGAACCCTTTAAAAACAGACGGAGGGAATATCAATGAAAGTAATAATGGCTCAAAAGCTTCTCCAGGCCAATCAAGATATAGCCGAGCAAAACCGCAAGCACCTATCCCAGATACTAACTGTCAACCTGATAGGTTCGCCCGGTGCGGGTAAAACCACCCTCCTGGAAAGAACCATAGCTTCGTTAAAGAAGGATCTTGCCATTGGAGTAATTGAGGGTGATATATCCACCACCCTTGATGCCGAGCGCATTGCCGGGCAAGGGGTGGATGTAGTCCAGATCAATACAGAAGGAGCTTGTCACCTAGATGCCAGTTTGATTTCTAAAGCGCTGCAGGAGCTCGACCCTTCCAGCCTGGACCTTATATTTATCGAAAACGTAGGCAACCTGGTTTGCCCGGCCGAATTCGACCTGGGAGAGGATTACAAGGTGGCCCTGCTGAGCGTTACTGAAGGCAGCGACAAGCCGGCCAAGTACCCCTTGGTGTTTCACGAAGCCAGGGCAATGGTCATTACCAAAGTGGACCTCTTATCGTATACTGACTTTGACTTGAAAGCAGTCGAAGAAGGAGTAAAGGCAGCCAATCCTGCTGCGCAGTTTTTCGTAACCTCAGCTAAAACCGGCGAGGGCCTGGAGGCCTGGTGTTTATGGCTCAAAGAAGCAATGCAGAGAAAAAGGGGATTGTCCGCTATCGGATAATCGTCAAAGGGATCGTCCAGGGCGTAGGGTTTCGCCCCTTTATTTATAACCTGGCGAGGCTCTATCGCCTGAAGGGCACTGTTGCCAATACCAGCCAGGGCGTGCTTATCGAAGCCGAAGGCCAGGAGGAGACAGTACGCGCTTTTCTGGCCAGTTTAAAGGAAAAGCATCCCCCGTTATCGCGGATAACAGCTTTAGAATGGGACGTCCTGGAACCCTGCGGCTATAGTTCCTTTGCTATTATCCCCAGTGGCGAAGGGCTCGGAAAAGAAGCCCTGATTCCCCCTGATGTAGCCCTGTGTGCTGATTGTGCCCGGGAAATAATGGACCCCCGGGACAGGCATTACGGCTACCCCTTTACCAACTGTACCAATTGTGGACCGCGATTTACCATTGTACGGGGCGTACCTTATGACCGTGCGAAAACCTCCATGGCCCGGTTTCCGATGTGTCCGGAATGCGCCCGGGAATACCACGATCCGGGCAACAGAAGATTCCACGCCCAGCCGGCCGCCTGCCCGGCCTGCGGGCCGCAGGTGGAGCTGGTGGACAGGCAGGGGCGAAAGGTGGAAGGCAACTGGTTGGAGCTGAGCTGGAGATTCTTGCAAGACGGCAAGATATTAGCCGTAAAAGGGCTGGGAGGCTTTCACCTGGTATGCGATGCCAAGAATAGGGAAGCATTGAAAACCCTCCGCCGGCGCAAGGGCCGTGAAGCCAAACCCCTGGCGGTAATGTGCCGCCTGGAGACGGCCAGGAAGTACTGTTACGTTGGTCCGGAGGAGGAAAAACTCCTGTCTTCTCCTCAAGCACCTATTGTTATCCTTACCAAACGGGCCGACTGTAATTTGCCGGATGAGCTGGCCCCGGGGATGAAGACCCTGGGTATAATGTTACCTTATACACCGCTGCACTTGATGCTTTTAAACGGTCCCCTGGAAATTTTAGTCATGACCAGCGGTAATCGCAACGGTTTGCCCCTGGCAAAAGACAACGGGAGAGCCCTGGAGGAACTGGGCGGTATAGCCGACTATTTTCTCTGGCACAATCGCGAGATTGTCAACCGCTGCGACGATTCCGTCGTAGCGGTGATAGGTGATACGGCTCAGATTTTGCGCCGCTCGCGGGGATATGTCCCCTCGCCCGTTAATGTTGCGGTTAAATCCAGTTCCCCTGTGCTGGGCGCCGGCGGGGACATGAAAAACACCTTTTGCCTTTTAAAAGGCAATCAAGCCTTTGTCAGCCAGCACATCGGCGACCTGGGCAGCAGGGAAGGTGAAGCACACTTTTTCGCCAGCCTGGAGAATTTAAAAAACCTCATCGGCTGCGAACCTGAAGTGGTCGGTTATGACCTGCATCCCGGCTATCGTTCCTCCCGCCTGGCGGCAGGAATTCCGGCCAAGGCGCACTTTGCCGTTCAACACCATCACGCCCATATGGTTTCTTGCCTGGCCGACAATGGCGTGGATGAGGAAGCAATCGGGGTAATCCTTGATGGAACCGGATACGGAACCGACGGGCGTCTCTGGGGTTTTGAGATCCTTACCGGGGATTGTGCCGATTTTACCAGGGAGTATCACCTGGCCTATGTACCGTTGCCCGGTGGCGAGCAGGCAGTACGTTACCCATGGCGGACAGCAGTAGCCTATTTAATGAAATACCTTTCGGCGCAAGGCGAGTCGCTTGCCGACCGCCTTTTTCAAAGCAGGGGGCAGGAGCTTGAGGTTATCAAACGCCTCGTCGCCACAGGCTTTAATTCACCGCTAAGCTCGAGCTGCGGTCGTCTTTTTGACGCCGTTTCGGCCCTCCTCGGCCTCTGCTACCATAATAGTTACGAAGGACAGGCGGCAATCGAGCTGGAAGAAATGGTCCTGGACCCGGCAGAGGGCAAAAAATTAATACCCTATCCATTTTTTATCGAGGGAAAGGTTATCCATCCGGGCGGGGTCATAGCCGGCGTGGCGGCCGACCTGGAACGGGGAGTTGCCAGGGAGATTATTGCCACCCGTTTCCACAATACGGTCCTGGCGATGGTACGCGAGGCGGTACGCCGGGTTGCTGAAAGAACACATATAAAGACTGTAGCCCTTAGCGGTGGTGCCTGGCAAAACCGCTATCTTTTCAGCCTTGCTAAAGAAATCCTGCCTGGTGACGGTTATCGCCTGCTGGTCCACCGGCAGGTACCGGCCAATGATGGGGGGCTTTCCCTGGGCCAGGCAGTAATCGCTTGCCGGAGGTGGCAACAATGTGTTTAGGTATTGTGGGTAAAGTAATTAAGGTAACTGCGGCTGATGAAACCGCGATAATTGATGTTCACGGCGCCCGCAGGGAGATATCCATAGCTTTACTGGGGCAGGTAAAGGTTGGCGATTATGTGCTGGTTCATGCCGGATTTGCCATAGAAAAGATTGATTTAAAAGAAGCAGAACAGATGGTAAAAATGTGGGAGGAACAATTAAACGATGTCACCCCTGGACAGGTTTTGTGATACGGAACTAAGCAGGAAACTCATGGGCCGGGTTGCCGCCCTGGCAGATGAGGTTGCGGAACGCCTAGGGCGGCCGGCAGTTTTTATAGAAGTATGCGGTACACACACAGTGGCTATTTCCCGGCTGGGATTGCGGAGCTTGCTGGCAGGTCGCGTAGAATTGCGAAGCGGCCCCGGGTGTCCTGTTTGTGTAACCGATCACCAGGAAATCGATATGATGGTCAATCTGGCCCGCTTGGCCGGGGTTACGCTGGGAACCTTCGGGGATATGTTACGCGTTCCCGGCAGCCGTTCTTCCCTGGAGAGGGAACGCGCTGGCGGTGCCGACGTGCGCATTTTTTACTCGCCCCTGGACGCAGTGGCCTTTGCTGAAGCCAACCCGGAAAGAGAGGTCGTGTTTTTAGGGATTGGTTTTGAAACGACTGCCCCTGTGGTTGCTTCGACCCTTACGAGGGCCCGGGCTAAAGGGGTGAAAAACTTTAGTATTTTTTCGGCCCATAAACTCATCCCCCCGGCCATCCGCGCCGTTCTCAGTGACCCAGTATTAAAACTGGACGGGCTTATCTTGCCGGGGCATGTTAGCGCTATTACTGGCAGGCGGGCGTTTGACTTTATCGTTAAAGAGTATGGCCTGCCATCAGTAATCAGCGGCTTTGAACCCATGGATATTCTGATTGCCCTTCATGAGCTTTTGCTTCAATTGCTCCGGGGCGAGGCCCGGGTTGTGAACAAGTACACGCGGGTAGTACGGGAAGAAGGCAACCTGGATGCCCGCAAGCGCATTGCGGAGTGTTTTGAGGAGGTCGATGTCCCCTGGCGCGGCCTTGGAGTTATTCCTGAAAGCGGACTTTCACTACGGGAAACTTTTCGGGATTTCGATGCCCGATTTAAACTAAATATAGAACCGGCCCCGCCAACATCTCATTACCCGCCAGGTTGTGCCTGTAAAGAAATTTTACGGGGAAAACTTTTACCCCCGGAATGCCGGCTATTTAGTAATGTATGTACACCTGTCCATCCTGTAGGCCCCTGTATGGTTTCCAGTGAAGGGGCCTGCGCGGCTTACTATCGATTTGAACGTTTTTCTCCAGTTGGAGGTGGCATTTAGGATGAAAGAGAATGGCAGGGATATTGTTTTGCTGGCTCACGGTGACGGGGGTGCCCTTACCCATGAACTCATTAATAACCTTTTTCTTTGTCACTTTGAAAGCAATATCCTGAAAACGCTCACCGATGCGGCGGTTTTTTCCATAAATGAAGGGAGAATGGCCATCACTACGGATTCCTTTGTTGTCGATCCGCCTTTCTTTCCCGGGGGAGATGTGGGAAAACTGGCGGTTTGCGGCACGGTAAATGATCTGGCGGTCAGCGGCGCCCGGCCCGTCTATCTCACGGCTTCTTTTATTTTAGAAGAAGGACTACCCCTTGCCGATCTTGAAAGCATTGTCCAATCTATGGCCGGGGCCTGCGGGGTCGCGGGCGTAGAAATTGTCACCGGTGATACCAAGGTGGTTGAAAAAGGTCATTTAGATAAAATTTTTATTAACACCACCGGTGTCGGTTATATTTTTCCAGGAGTAGATTTGGGTTACCACCGGATTAAACCTGGTGATAAAGTTTTAGTCAACGGCAGCCTCGGGCAACACGGTATCGCGGTACTTTGTAAACGGTATGGCTTTGATTTTGCAGGACAGGTCATGAGCGATTGTGCCCCGCTGAACGGTATAATTAGCCTGCTTTTAAAGGAAATTCGGGGGATCAAGATAATGCGGGATCTTACCCGGGGTGGCCTGGCAACAACCGCCAAAGAAATTGCGTCAGCCTGCGGTTTAGATATCTGGCTGGACGAAAATTGTATTCCTGTCGATGCCGGGGTAAAGGGTGCCGCCGAGATGCTGGGACTGGATCCCCTCTACCTTGCCAACGAGGGGAAGTTTATGGTTATTGTCACCCCGGAAGAAGCAGAAAAAGCTGTAGCGGTAATGCAAGGGCATGAATTGGGAAGGGATGCCAGGATTATAGGCGAAGTCAAACCTGGCAAGGGGAACGTTTATCTCTCCACATCCCTTGGAGGTACTAAACTCTTAGATCTTATGGCTGGAAGTCCTCTACCACGGATCTGTTGATTACTGTACCTTCTGAAATGTGATCGGCAAAGTTTTGATGATCGGAAAATCCGACATGCGTCCGGAGGATGATGGAACGCTATCTCCCGAAAAATTTTTTAAAAAAGTGTTAAGGAATAGCAGGAATCTAAATTTTAATGGCGAAATATATCAACGAACCGGAACCGATCTCGGAAAATGTACCACCTGGCGCTAAACATAACTTTATGTATCAAAGCAATTAAGCCCGGAAACCGTTTTCGGCAAACTAAATCGAACCGGGCAGAAAAGAGGGAGAAAATGCAGGATTTGCGTTATCAAACCACCCGCCGTTCACCGGCAGAGTTAATCCGGCACTTGCAAAATTTTGAGCTAAAACTGCGCTTTTCAGCCGGCATATGGTTCTTTTCCGGCAGCAACAGCCGCTTTCATACCCGCTATGGCAGGGAACTGACCATTGAGGAACGCCTGGAGAAATACGCGGCTCTGAAACAATATGGCCTGGAAGGTATTGAGGCCCATTATCCCAACGAGATCAATGAACATAACCTGACCCTTTACCGGGATTTTTGCCGGGATACCGGGATGCGGGTAGTAACGGTAGTGCCCAATCTTTTCTATGAAGAACAGTTCCGCCACGGCTCTTTATCTTCACCCCTGCCGGCGGCCCGGCAGGCAGCCATCCAGCGCGTTAAAGAAACACTGGAAATAAATAAAGAGCTGGGCACAGAGTTCATGGTTGTCTGGCCTGGAATAGATGGCTATGAAAACCCCTTCGGTATCGATTTCATAGAAATGCGCCATCGTTTCGCTACCGGACTGGCAGAAGCCATGGATGCTGTGCCCGGGGTACGGGTAGCCATTGAGCCGAAACCGTATGAGCCCCGGGGGAGAATAATCTACGGCACCACCGCGGAGGGGATTTTGCTGGCCGAGAAGGTGGAGGGGCTGCTGCAAAACCAGGAAAATAAACAACTCCTGGAGCAGGGCTATACCCTGGTCGGGCTCAACCCCGAGATCGGTCATGTCCTCATGGGTTATGAAGATTTGCCTTATGCGTTGAGCCTGCCCCTGGAGTACGGCCGGCTGGTGCATACCCACTGGAACAGCCAGCCCCTGGGTAACTACGACCAGGATTTGAATGTCGGCGTCGTAGCACCGGAACAGGCCGAGGCCGCCCTCTACGTCCTCAAGATGCACGGCTACCAGGGGTGGTTTGGCCTGGATATTAACCCGGAGCGGATGCCGGTAGAAAGGGCGCTGCTGAACTGCATAGATGCCTTACGGGCCATGAATGACCGCATAAACAGCCTGGATCATGAACGGGTAGTTACCTGCCTGCAGGATCCGGAACGCTATGCCGGCTACCTGGAGGCTATCCTCATCCGGGCCCGGGCCAGGAAGGCAGATATTTTGAGCCCTTTATCCTTCACGACATCATAATTCCATCTCCTGGAGCCCTGAACGGTTGCCAAAGTCCTTCAAGCCCCGGATAAGGTTCGTTGAGATGGGTTGTAACAAGTCCTGGCAGGAAGGGAAAAGATTATGCCGTATTTACTCGGGATCGATATCGGTACGTCAGGTACCAAAGCCGTACTGGTGGAGGAAGGCGGCAGGGTAGCGGCTTCCTCCTATGTAGAGTATCCTTTGAGCCAGCCCCGGCCGGGCTGGGCCGAGCAGAACCCGGAACAGTGGTGGCAGGCCGTGGTGGCGGCGGTGCAGGAAATCTGGGTTAAAACCGGCCTTGACGGCCGGGAGGTTGCCGGCGTTGGCCTTTCGGGCCAGATGCACGGGGCCGTAGTTTTAGGCGCCAACTACCAGGTTTTACGGCCGGCCATCCTCTGGTGCGACCAGCGCACCGGAGCGGAATGCACCTGGATGTACGAGGAAATAGGGGAAGAAAAGCTCTACCGGTGGACGGGGAACCCCGCCCTGCCAGGCTTTACGGCACCAAAGCTGGTCTGGCTGAAGAAGCACGAACCGGAAATTTATAATCAAATCCGCCATGTGTTACTTCCTAAAGACTACATCCGTTTCCGGCTCACGGGAGAACTGGCCACCGAAGTATCCGACGCTTCCGGAACGTTGCTCCTGGATGTGGCCCATCGCCGCTGGTCGGAGGATATGCTGGAAGCTCTGGATATCCCCCGGGAATGGCTGCCCCGGGTATACGAGTCGCCGGAAGTGACCGGCCAGATCACCCCGGAAGCCGCGGCCGCCACCGGCCTCCCGGCCGGAACGCCGGTGGTGGGTGGCGGCGGTGATCAGGCCGCCGGGGCTGTAGGTACAGGCATTGTGGCAGAAGGGCTTCTATCGGCGGCCCTGGGAACCTCCGGCGTGGTATTCGCCATGACCGCTAAGCCGAGTATCCAACCGGGCAGTACCCTGCACTCCTTTTGCCATGCCGTTCCCGGCAAGTGGCACCTTATGGGCGTGATGCTGGCTGCCGGGGCTTCATTACAGTGGTTCCGCAACCAGCTGGGCGGCGAAGAGGTCAGGGAAGCTGCGGCAACGGGCACGGATCCCTATGAGTTGTTGACGGCCCTGGCGGTTGACGCGGGTCCGGGTGCCGAAGGGTTGCTGTTCTTGCCCTACCTGCTGGGAGAAAGGACGCCTCATCCCGACCCGGCAGCCCGGGGCGGATTTATCGGCCTCACCATGCGTCACAGGAAGGGGCACCTGGTGCGGGCCGTCCTGGAAGGCGTGGCCTTCGGCCTGCGCGATTCCCTGGAACTTTTACAGCAGGCCGGGGTGAAGGTGGAAGAAATCCGCGTTTCCGGCGGCGGCGCCCGCAGTCCTTTATGGCGGCAGATTCTCGCCAGCGTCTTTAAGCACCCGGTGACCACGGTGAACAGTACCGATGGGCCGGCCTTTGGCGCCGCCTTGCTGGCCGGGGTGGGGGCGGGTATTTACCCTTCCGTGGAAGCTGCCTGTAGCTCTACCATCAAGGTGACCAGCCGGGCCGAACCGGTACCGTCAGAAGCTAGCACCTACGACCGCCTTTATACCCTGTATACGTCCTTGTATCCCCTCCTGCGGGGCACCATGCACGATTTGACCAAGATGACGGAGTGAAAAAGAGTTGGCAAATATCTCTGATGTTGCTAAAAGAGCCGGAGTATCGCGAACTACAGTATCCAGGGTTCTCAACGGCAAAGACGACGTCAACGAAGAGACCCGGCGCCGGGTGCTGGAGGCCATCCGGGAGCTTAACTACCGTCCCAGCGCCCTGGCCCGCAGCCTGGTGAAGCAAAAAACCGACACCATCGGCGTTATCCTGTCGGACATCACCGATCCCTTTTTCTCCCGCATCATCCAGGGAGTGGAGGATGTAGCCCATAAGTTTGGCTACGGCATCGTGTATGCCAGCATGCGCTGGGACCCGCAAATCAAGCACAACTATGTTAATTTCTTACGCAGCGGCCGGGTAGACGGCCTGCTCATGATGGGTCACACCGTAGGGAATGAAGACTATGTGCGCGAGATGGTGGAAGAAAGATTTCCAATAGTTCTGGTAGAGTACTGGATCGATAATCTGAAGGCGAACTTCATTGCCATCGACAACCGGGGTGGAGGCTACCTGGCCACCAGGCACCTGCTGGGCCTGGGGCACCGCCGTATTGCCCATGTAGCGGGGCATAAGAATGCCCGGGTGTCGCAAGAACGCCTGGCCGGCTACCGCCAGGCCCTGGCCGAAGCTGGTGTGCCCTACGACGAAAGCCTGGTAGTTTACAGCGATTTTACCACCGAAGGGGCCATACCGGTGGCGAAAAAACTATTATCCCTGCCTGAGCGGCCGACTGCTGTCTTTGCTGCCAACGACCTGATGGCCTATGGTGTCATCCATGCGGCGCGCGAACTGGGCTTAAAGGTACCCCAGGACCTGGCTGTGGTGGGTTATGACGATATTGAGCTGGCGTCCCTGGTAACGCCGCCCCTGACCACCATCCACCAGCCGCGGTACGAGATCGGCTCCATGGCCGCCTGGTCCCTGATCCAGCAGATCGAGAATAAAGAGATGCAGCCCACAGTAACCGAGTTTAAGACGAGCCTGGTTATCAGGGAATCTTGCGGTGCTGTTTTCCGGCGCGGCAGCCAGGGGTATCTAGAAGGAGGTAAACCGGCATGAGCCCCTGCTGGTGGCGGGAAATAAACTTCCGCGGCTGGGATGGCGCTGTCGAGTTCGGCAATGACCTCATCCGGGTGGTGATGGTCCCGGCCCTGGGCGGAAGAATTATGGCCTATGATCTTGGTGATTATTCCTTCCTTTACGTTAATAAAGAGTTAGAGGGCAAACTTTTCACGCCCGAAGAAAATTATGGCGATGGTTCCATTGCCGCCTGGAAGAATTACGGCGGCGATAAAACCTGGCCGGCACCCCAGGGGTGGGATACCGGGGAAGAATGGCACGGCCCGCCGGACCCGGTGCTTGATACCGGGGTATATACGGGGCGATGGCTGGAATGCAGTCCGGAAAAAGTAAGCTATGAAGTGGAAAGCCCGCCGGATCCCCGGACGGGGATTAAGATTTTTCGCAAGGTTACTATTCGGCAGGACAGCAGCAAGCTGTGGCTGGAGTTAAGGATGAAGAATGTCAGCTCCCGGCCGGTCGCCTGGAGTATCTGGAATGTGACCCAGTTAGATACACGATTGAGAAGTGACAATGGCTATGACACTAATTGCCGCCTTTATATACCTTTAAACCCTGAGAGCAGGTTCGCCAAAGGATATCGCGTGATCTTTGGCGAAGAAGATAACCCGCAATGGGGCCGAGGAGAAGACGACCTCTTAGTAGTACCTTATCTGTTCTATGTTGGTAAAATCGGCGTCGATTCACCGGCTGGTTGGATGGCCTTTGTCAATGGTACCGAAGGCTATACCTGGTGCCTGCGTTACCCCTACTATCCGGGAGAGAAAGATGCCTATCCCGACGGGGGTTGCACGGTGGAATGCTGGACGGTGGGACGCGGTGTAGTGACAGGCAAGGATTATTCGCAAGAAACCGGTTATCACCTGGAAGCGGAAGTATTGGGGCCCATCCGCAAGCTGAAGCCGGAGGAAATACAGATTCTTCCTTTGGAAATGGGAGTTGCTAAAGGGGGTGGGGGATTTGCGAGTGTAACAGCAGCGGGTTATATAGCCAGAGGGGGTGACGTCAGGTTACAACAAGGGAAATTAATAATAAATCTTTCTGGCGGTGTTTTTTATAAAGGAAGGTTGTGGGTAGTTGTAACTGATGCCAGGCATACCGTTATTTGGCAACAAGATTTAGGAGACGTATCTCCTCAAGAAGAGGTAAAAATTAACCGGAAAATAGACCTGCCCTTTTCCAACAAAAATTTGCTAACTCTGCAAGCTCATTTAGTCATTGACCATCCCGGAGGTATGGATGAATACTACCAAACGTACCTCTAATTCTAAGAAAAGGATAAATTTGACTTTAATTCTTAGTGTGAAAAGGAGGAGCTTTAAGAGTGCTAAAAAGGAGGACCTCCAGGATAATTGCCCTGGCTGCAGTTTTAATCCTGCTGGCTATGACCATTCTTATAGGTTGCGGTCAAGGTGGAAATTCGAACAAAAATGGAGGTAATCAGGGCGCTTCGGCCAAAAGTGGCGATAAGATAAAAATAGGTCTCTCAATGGATGATTTACGCCTGGAACGCTGGCAGCATGATAGAGACTTGTTTGTGGCTAAGGCCAAGGAACTCGGAGCTGAAGTACTGGTACAATCGGCAAACGGTGACGATGCTACCCAGCTTTCCCAGGCTGAGAACCTCATTTCCCAGGGTATTGATGTCTTAGTTGTAATACCCCATAATGGCGATGCTATGGCTCCTATTGTCGAAGCGGCGCATAAAGCTGGTGTGAAAGTCCTGGCTTATGATCGTTTAATAAGAAATGCAGATGTAGATCTCTATATTTCCTTTGATAATGTCCGCGTCGGTGAATTACAGGCCGAGTACCTGACCAAGAAGGTTCCTCAAGGTAAATATTTCCTTATGGGTGGATCGCCTACAGACAACAATGCTAAATTATTTAGACAAGGGCAGATGAATGTTCTTAAACCGCTTATTGATAAGGGAGACATTAAAGTTGTTGGCGATCAGTGGGTTAAAGATTGGCTGCCGGAAGAGGCCATGAAGATTATGGAAAATGCCCTGACCAGCAATAATAACCAGATTGATGCTGTGGTCGCATCTAACGACAGTACTGCGGGCGGAGCTATTCAAGCTTTGGCTGCTCAGAACTTAGCTGGTAAAGTGGCTATTTCTGGCCAGGATGCGGACCTTGCTGCCTGCCAGCGTATTGTTGAAGGAACACAATCTATGACTGTTTATAAACCTATTACGGCTCTGGCCACCCGGGCCGCGGAGGTTGCGGTAGCTCTGGCCAAGGGTGAGGATGTTAAACCTAATAGTAAAGTAAACAATGGGAAGATAGATGTGCCGTCCATTTTGCTGACACCCATTATGGTAGACAAAGATAATATGGTCCAGACCGTAATTAAAGATGGTTTCCACAAACTTGAGGATGTTTACAAAAACATCCCCAAAGAAAAGTGGCCGAAGCAATAGACAATCAAGAATACAGATGGGCAAGAGGCCACTATGGCCTCTTGCCTGTTAAATTTAAAGTCGGCTGATTCTATTGGGAAAGAAGGGGTCTATTATGGACCACTATATCCTGGAGATGCGGGAAATTACAAAGCAATTTCCCGGCGTCAGGGCACTAGACAAAGTTGATTTTAAGGCCAGGAAAGGTGAAATACATGCTTTATGTGGCGAAAACGGGGCTGGTAAATCTACCTTAATGAAAGTCTTAAGCGGTGTATATCCTTATGGCACCTACCAGGGAGAAATTTTGCTTAACGGTCAACCCCAAAAGTTCTATACCATTAAGGATTCAGAAAGAGCCGGAATAGCTATTATTTACCAGGAACTGGCTTTAGTTAGCGAATTATCTGTAGCGGAGAACATTTTTCTGGGCAATGAGCCTGTGCATCATTACTTGATTGATTGGGACAAAATGTATATGGAGGCGGCGAAATGGCTCAAAGAGGTGGGCCTGGAGGTAAGCCCGGGAACTAAGATTAAAAACCTGGGGGTAGGGCAACAGCAGCTGGTCGAGATAGCCAAAGCTTTAGTGAAGAACGCCAGTATTCTTGTTCTAGATGAACCTACCGCCGCTTTGACGGATAGTGAAGTAGAAATTCTGATGGGTATTTTACGCCAGCTAAAAAGTAAAGGAGTCACTTGTATTTATATTTCCCACAAGCTAAATGAAGTCTTTGCAATTGCCGATAATATTACCGTCCTTCGTGATGGGAGAACCATTGGTACCGTGAAAAAAGACGAAACGAACCAGGATAAGATCATATCAATGATGGTTGGCCGGGAACTGAACAGCCTTTTCCCCTCTACAAAGCATAGTCCTGGAGCAATTACTTTGGAGGTTCGTAATTTTAGCGTCTACAGTCCAGATAACCCCCGCAAAAAAATAGTAAAAGATGTCAGCTTTTATGTCCGCCGGGGAGAAATCTTAGGTATTGCCGGACTTATTGGCTCGGGCCGCACGGAATTAGTTACCAGCATTTATGGCGGTTATCCAGGTAAAAATGAAGGAGAAATATGGCTGGATGGGAAAAAGGTAAAAATAAAGAATTGTGAAGACGCCCTTTCGAATAGGATAGCTCTCGTGCCTGAAGATCGCCGGCGTCAAGGGCTGGTACTGGATATGGATATCCGCAGAAATATAACCCTTGCCAGCTTAAAAAGATCATATAATATTATGCTTAATGAAAGCGCGGAAATCAGAGATGCGGAATTCTATGTTGATAAATTGAAAATAAAGACCCCCTCCGTAGAAGCTTGTGTAGGAAACTTGAGTGGTGGCAATCAACAAAAAGTAGTCCTGGCTAAAGCCATGATGACTAAACCCAGGGTCCTAATTCTTGATGAGCCAACCCGGGGTATTGATGTGGGGGCTAAATATGAAATATATAATCTCATTAATAGTTTAGTTAGTCAGGGTGTAGCCATTGTTATGGTGTCATCCGAGTTACCTGAGATATTGGGTATGAGCGATCGTATCCTGGTGTTATGTGAAGGAAGAATAACAGGCGAGTTTTCCCGTGAAGAAGCCACAGAAGAAAAAATAATGGCCTGTGCAACTGGAGGTAAGGCAAGTGCTTAAAGTACAATCTAACCCTAAAGCAGGCGGGTTTTTAAGTAGAATAGATGTGCGCGCTTATACAATGATATTAGCCTTGCTGGGTATATGGGCTATTTTCACTTATACTACCCAGGGTGCTTTTTTAACTTCCCGTAATCTATCAAACCTCTTCAGGCAGATGTCAATGACTTCTATTTTAGCGATTGGTATGGTCTTTGTTATAGTCGCCGGTCATATTGACCTTTCCGTAGGTTCGCTCATGGGACTGACCGGAGGGGTAGCGGCAATTTTACAGGTCTGGTACGGGTGGCAGACCATTCCCGCCATTTTGGTAAGCCTTTTAATCGGCTTGCTGGCCGGCTTATGGCAGGGCTGGTGGGTAGCCTATAAAAAGGTTCCTGCTTTTATTGTCACTTTGGGCGGTATGATGATATTCCGGGGAATTCTTATAGGAATTAGCCATGGCGAAACTGTATCGCCTCTCATGGATAGTTTTAAACAGATAGGCCAATCTTATGTACCTGAAAATATAGGCTTCTTGCTAGCAGCACTCGGCATTATTTATGTGACCTATGTTACTGTAAAGCAACGGTATACTAGAATAAAGTACGGTTTTACTGTGCCTTCTTTAACTCTGGAAATAATGCGCACTACTTTTTATGCCGTTCTTATTGGCCTTTTTGTCTATCTACTGAATGATTACCAGGGTATACCTGTACCCGTCCTTATCGTAGTGGTGATGGCACTTATTTTTACGGGTTTGGCGACGAAGACACGCTTCGGGCGTTATGTCTATGCTATTGGTGGCAACAGTGAAGCAGCACGCTTATCCGGTATTAATATTCGCCGTAATGTCCTGGCTGTTTTTGCTCTCAGTGGGTTAATGGCTGCCCTGGGCGGCATCCTGTTAACAGCAAGATTGAACGCTGCTTCAGTAGCTGCGGGTCAAATGGCTGAGCTTGATGCTATTGCAGCGTGCGTTATTGGTGGTACAAGCCTCATGGGCGGCACAGGTAGTATTGGTGGGGCGATTATAGGAGCACTTGTTATGGCCAGTTTAGATAATGGCTTGAGTATGATGAATACCCCGCCTTTCTGGCAGTTTATAGTTAAAGGCTTGATTCTCGTGCTGGCGGTATGGATCGATATTGCAACTAAAACAAGGGCTCAAAATTAAGGGAAACGGATTATATTCGTCAAAGAAAGCCGGAGCATCTCCTGGAAGAATTAAGGGCCTCAATGGCAGCTTGCTTTGAGGCCCTAATTTATATTTTTCATTCCGGTCAGGAATTAACTGCCCAAGATATCGCGGCGAGTTATCTCAAGACCGGATCATGGTCAGGACCATCTTGAAATTTGTTAGCGCTCGCAGGGCGTGGGGCTGGTTGGCGGGCATGATTACGGCCTCCCCCGTCTTTACATGGAGGGGCCTGCCGGAGATGGTAATTTCCACTTCCCCGTCCAGCACGTACACCAGGGCGTCGTAGGGCGCCGTATGTTCGCTCAGGCCCTGGCCGGCAGCGAAGGCGAAGAGGGTTACCGTACCTGTCTTTTTATCAATAATCGTCCGGCTGACGATAGAGCCCTCCTGGTAACCGACCAGCTCGCTTAAAATGGCCGCCCGAGCTTCAAGGGGCTTGCTGTCAGCCTGTTTCTTATCCGGCTCCATTTCCTTCACCTCTACTTTGTTGTGAGATTTTTACTTGTTTATTATACCACCGGGAAGGAAGGAATAAAATAACAAAATAGTGCGAACAGTGCCCGGCGCCGACCTTGGCGTGCAAGTAAAGAGGGCTTTTTTGAGTGCGAAGATGTATAACCCGGACTTTGACCGGGGAAACATTAAATATATATATAACGCGAAAAGGAGAAATGGTCGTGAGTGAACTGCTGGATGCCCGGGAAGAGCGTCAGGAAATTTTAAAGGGGATTATCCGGGATTTACATGCCGGTAAGGACCTGGAAGAGCTGAAACAACGCTTTGCTAGGCTGATTCGTAACGTCAGCCCGGGTGAAATTGCGGCCCTGGAAAGCCGGCTCATAGCCGAGGGCATGCCGGAAGAGGAGATCAAGCGCTTATGCGATGTTCACGTCGCCCTGTTTAAAGAATCCCTGGCCGAACAGCAGGTGGATACCACCCCGCCCGGCCACCCCGTCCACACCTTCCGCCTGGAGAACGAGGCCATACGCAGCGTGGTGGAGGCCCTGAAGAAGCTCCTGGGGGAAATTAAGACGGCAGATAAGGAAGGCCGGGAAGTTTTCCGGCGGCGGAAGGAAGAAATTAAAAAAGAGCTGGCCCGCCTGGCGGAAATCGACAAGCATTTCCTCCGCAAGGAGCACCAGCTGTTTCCGCTGCTGGAACGGCGGGGAGTATACGGCCCGCCCAAGGTCATGTGGCAGCTCCACGACGACATCAGGGCTATGTTGAAAAAGGTAACCCGTGCCGTGGATGAAGATGATCTGGCTACTGTTATCAACCAGGGAAACGAACTGCTCACGGCTATAGCGGAAATGATTAATAAGGAAGAAAGCATCCTCTTCCCCATGGCCCTGGAAAAACTTACACCCTCCGACTGGGTTGAGGTACGCCGGGGTGAAGAGGAAATAGGCTACGCCCTGGTTTCTCCCGGGAACGAATGGCGGCCGCGCCAGGCGGCCGGAACCGCCCCGGATGCGCAGGAAAAAGAAGGCCCGGCAGGGGCAATCGAGTTAGCTACCGGCAAGTTGACCCAGGAACAGGTGAACCTCCTTTTAACCCATTTGCCTGTAGATATCACCTTTGTTGACGAGAATGACAACGTCCGCTATTATTCCGCCGGTAAGCACCGCATTTTTACCCGCAGCCCGGCTATCATCGGCCGTAAAGTGCAGAACTGCCACCCCCCGGTCAGCGTTCATGTGGTGGAGAAGATTCTGGCCGAATTCCGGGACGGTACCAAAGACCAAGCTGAATTCTGGCTAACCATGAACGGCCGTTTCATTCATATTCGTTATTTCGCCGTACGCGATGCTGAGGGTCGCTACCGGGGCGTGGTAGAGGTCACTCAGGACGTGACGGACATCCGCGCCCTGGAAGGAGAAAAGCGCCTGCTGGACTGGTAGGGAAGAAAAAACTCTGGCTTAGCCAGAGCTTTTCTGTGTACGCCCGGTATGGGCGTTGACTTGGTGGTGAAAGTCCGCTGCGGGCGGGGGAGCGCCAGCCTTCTAGAGATAGGCAAGGGTGCTTTTAAGCAACCAGGACCACTCCTTGCACGAGGGCCGGTTTTTGATGGCCATCTCTCCATCTAAGGAAGGATAGGCGAGGATATGGGAACTATGGTCAGCATATTTTAGGTATTTTTTACTCCGGGTTTTTGCCAAGAGCTTTTTACCGTTGATATACTGGAAAGTAGGTGTTTTTAACTTGACTATTCGTTTTAAATAATAATGATGATGATGAAAGGGGTGAATTGGGGATATGACAACCAAGGTGTCGGCCCAAAATATATATAAGATATTTGGACCTAACCCCGAAAAGGCTTTGAAGTTGCTGGAGCAAGGAATGAGCAAAGAGGATATTTTCCGTAAAACTGGCCACACCGTGGGGGTCAATAATGCCTCTTTCGATATTGAAGCCGGTGAAATCTTTGTTATTATGGGCCTCTCCGGAAGTGGGAAATCTACCCTCCTTCGCTGCGTCAACCGCCTTATCGAGCCAACCCGGGGTAGGATGCTCATTGATGGTGAAGATATTCTCCAGATGAACGAGGATCAACTACGTACCATCAGGCGTAAGAAGATGGGCATGGTTTTTCAACGGTTTGCCCTCTTTCCCCACCGGAATATCATTCGCAATGTAGAGTACGGGTTGGAGATACAGGGGGTTGATCCCGGCGAGCGGCGTCGGCGTTCCATGGCGGCCCTGGAACTGGTGGGGCTGGCAGGGTGGGCCGAGAGCTATCCTCACGAATTGAGCGGCGGCATGCAGCAGCGGGTTGGATTAGCTCGGGCCCTGGCCAACGATCCCGACATCCTGTTGATGGATGAAGCTTTCAGCGCCCTGGATCCATTGATTCGTAAGGAGATGCAGGATGAACTGTTGGATTTGCAGGCCAAGATGAAAAAGACAATTCTTTTTATAACTCACGATTTGGATGAAGCATTAAAAATCGGCGATCGTATAGCGGTGATGAAGGACGGTGTAATTGTTCAAATCGGCAGACCGGAAGAGATATTGACAAATCCCGCTAGCGACTATGTGGCGGAATTTGTTCAAGATGTAGACCGTAGCAAAGTATTGACCGCAGGCAGTATCATGAAAAAACCCGAAGTGATGATCTCGACCAAGGACGGCCCCCATGTAGCGTTGCGGAAAATGAGGGAGATGGGCCTTTCCAGCGTCTTTGTGGTAGATAAAGAACGGGAACTGCGGGGACTAGTGACGGTCGATAAGTTGATTCGCCGGGAAAACCTGGAGAAAAAAGATCTAAGTGAATTGATAGAAACAGATATTCCAACCACTTCACCGGAGACGCCGGTACGGGACCTCTTTGGGATGGCGGCTGAAACCAAAGTCCCTATTGCCGTGGTGGATGAGAAGAGGCGCCTGCTGGGTATAATTGCCAGGGTGCACATCCTGGCAGCCATGGCCGGAGAGGAGGTTGGTTCATGAGTATGATAGGTTGGGAGTTTCGTTTGCCCGTAGGCCAAGCCTTTGAAATCCTGGTTAACTGGCTGAATGCTAATTTAGATGTGGTCTTTAATCTTATTACCGTGGTTCTAAATACGCTGGTAGTGGCTTTGGAAAATGGCCTGGGGCTGATACCTGTTCCGTTGATGGTGGCTTTAATGGCGCTCCTGGCATGGCGGTTGGCCGGCCGGGGTCTGGCTATTTTTACAGTCATTGGTTTTACAGTTATAGCTGGCATGGACCTATGGACCGAAACCCTCCAAACCCTGTCCCTGGTGATTATATCGACCCTGGTGGCCCTGGGCATTGGCATACCCTTAGGCATCTGGGCCTCCCGGAGCAATTTGTTAAACAATTTGCTGCGCCCCATCCTGGATTTCATGCAAACACTGCCGGCTTTTGTTTATCTTATCCCTGCTATTCTTTTCTTTACCGTCGGCCGCGTGCCGGGAGTGATTGCCACCGTCATCTTTGCTATGCCTCCTGCTATCCGCCTTACCAACCTTGGTATTCGTCAGGTGCCGCAGGATGTCATCGAGGCGGCCCACGCCTTTGGTTCCACCAGCAACCAGCTCTTAACCAAGGTGCAGCTCCCCATGGCCCTGCCGACAATAATGGCCGGGATTAACCAGACAATTATGCTCGCCTTGTCCATGGTAGTAATTGCTTCTATGGTCGGGGCTCCTGGCTTGGGAAAGGAGGTGTTGTACGGTGTAACCCAGCTGGACATTGCCACTGGCTTTGAAGGCGGCCTGGCCGTGGTGCTGGTGGCGATGTTTTTGGATCGGGTAACCGAATCGCTGGGGAAGGGCGGCCATTCTAAAGGCAACGCCAATCAACACTAAAGGAGGTTATTTTATTGCGAGCTTTTAAAAGGAGTGTCATTTTAGTCGTTGTTTTAAGCTTAATAGCCCTGGCGGTGGCCGGGTGCAACAAGCCCGCTCAAAAGAAAAAAATTACGTTGGGGTATGTAAGCTGGGCGGAAGGGATTGCCATGACCCACTTGCTGGAGGCTATTATTGAAGATAAACTGGGGTATGAAGTAGAAACGGCCCAGGCGGATGTAGGTGTTGTATTTACCGGGGTAGCCAAAGGGGATTATGATGCCTTTGTCGATACCTGGTTGCCGGTAACTCACGAGAGCTACATGGCCAAAGTAAAAGATCAAGTGGACAACTACGGCACAGTTTACGAAGGGGCCCGCATTGGTCTGGTGGTGCCTGCTTATGTAAACATTAACTCCATCGAAGAAATGAACCCTGTGAAAGATAAGTTTAAAGGTAAAATCATAGGCATCGACGCCGGGGCAGGTATTATGAAGGCCACCAACAAAGCTATTCAGGAATATGGCCTTGATTACGAATTGGTCGCCAGCAGCGAGGCGGCCATGACAGCCAGCCTCAAAGACGCTATCGACAAAAACGAGTGGGTGGTAGTTACCGGCTGGACTCCCCACTGGATGTTTGCCCGCTGGGACCTGAAGTTTTTAGAAGACCCGAAGGGTGTCTATGGCGCAGCCGAGCGCATCGACAAGATAGCCCGCAAAGGTCTGGAGAAAGACGCCCCGGAAGTAGCCAGGCTATTAAAGAACTTTAAAATGAATGACCAGCAGCTTGGCGTACTGGAAGGTTATATTAACGAAGGCATGGAGCCGGTGGAGGCCGGTCGCCGCTGGATGAAAGAAAACGCGGACGTGGTTGAGAGCTGGTTGAAATAAACGGGGGTAAGATAAAATCTACTTCACTGGACCTACTAAAAGCTAGTAGGTCCTTTTTAATGTATGCCCGGGATAGTATTGAACCTCATGATGTGGACCCGCATGCCGGGTGGAAGGAGGGGCGGGGATAACCGCCCCGTCAAACTCGATTTTCAGGTGGGTTGAGGCCCATCTTTAGGACCTGGGCCAGCATACGGCCGGTAAACTGCTGGAATTCCGGGGTGCGAATGAGGTTCCACACTAATTGTAAGGATGAAGCCGGCAGCTGCATAGAAGTGGTGCTGGTGGTACTGGTGGCCGGAGTCAGGCCCAGTTCCTTTTCCAGGGTGCCTTTAGCGATGTTAACAATGTTACCGGTTGTCTCGATACCGGTATCAGCATACAGCAAGAAAGCCCGGATTTTTTCGATCCAGACCCGCAACTCATCCAGCAACTGGTTAACGGTGCCGTTTAAAATAGCTTCCCGGAATAGGGCCTGGCTGTGGGCGGCCAGGGTCAGGGGCTGGCCATGGCCTGGCGTTGGGCAGGGCGGCTCTTCTTCTGCGGGTGCAGGAGTACTGTCTGCCAGCTGGTTGGAGACGCTGGCATTTTTACCGCCTTCCTGGTAATCTTCTTCCAGGCCGGTCAGTGTAGCCGCGATGTCTTTCTCTTGCTGAGGAGCATTCAGGCGGAATACTTGCTTCTCTGCGTCCCTTATAAACAATTTGTTCACCTCACATATACTTTATTATCTTCTGCATTATATGCAGCACTGTCCTGGATGGAGAGAAAGAAAAGAACCGCGTAGCAGGTTTTTTATCTATCGGGGCGAATATAAGTTATGTTTAGGAGTGTGAAGATCTTGGCAGACTTTATGGCCTTGCTTAACAAGCCCCAACAAGAAGCCGTAAAGCACCGCGGTGCGCCCCTCCTGGTGCTGGCCGGTGCCGGGAGCGGCAAAACCAGGGTTTTGACCTACCGGGTAGCCTCCCTGATCCAGGAAGGGGTGGCACCGGAAAATATCCTGGCGGTGACCTTTACCAATAAAGCGGCTCAGGAAATGAAGGAACGCCTGGAGGGGCTGGTGGGTAACGCGGCCCGGCGCCTCCAGGTCAGCACCTTCCACTCGGCCTGTGTGCGCATTTTAAGGCGGGATGCCCACCTGCTAGGTTACCGGTCCAATTTCACCATTTACGACACCGATGACCAGCAGGCGCTCATTCGCGAGGTATTAAAGGAGTTAAACCTGGATGAGAAAAAGTTCCCGCCCCGCTCGGTAGCCCATGTTATCAGCAATGCTAAAAACTCCTTGCAGACACCCGAACAATACCTCGGCTGGAGTGCCACTGTAAAAGAACAGCAGCAGGGCACTATCTACCGTCGTTATCAGGAGAGGCTTAAAGCCGCCAATGCCATGGATTTTGATGACCTCATCATGCAGACGGTGGCCTTATGGCAGAATAACCCCCTGATTTTGCGTTACTATCAGCAGCGCTGGCAGCATATCCTGGTGGACGAGTACCAGGATACCAACCATGCCCAGTATGTCCTGGTGCGCTTGCTGGCCGGTAAAGGTGAAAACCTCTGCGTCGTCGGCGACCCGGACCAGGGCATTTACGGCTGGCGCGGGGCCGACATTGGTAATATCCTGGCCTTTGAAGAGGATTTCCCCAATGCCCGGGTAATCCTCCTGGAAGAGAATTACCGTTCCACCCAGCCCATCCTCAAGGCGGCCAATGCCGTTATCCAGCATAATGTGGGCCGCAAGGAAAAGCGCCTCTGGACGCGGCGGCGGGAAGGGGAACTGCTGCACCTCTACAGCGCCGCCGATGAGCGCGATGAAGGCAATTATATCGCTGCTGAAATTTACCGCCGCCACAGCCAGGAAAGCCGGCCCTTCAGCGATTTTGCCGTCCTCTACCGTACCCATGCCCAGTCGCGGGCTTTAGAAGAGGCCTTCCTCCAAGCGGGTATTCCCTATGAAATCGTCGGCGGCCTGAAATTCTACCAGCGGAAAGAGATCAAGGACATCCTGGCCTACTTGAGGGTGATAGCCAACCCCGATGACGCCACGAGCCTCTTAAGGATAATCAATGTCCCGCGGCGGGGCATCGGCGAAACTTCCCTGGCCCGCCTGGAAGCCTTCGCTGCCAGCAGGGCCTTAAGCCTTTACCGGGCTTTACAACAGCTGGAGAACATCCCCGGTATTCCCGCTAAAGGCCGGCAGGCACTCCAGGAAATGATAACCCTCCTGGATAACCTGCGCCAGCAGCAGGAAAACTTAACAATAACGGCTATGGTGACCGCCATTTTGCGGGAAACCGGTTACCAGGCGGAGTTAGAAGCGGAGAAAACGCCGGAAGCTCAGGCGCGGCTGGAAAACCTAAAGGAGTTCCTGACGGTCACCAGGAATTATGACCAGGGTAGTGAAAAACCTGAGCTCGCCGATTTTCTGGCCCAGGTGGCCCTGGTGGCCGAAAGCGATACCTACAGCGGCGGTAACGCCGTGGTCTTTATGACCATGCATACGGCCAAGGGCCTGGAGTTCCCGGTGGTCTTTCTGGCGGGCCTGGAGGAAGGGGTCTTCCCCCACTTTCGCTCCCTGGAGGACCCGGAGGAAATGGAGGAAGAACGCCGTCTCTGCTATGTGGGTATGACCAGGGCGAAAGAAGTCCTCTACCTGACCCATGCCTGGACCCGCAACCTTTACGGCAATACCATGAGCAACCCTCCTTCCCGTTTCCTGGCGGAAATACCGCCTGATTTAATCGCCAGGGATGGACAGGCGGGGCCGGCAAGTCCCGGGGGTGGTATGACCGGCCGCCAGCAGAGCCGGCACGGGAACGAGACGGCTCCCCGGGTCCAGTATGACTGGCAACTGGGGGATAAAGTCCAGCATAATAGTTTTGGCCTCGGCGTTGTTGTAAAAATCAGCGGCGAAGGCGAGGATACAGTTATCAGCGTAGCCTTTCCCGAAAAAGGTATCAAGCACCTCATGGTCCGCTACGCTCCCGTTAGGAAGGTGTAAGGGGAGGTAATACATGGATATCCAGACTGCCCGGCAGAGGGTTGAAGAACTGCGGCGCCTGATCGAAGAACACAATTACCGCTACTACGTCCTTGACCAGCCGGTGATCAGCGACCGGGAATACGACGCCCTGATGCAGGAATTAATAGCCCTGGAAGAGACCTACCCGGAACTACTGACACCGGATTCCCCCAGCCAGCGGGTAGGCGGGGCGCCCCGGGAGGATTTCAATCCCGTCCGGCATCCGGAAGTTTTATTGAGTTTAAATGACGCCTTCAATGAGGGCGATTTGCTGGATTTCGACCGCCGCGTGCGGGAAATAACCGGCGGCGAGGTGTCCTATCTTATCGAGCCCAAAATAGACGGCCTGACGGTTGCCCTCACCTATATTGACGGGGTTTTTAGCCTGGGGGCCACCCGCGGTGACGGCCAGGTAGGGGAAGAAGTGACGGCGAATCTACGGACCATCCCGTTGCTCCCCCTGCGCTTGCGGCGCCCCCTGCCCCACCTGGTAGTGCGGGGGGAAGTTTACATGCCCAAGGCAGCTTTTGCCCGCCTGAACGCCGAGCGGGAGGAGGCCGGGGAGCCCCTTTTCGCCAACCCCCGCAATGCCGCGGCCGGTTCTCTGCGCCAGCTGGATCCAAAAGTGACGGCCGGCCGCAATTTAAGCCTTTTTGTCTACCAGGTTATCAGCGTCACCGGGGCACAAGTTACTACCCAGGAAGAAGCCCTGGAATTTTTGGCCGGACTGGGCCTGCCCGTCAACCCCTACCGTTTTCTGGCCCCCGACATCCGGGCCGTGCTGGCAGAAATTAAAAACTGGACGGCGGAGCGCCGCGCTGCCTTACCCTATGAAATCGACGGCCTGGTGATCAAGGTTAATGACCTGGCCCTGCACCCCGTCCTGGGAGCGACGGCCAAAGCGCCGCGCTGGGCCGTGGCCTATAAATTCCCGGCCGAGCAGGCGACGACCCGGGTGGAAGGGATTATCCTCCGGGTAGGGCGTACCGGCGTCCTGACACCAACGGCTATTTTAACGCCGGTGCGCCTGGCCGGAACTACCGTCAGCCGGGCTACCTTGCATAATGAAGACTACATCCGGCAAAAGGACATCCGCATCGGCGATACGGTAGTTATCCAGAAGGCCGGCGACATCATCCCGGAAGTGGTGGAGGTTCTGCCTGAACATCGTACCGGAGCGGAAGAGGTTTTTACCATGCCGGAGAAGTGCCCGGCCTGCGGCGCGGCAGTCACCCGCCCCCCTGGAGAAGCAGCCCACCGCTGCACCGGGGGGTTAGCCTGCCCGGCTCAGGTTCTGGAGGGGATCATCCACTTTGCCTCCCGGGGAGCCATGGACATCCAGGGCCTGGGTCCGGCCATCATTTCCCAGCTCCTGGAGGCCGGCCTCGTCCGTGATGCGGCCGACCTCTACTACCTGAAAAAGGAAGACCTGTTAAAACTGGAGCGCTTTGGTGAGCAGTCGGCCAGCAACCTCATTGCGGCCATTGCCGCAGCCAAGGACAGGCCCCTGGAACGCCTGCTTTTCGGTCTGGGCATTCGCCATGTGGGCGAGCGGGCGGCGCGGACCCTGGCCAGCCACTTCGGCTCCCTGGAGAAGCTAATCGCGGCTTCAGAGGAGGAATTGACTTCCCTGCCCGATATAGGCCCCCGTATTGCTGAGAGTATCCGGGAATTTTTTGCCGAACCAAGAAATCTGGCCGTCCTGGAGAAGCTGAAAAAAGCCGGGGTACGGATGGAAGCTGAAAGAGCGGCCGCTCCGACCGGGCCTTTAAGCGGCAAGACCTTTGTTATCACCGGCACCCTGCCGGGCATGACCCGCCAGGAGGCAGAAGAGCTCATTACCCGCGCCGGGGGCAAGGTTGTAAGCAGCGTGAGCAAAAAGACCGATTACGTGGTAGCCGGCGAAAAGCCGGGTTCCAAGTACACCCGCGCCCTGGAACTAGGGGTGCCGGTAATAGATGTTACAGAGTTAAAGGAATTATTGAAGGAGGTATAGTTGAATTAGCAGATAATGTATAATATAATGTACAAGCGAAAGAGGTGAAAAACTAATGGAACGTATGATACGTAAGCAGTTATATCTCAATGCTGAACAGAATTTTATTCTAAAACAAAGGGCCAAGGAAATGGGGATAACAGAAGCGGAACTGGTCCGCCGTGCAATTACCAGTCATATAAGTACCGCTAAATGGCAAAAAAAAGATGTTAGAGCGTGGGAGGAAGAAAAAAAATTTATCCAGCAATTAATTAAACAAGGACCGGCTAAAGGACAGCGCACATGGAAGCGGGAAGAACTGTATGAACGCTAGCATATTTGTTGATACCAATGTTATGGTATATGCCTATGATCGTTCTGAACCAGAAAAACAAGTAAAGGCCCTACAAATCCTTGATTTATTAGCGACCAGGAAGATAGGTGCCATCAGTGCGCAAGTTCTGGCAGAGTTTTTTGTTACTGTAACCCGTAAAATTAAAGAACCATTAACTTTAGAACAGGCACAAAAACGGATTCAAAATTACCTTGCTTCTTGGACCGTTTTAGATGTAACGCCGTTAATTATAATTGAAGCCGTACGGGGTGTTCGCGAATATCAACTATCATACTGGGATGCCCAGATATGGGCTACGGCCCGTCTTAATCAAATTAGTACTGTTTTTAGTGAGGATTTTGCCACTGGTTCTATTTTAGAAGGCATTTCTTTTGTTAATCCCTTTGCAGCAGATTTTGATCTCGCCTCATGGCTTTAAAACTTTTAACTCGGAGCAATTGCTCCCTGATGCTCCGTTTGTTATAATTAGGCAAAAACCTTAACTTAAAAAGGTGGTTATATTATATATGCCTATCACGACAGCCGAGGTAGAACACGTCGCCCTGCTGGCCCGCCTGAAACTCACTCCCGAAGAGAAGGCGGCCTACACCGAACAGCTAAATGCCATCCTGGAATATATGGATAAATTGAACGCCCTGGACACGGAAAATGTGGAGCCTACAGCCCACGTGTTGCCCTTGCGCAATGTATTCCGCGATGACGTAGCGCGGCCCGGGCTACCCCGGGAAAAGGCCCTGGCCGGGGCACCGGCAGCCAGTGAAGGGCAGTTTAAAGTGCCGCGGGTAGTTTAGACCGGGAGGTGTGGAAGATGGATTTACACTATTTGACCGTCCATGAGCTGGGCGATCTTTTACAGCGCCGCGAGGTGAGCGCCGTAGAGGTTACCGAAGCCATGCTCGAGCGCATCGAGGCCGTCGATGGCCGGGTGCAGGCTTATCTAACCCGGACGGCCGAAGAGGCCCTGGAGCAGGCTAAAGCCGTTGATGCGGCCCGCGCCCGGGGCGAGGACCCTGGTATTCTAGCCGGCGTGCCTATGGCCTTAAAGGACAACCTCTGCACCGAAGGAGTGCGGACGACCTGCGCTTCCCGGATGCTGGCCGAGTGGGTACCGCCCTATGACGCCACCGTGGTCCGACGCCTCAAAACGGCCGGGGCGGTAATACTGGGCAAGCTCAATATGGACGAGTTTGCCATGGGTTCCTCCACGGAAAACTCCGGCTTTTTCCCGACCCGTAATCCCTGGGACCTGGAGCGGGTGCCGGGGGGGTCCAGCGGCGGTTCGGTAGCGGCCGTGGCCGCCGGGGAGGCCTGTTATGCCCTCGGGTCCGATACCGGCGGTTCCATCCGCCAGCCAGCCTCCTTCTGCGGCGTCGTCGGTATGAAGCCGACCTATGGCCGGGTATCGCGCTACGGCCTGGTGGCCTTCGCCTCATCCCTGGACCAGATCGGCCCTATTACTCGGGATGTCACCGACTGCGCCCTGGTCCTGGGGGTCATTGCCGGTCATGATCCCTCTGATTCCACCTCGGCCGACCTGCCGGTACCTGATTACCGGGCGGCTCTGCAACCGGAAATTAAAGGCTTAAAAATAGGTGTACCGCGGGAGTATTTCGGCGCCGGCATAGAACCAGAGGTTGAGAAGGTCGTCCGCCGGGCCATTGCCAAACTTGAGGAAATGGGGGCCATTTGCGAAGAGACTTCCCTGCCCCATACGGAATACGCCCTGCCGGCCTATTACCTGGTGGCCCCGGCGGAGGCTTCCTCCAACCTGGCCCGTTATGACGGTGTCAGTTACGGCCTCCGGGTGCCGGGCAAAGACATCATTGAAATGTATATGAACACCAGGAGCCAGGGCTTTGGACCAGAGGTAAAGCGGCGTATTATGCTGGGCACCTACGCCTTGAGTTCGGGCTACTACGACGCTTATTACCTGAAAGCCCTGAAAGTAAGGACCCTTATTCGCCGGGATTTCGAAGCCGCCTTTAGCAAATACGACCTGCTGGCAACACCGACATCGCCTACAGTCGCCTTCCGTTTAGGAGAAAAAGCAGGGGATCCCCTGGCTATGTATATGTCTGACCTCTGCACTATTCCTGTTAATATGGCCGGGTTGCCGGCCCTCTCCATCCCCTGCGGCTTTAGCCAGGGGCTGCCCGTTGGCCTGCAGTTGATCGGTAAAGCCTTTGATGAGGCAACCCTGCTGCGGGTAGCTTACGCCTTTGAACAAGCTACCGAATATCACCGGCGGCGGCCGGAGCTGGGAGTGGCTTAAAGTGGAATACGAAGCAGTAATTGGCCTGGAAGTCCATGTGGAGCTGAAAACCAATGCCAAGGCTTTCTGTGGCTGTACCACGGCCTTCGGCGGTGAACCCAACACCCATGTCTGCCCCGTCTGCCTGGGTCTGCCGGGAGTGCTGCCGGTCATTAACCGGCAGGTGGTGGAGTTCGGGCTAAAGACGGCCCTGGCGCTGAACTGCCAGGTGGCAACCTTCTGCAAGTTTGATCGCAAGAATTATTATTACCCGGATCTACCCAAAAACTACCAGATATCCCAGTACGACCTGCCCCTGGCCAGGGGGGGCCATTTAAAGATTACCGTTGACGGCGAAGAACGGGTTATCGGCATCACCAGGGTGCATATGGAAGAAGACGCCGGCAAGCTAATCCACGTCGACGGTCCCGACGGGGGCTATTCCCTGGTAGATTACAACCGGACGGGGGTGCCCCTTTTAGAGATCGTTTCCGAGCCGGACCTGCGCTCACCGGCCGAAGCCCGGGCTTACATGGAAAAATTGCGAACCATCCTCCAGTACCTGGACGTGTCCGACTGCAAGATGGAGGAAGGATCGTTACGCTGTGATGCCAATGTGTCGGTACGGCCCCGGGGTAGCCAGTCCTTCGGTACCAAGACGGAAGTAAAGAATCTGAACTCTTTCCGCTCTCTGCAGCGGGCCCTGGAGTATGAGATTGAGCGCCAGATTGCCATCCTGGAAAGCGGCGGCCGGGTGGAGCAGGCCACCATGGCCTGGGATGAGAATCGCGGCGTGACGTATGTCATGCGCACCAAGGAAGAAGCCCAGGATTACCGCTATTTCCCTGACCCCGACCTGGTGCCCTTAGAGATTGATGCCGCCTGGATCGAGCGGGTGCGCAGGGAGCTTCCCGAGCTGCCCGACGCCCGCTGCCGCCGCTTGATTGACGATTATGGCCTGCCGGCCTACGATGCCGGGGTGATTACCAGCTCGCGGGATCTCGCCGATTATTTTGACCGGGTGGTGGCCCTCTATCCCGACGCCAAGACCGTCAGCAACTGGATCATGGGCGACTTCCTGCGCCTTTTAAATGCCGGCAACCTGGAACCGGGACAATCTCCCGTACCGCCGGAAGAAATGGCGAGTCTCTTGCAACTGCAAAAAGAAGGGACCATCAGCGGCAAGATTGCCAAGCAGGTCCTGGAAGAGATGTTTGCCACCGGTAAAGGGGCGCGCCAGGTAGTCGAGGAAAAGGGCCTGGTCCAGATCAGCGATGTGGCCGCCCTGACGCAGATTGTCGAGGAAGTCCTGGCCGCCAACCCGGGTGTGGTTGAGGATTACCGCAACGGTAAAGACAAGGCCCTGGGCTTCCTGGTGGGCCAGGTGATGAAGGCCACCAGGGGCAAGGCCAACCCCGGTCTGGTGAACCAGCTGCTGAAGGAACGGCTGTAAGGGGTGAGGGTTTTGTTCGCCGGCGTACTTTTTGATTTTGACGGCACCCTGGTGGATACCTCCGAACTGGTGATCAAGTCCTTCCAGCATACCCTGGCGCCATACCTGGGACGGACGGTAGCCCCGGAAGAGATTTACCCTTATTTTGGCATCCCCCTGCGGGACGGCTTGAGCGCCTTTGTACCCGGTCAACCCAATCTCGTAGAAGAGATGATCCCCATTTACCGCCGCTTCAGCGAGGAACATTTTGCCACTCTGGTACGGCCCTGCCCGGGGGTGCGGGAAGGCCTGGAAGAGCTCCGGGCGGCAGGTATCAAGCTCGGTATCGTTACTTCTCGCGTGCGGGATACCACCCTCTATGGCCTGCGCCTTTTCAACCTGGAAAAATTTTTCCCGGTAGTTGTTACCATGGAAGACGTGCGCAGCCACAAGCCGGCCCCGGAGCCGGTCCGGCGCGGTCTCGAGCTATTACAGCTTGCTCCAGCTGATGTAGCAATGATCGGCGACAGCCCCCACGATATTCTGGCAGCAAGGGCGGGTGGGGTAACGAGCGTGGCAGCAGGGTGGAGCAGGATCCCGCGGGAACGCCTGCTGGCCGCCCGTCCGGACGCTTTCGTAAATACCATGGCGGAGTTTGTAGATTTTTGCCTGGAAGGCAATTTGGCAGCGGCCGATGTTTGCGGCCGCCTCTCTCATGAAGGCTGACCATGAGCCCCCCGGTAAGCGGAAAATGTTTTGGGAGTCAGGTTAAGAGGCCTGCAAAAGTTTAGGTTGACGGAGGAAGGAGAGCAGCCATGGATAAATTGGCCTTTTTCCGGCAGCTGCTGGCGGCCCTGGAGGGTCAGCAGCCGGGGGTAGCCGCTATGGTAGTTAAAGTAGAAGCAGGCCTGCCGGGAGTGGCACCTGGCAACCGTTTCCTATGGACTCCGGAGGGTCATTACGGCAGCCTGGGATCGGTAAATCTGGAAGCCGCTGTAGCTGAACGGGCCAGGGAGGTTTTAGCCGGGCGCCGGCCCCGGTTGGAAACCATAGACCTGGATGCGGGTAGCGTAACCCTTTTCCTGGAACCGGTGCTCCCCGAACCGGAAGTTATCGTCCTGGGGGGCGGCCATGTGGGCCAGAAGGTTGCTACAGTTGCCAAACTGGCCGGCTACCGGGTAACCGTAATTGACGACCGTCCTGACTTCGCAAATCGCGCCCTTTTCCCAACAGCCGATAGAATAATTTGTAATAACTTTACGGCGGCCCTGCAGGATATTAAGATCACTCCAGCCACTTTTATCGTTATCGTCACCCGGGGGCACCGCTATGATTATGACTGCCTGCGGGCCGTAATCGCCTCCCCGGCGGCCTATATCGGCATGATCGGCAGTCGGCGGCGCGTCCAGGGGGTTAAAGAACGCCTGCTGGCCGAGGGTGTAAGCGAAGCGGCCCTGGAGCGAATTCATGCTCCCATCGGCCTGGACATCGGTGCTGAAACGCCGGCGGAAATCGCCGTCAGTATCCTGGCGGAGATTATCCGGGTCTACCGGCGTGGAGCTTAAATCTACCGCCCCTCTTTAAGAGCCGGCGGTTATTTTTTGGCAGCGAAAAAATAAGGATAAAGATCGCCGGCGAAGAAGGAAAAGAGTTAAATATGTTGTAATAAATACTTAAGGAGTTCAGTTGCCTTAAGCGGGGGAGCCCAGAAGGTGGACCGGGAACTTATTCGAGGGGCGGTTAAATTAATAGAGCAGGGAAAGCCTTGTGCCCTGGCTACTATAATCCGGGTCAAGGGTTCGGCGCCCCGGGAAGCCGGCACCCAGATGCTGGTTACCACCGGGGGCCAAACCCTGGGAACCATCGGCGGCGGTTGTGCCGAAGCGGCCGTTCGCCAGCGGGCTTTGCTGGTCCTGGAAAAGGGGGAGCCGGAAATATATCACCTGGACCTGACGGCCGACACGGCTGCCGACGAAGGCATGGTCTGTGGCGGGATTATGGATGTATTTATCGAGCCACTGGGAGGGTAAAGAGTGCTTGGAGAGAAGATACGCAACTTACGCCGGGAGCGAGGCATGAGCCTCAAGGAGGTAGCGGAAAAAACCGGCCTTACTTCCAGTTTTTTGAGCCAGGTGGAACGGGATCTGGCCGATCCCTCTATTACCTCTTTACGCAAAATTGCCGAGGCTCTCGATATCCCTATTTTTTATTTCTTGTTAAACCATGAAGACCACAGCCCGGTAGTGCGGAAAGACCAGCGCAAGGTCCTGCGTTTTCCCCAGTCCCATTTGACCTATGAACTCTTGTCGCCGGATTTAAACCGTAAGATGGAAGTGATGATGGCCCGCCTGGAGCCGGGAGCGGCCAGCTGCGACGAGCCCCTGGCGCACCCGGGGGAAGAGTGTATTGTCGTCCTCGAGGGAATTATGGAAATCGACATCGGCGGGGAAGTATACCGGCTGGAAGCGGGGGACAGCATCTACTATTACGCCTCCATCCCCCACAAGCTGTGGAGTGTCGGCAACGAAGACCTGGTCTTTATTTCGGCCATTACGCCCCCCCAGTTTTAGAATCCCTGATGGAGGCCGGCGCCCTTAGCTGTTTATAATGCCGGTTTATTATTTATGTAAGTGTTCTTTTTGGGGGATTTTTTCGATGCGCTTATACCAGGCCCTGGGGTTGCAGGCCAGAGAGATCATTACTGTTGTCGGGGCAGGGGGTAAAACCTCGGCCCTTATTTGTCTGGCCCGCGAACTGGCAGCCGCGGGGCGCCGGGTTGTTGTTGCCCCGACCACAAAAATGCTTTTAAGCCAGCTCCGGCAGCTGGCAGAACCGGTCATTACCAGCGATACCGCCAGCCTGGCAGCAGGTGTGGCAACCGGTCTAAAGAGGGGGAATCTGGTCACCTGCGGGTCTGGGGTTACTGACCAGGGCAAGGTTAAGGGCCTGGACGCGGCAGGCGTAACGGCGCTGGCAGAACTGGATATTGATTACCTCCTCCTCGAGGGAGATGGAGCGGCGGGAGCCCTCCTCAAGGTCCCGGCGGGCCACGAGCCGGTCATCCCGCCGGTAACAACCATGGTGGTGACGGTGGCCGGCCTGCCGGTGCTGGGGCGGCCCCTGGCTGCCCCCTTTGTCCATCGCCCCCGGCTGGCAGCAGGGCTGCTGGGACGGGAAGAAGGCTTCCTGGTGACGGCGCATGATGTGGCCCGGCTCCTGGTCCATCCTCGCGGCGGGCGTAAAGGGGTGCCACCGGCAGCGCGATGGGTGGTTTTGTTAAACCAGGCTGAAGATTATGAACTGCTGCGGGCGGGCAGGTCCGTGGCCGGGGCCGTCTTCGCCGCCGGCGGCGAGAAGGTTATCCTGGGTGCGGTGGCCACCCCGGCGCCGGTGCGCCAGGTAATACTGCGACAGGCAACGAGAACGCCCGCGCCGGTGGGATTAGTTGTCCTGGCCGCCGGGGCCGGGGAGCGCTTTGGCGGCGGCAAGCAACTATTGTCAATAGCCGGCCAGCCTATGGTACGACGGGTGGTAGCCACGGCCCTGGCAGCTTTACCGGGGAATGTTGTCGTGGTCCTGGGTCACGAGGCCGGCAGGGTGGTAGCGGCCCTGGAAGGCTTACGGGTAAATCTGGCTTACAACCCCGGCTACCGCCAGGGCCTCAGCACCTCCCTGCAGACCGGGCTGGCCGCCCTCGGGCCGGAAAGCCGGGCCGCCCTTTTTGTCCTGGCCGACCAGCCGGGAGTCACGCCGGAAGTCATCACCCGGTTGTGTGACGCTTACCGGCAGGGAGGGAAAAAGATTATTGTCCCCGTTTACCAGGGACGGCGGGGCAATCCGGTTCTCATCGACCGCGCTCTCTGGCCGGAAATCATGGCCCAGCAGGGAGATGTGGGGGCCAGGGAGATTATCCGGGTTCATCCGGAGGAAGTGCTGGCGGTAGAAGTGGACTGCCCCGGAGTGGTGCAGGATATCGATACCCCGGCTGATTACCAGGACTGGCTGGGGAGGCAATAACTTTTGCCAAAAAGCGGGTCGATATTTCTACCAACACCTCTGATTTCTAATTTACAGGGGGCAGGAAAGTGCGGCATCTGGTGGTTATCAAAGGGGCGGGGGACCTGGCCAGCGGGGTGGCCCACCGTCTCCATCAAGCCGGTTTTCCGGTAATCATGACGGAGATACCCCGGCCAACGGTAATCCGCCGGGCCGTGGCCTTTGCGGAAGCGGTTTATTCCGGCGCCGTTACTGTAGAGGGAGTTACGGCCCGCCTGGTGACCGGCCCGGAGGAGGCCCTGACGAAAGCCACGCGGGGAGAAATTGCCGTGCTGGTGGATCCCCGGGCCGGGGTTATTGCGACCCTCCGGCCGGAAATTGTCGTAGATGCCATCATGGCCAAGACCAACCTGGGGACAAGTATGGAGCAGGCTCCCATTGTTATCGCCCTGGGGCCTGGCTTTACGGCCGGCCGGGACGCCCACGCGGTAGTGGAGACCAGGCGCGGTCATTATCTCGGCCGGGTCATCTGGCAGGGCGAAGCCCTTCCTAATACCGGTATCCCGGGTGAAGTCATGGGCTATACCGAAGAAAGGGTCTTGAGGGCGCCGGCAGATGGAATATTTATGGGTTGCAAGGCAATCGGTGACTTGGTAACCACCGGCGAAACAGTGGCCATGGTTGGCGAAGTGCCCTTGCCGGCGCGGATCAGCGGCGTGCTGCGGGGTATCCTCCACGACGGCCTGGAAGTCACCAGAGGAATGAAGGTCGGCGACATCGACCCCCGCGGTGAACGGGACTACTGCTTCACCATTTCCGATAAAGCCCGGGCCATCGCCGGGGGTGTGCTGGAGGCTATTTTGCACCTGCGGGAAAAGCTGCGGTAAAAATAATGAATTTATGTTATAATAGGGTTACTTCTTATAACGAGGGGGGACAGGAGTAGTGAGTGTGGCACAGCCGAAGGAAAATCAATATGCCAGTTCCCTGCTGCTCAAGCAGCTGGCCATAACCTGGATGGAACGGCGGGGGGTATCGCTGGAAGATATCGCCTGCCTGGTATATGAAGTCCAGCAAAAATATATTCCTAACCTTACCATGGCCGCCTGTCGCGAAAGCGTTGAGCGGGTGCTGGAAAAGCGGGAGGTCCAGAACGCCGTTTTTACCGGCATAGCCATTGATGAGCTGGCCGAAAAAGGGCAACTGGCCGAACCCCTGGCCACCATGCTAAAGAGTGACGACGGCCTTTACGGCATTGACGAGGTGTTGGCCCTGAGCATCATCAATATTTACGGTTCCATCGGTTTTACCAACTTCGGTTACCTGGACAAGGTCAAGCCGGGCATCATCGGCGTGGTCAACAGCAAGAAAAACGAGAAGGTCAACACTTTCCTCGATGACCTGGTGGCCGCCATCGCCGCCGCCGCTTCCTCCCGCCTGGCCCACCGCGACCGGGACGGGCTGCTGAAGTGAGGATGAAAAAAACCCTCCTTTTTAGCAATAAAAGGAGGGTTTATTTTTTCCACGTCGAACTATACCATAAGTATGAGTGAAGTTTTTTGCACTCAGTAATATTACATTTAACTGGAGGGAACCATATGGCGGGTAAAATTCCCTTTGGCCCGACCTTCACGGAGATGTGCGACCCGGCGCAAATTGACCCGGCAATAAGACAGCGGGCCTTAAAAGCCCTCAAGGAGGATGAGCTGGACCCCATTAACCTGTTCAACATCACCTGGAAAGACGGAAACAACCAGGTGCGGAAAATGGTGCTGCCCCCGGAAGTAACTGGGGTGGACGCCAATATCGTTGTCCTCCTGGGCCGGGGCTTCCCATCCGGCTCCCACAAGGTGGGCCCGGCCTACGCTACCCTGATTGAAGGCTGCGTTGACGGCGTCATCAAGCCCGGTGAACATACCATCCTGGGGCCCTCAACGGGTAATTTCGGCATCGGCGTGGCCTATATCTGCAAGCTCCTGGGCTTCCGGGCGGTAGTCATCATGCCCGACAACATGAGCAAGGAACGTTATGAACGCATCCGCAAGTACGGCGGCGAGCTGGACCTCACTCCCGGCACGGAGTCCGACGTTATTTTGACCCTGCAGCGCACCTATGAGCTGAAAAAAGATCCGAAAAATTATGCTCTGGCCCAGTTTGAGCTGTTGCCCAACTACCGCTTCCACCGCCACGTTACCGGTAATGCCGCCATTGAGGCCGTCCGGGGTATCGGTAACGGCCGTATCGCCTGCTTTATTTCGGCTCCCGGTTCGGCGGGGACGCTGGGTGCCGGCGACCAGATTAAGAAGGCTTTCCCGGAATGTAAAGTGGCGGCCCTGGAGCCCTATGAGTGTTCCACCCTGTATAACGGGGGCCGCGGCCAGCATCGCATTGAGGGTATCGGCGACAAGATGTGTACCCTCATCCATAACGTCCTCAATACGGATTTTATTGTCCTCATCCACGATGAAGATACCGTCCGGGGCTTGAAGGTCTTTCAGGATGGTACCGAAGTCCTGATGAAGAATGGTGTCAAAGAAGCCGATGCCCTGGCCTTACGCGACAATTTCGGTCCTTCCGGCATTTGCAACATCCTGGGCGCCATTAAGATGGCCAAATACCTGCGTTTAGGCCCCGGCGATAATGTGGTGACCGTTGCCACCGACGGTTTTGACCGCTATCCTTCCGTGCTGGAGGACCTGGCTCGGCGGACCCTGGAAATTGAGGACTTTGTCCTGGAACGCTGGTTTAAAGATATTTTCCTCAAGGCCCATACCCATTATATTCTGGACACCCGCAGGGCGGAGGCCAAGGAACGGCTCTTCCAGCAGAAGGAGAAAGACTGGTTGCCCTTCGGGTACACCAGAGAATACCTGGACGCCATGAAGAGCCCCTCCTTCTGGGATGACGAGTACGCCAAAGTTGAATATTACGACGCGAAAATAAAAGAGATGCGTTAAAATCCCTTTTACCTGCAGGAGGGGACTGCACCTAGCAACCGGGAAACCAAGCCGAACGGGGGGAACGGCATGCGGCTGGAATTGCAGGTTAATGGCCAGCGACGGGTGGTTGATGTTCACCCGGACGCTACCTTGCTGGAAGTGTTACGGGAGGATTTACGGCTAACGGGGGCCAAAAACGGTTGTGGCGAAGGTACCTGCGGTGCCTGCACTGTACTCCTGGGGGGAAAGGCGGTTCGGGCCTGCCGGACGCTGGCCGCCAGGGCCGCCGGTCGGGAGATCATTACCATCGAGGGCTTGAGCCCGCGGGAAAAGGAGATTTATACTTTTGCCTTTACGGCGGCCGGGGCCGTGCAGTGCGGCTTTTGCACGCCGGGGATGGTCATGGAAGCCAAAGCCCTCCTCGAACGGCAGCCTTTCCCAAGCGAAGAGGAAATCCGCCAGGCCTTCAAGGCCCACCTCTGCCGTTGTACCGGTTACCAGAAGATAATTGACGCTGTACTGCTGGCCGGCCGCGCTTTAAGGGGCGAGATTGAGCCCCGGGCAGGTGAACCGGCCGGTATGGGCAAAGCCTTTTTCCGGCCCGATGCCAGGGCAAAAGTCCTGGGGGAAGCCGTCTTTGTCGACGACATGCAGGTGCCCGGCATGCTTTACGGCGCCGTTTTTCGCCTGCCCTGTGCCCGGGCGAAGGTAAAGGCCATTGATGTCACGGCGGCTAAGGAGCAGCCCGGAGTGGTGGCCGTCCTCACGGCGGACGATATCCCGGGAGAGCGCTATCAGGGGCATATCTTTAAAGACTGGCCGGCACTAGTGGCGGTAGGTGAGGAAACCCGCTATGCCGGCGATGCCCTGGCCCTGGTGGCGGCCAGAAGCTTACAGGAAGCCCGGGCGGCACTGGACTATATTAAAGTTGATTATGAAGAATTGCCCCACCTGACTTCGCCCCAAGACTCCCTGGCGCCGGGGGCGCCGGCCCTGCACCCCAAAGGTAATTTATTAAGCGAAACGGTGGTCAAAAAAGGTGACGCTGAGGCAGCCTTAAAGTCCTGCGCCCACGTGGTAACCAATACTTATACCACGCCCTTTACGGAACACGCCTTCCTGGAGCCGGAGAGTGCCCTGGCGGTACCGGAGGACGGCGGCCTGACGGTATACACTAGCACCCAGGGCGTTTACGAGATCCATACCCAGCTGGTTTCTCTCCTGAACTTACCGCCGGAAAAGGTACGGGTTGTCAACAAGTGTGTTGGCGGCGCTTTTGGCGGCAAAGAGGACCTGAGCGTCCAGCACCATGCCGCCCTGCTGGCCTGGGCAACCAAGAAACCGGTGAAGCTCACCTGGACCCGACGGGAAAGTATCCTCTGCCACCCCAAGCGCCATGCCATGACCATTACCATGACGACAGGGTGCGATGAGAAAGGTAACCTGGTGGCCCTGGTGGCCGATCTGGTGGCCGACACCGGCGCTTATGCCTCCCTGGGGGCTCAGGTGCTGGAGCGGGCTTGCACCCATGCTACCGGTCCCTACCGCATCCCCAACGTGACCATTCGCGGCCGGGCCGTCTATACCAATAACCCCCCGGCCGGGGCTTTCCGCGGTTTTGGGGTACCCCAGTCCAACTTTGCCATGGAGAGCCAGATGAACCTCCTGGCAGAAGCTGCCGGCCTATCCCCCTGGCAAATCCGCTGGCAGAACGCCCTGGAACCGGGCGACACCCTGGGCACCAGGCAGGTAGTCAGCGCCGACATCGGCTTGAAAGACACCCTGCTGGCCGTCAAGGAAGCCTTTGAAAGCAGCCCTTACGCCGGCATTGCCTGCGGTTTTAAAAATGTCGGCCTCGGTGTTGGTACTCGCGATGTGGGCCGGGCCAGGCTGGCGGTCAGCGGCGGAAGGGTAAAAATCTACTCCGGTGCGGCCTGCATGGGTCAGGGACTGGAGGCGGTCCTCATCCAGATTGTCGCCGAGACTACCGGACTGCCGGCAACGCTCATTGATTGCGTCCTTGCCGATACGGCCCGGACTCCCGACGCCGGCTGCACCACGGCTTCCCGCCAGAGCCTCTTTACCGGGGAAGCAACCCGCCGGGCGGCGGCGGACCTGGCGGCAGCCTTGAAAGGCCGAACCCTTGCCGACCTGGAAGGCCGGGTTTTCCAGGGCGAATTCTACGGCGCCACTGATCCCCTTAATTCCAACAAGGAGCACCCTGTAACCCATGTCGGCTACAGCTATGCCACCCAGGTAGCCATTCTGGATGAGGAGGGACGCGTGGCTAAAGTAGTGGCTGCCTATGATGTGGGCCGGGCCATTAACCCCTTAAACCTGGAGGGTCAGATTGAAGGGGGCATTGTCATGGGCCTGGGCTATGCCCTGACGGAAGACTTTCCGGTACAGGATGGAATACCTGTACGCCAGACTCTCGGCAGGCTGGGGCTCTTGCGGAGCCACCAGGTACCGCAGATGGAGGTGCACCTGATTGAAAAGGGCGGCACTCCCTATGCCTATGGCGCCAAGGGTATTGGCGAGCTGGCGACCATTCCCACGGCGGCGGCCGTCGCCGGCGCCTACTACCGCCGCGACGGCAAATTGCGCCTGCACCTGCCCCTGGAAGGAACACCGTATGCGCGAAATGGGAAGTAAGATTGATCAGTTATTTTCGTAGGAGATGACCTGAGGTGAGCAATATAACCCAGTTGCGCTGCATTAATTGCAGCCGGACTTATCAGCCCCGGCCCGGCTTTTATACCTGCCCCATCTGCGGATCAACTGACGGTATCTTAGACGTGGAATATGATTATGACTATATTAACAAATATATTTCTAAAGAGAGCCTGGCCGGCAACAGGGAGCCTTCTATGTGGCGCTACCGTCCTTTCCTGCCGGTGGCCCAGGAGGGACCCCTGCCGCCTTTAAGGGTAGGCTGGAGTCCCCTCTACCGGGCCGGGCGCCTGGCGGCCGAGCTGGGTTTAAAGGAGTTATATATTAAAGATGATGGGATTAATCCTACTGGCTCCCTGAAGGACCGGCCCTCGGCCGTGGCCGTGGCCCGGGCCCTGGCTGAAGGGGCGGGGGTGGTGGCCTGTTCTTCCACCGGCAATGCCGCTTCCTCCCTCGCCGGAGCGGCGGCTTCCGTGGGCCTAAAGGCCGTGATCTTTGTCCCCGGCCGGGCACCCCAGGGCAAGGTGGCCCAGCTCTTGATCTTCGGGGCTACGGTCATTAGCGTCCAGGGCTCCTATGAAGACGCCTTTCGCCTGTCGGCGGCCGCCATAGAGGAACACGGCTGGTATAACCGCAATGCAGCCATTAACCCCTACCTGGTGGAAGGCAAGAAGACCGCTTGCCTGGAGGTGGCCGAACAGCTGCAATGGGAAGTACCCGACTGGGTAGTGCTTTCAGTGGGTGATGGCTGTACCATGGCCGGGGCCTGGAAGGCCTGGGTGGACCTGAAAAAAGCTGGCTGGATTGAGAAGCTGCCACGGATGCTGGGGGTCCAGGCCGAAGGCTGCTGTCCTATTACCCGTGCCTTCCGGGAGGGCACCAGGGTGCGTCCTATGGAAGAAAATACCCTGGCAGACAGCATTGCCGTCGGCGTACCCCGCAATCCCGAAAAGGCCCTGCGGGCCGTTCGTGATTCCCGAGGGACTATGATTAATGTTAGCGATGAAGAAATACTGGCGGCCATGCGGGTCCTGGGCCGGACGAGCGGCGTTTTCGGTGAACCGGCCGGGGTGGCCGGTACGGCCGGCCTCATCAAAGCCGTCCGGGAAGGGATTATTAAGCCGGGGGAAAGGATAGTCGTCCTGGTAACCGGCAATGGACTCAAAGACGTGGCCAATGCCATCAAGGCTGCCGGGGAGCCCGTCCGGGTGGCACCCTCCCTGGAGGCCCTTCATAAAGCACTGGGGGATTTAAAATTGCCCAATTATGGGTAGGGATATGTCCCGGAGCTTCTGAGCGGCGCAGGGTCATATCCCCACCAGAAGGTACATTTCTGGCAGAACCCTACTTTTGGGGGAGGGGTTAAAGTGGACCTCTTGCTGAAGGGCGGGTGGGTTGTCACCGCCGAACGGGTCGAGCAGGCCGACGTGGCCATTAAGGGAGAAAAGATTGCCGCCGTAGGTGCGGATTTGACTGCGGAAGGTGCGGTAGTCCGGGACGTAACCGGCAAATATATAATGCCCGGAGCCATTGATGCCCATGTCCATTACCAGATGCCCATCGGTGAGCTCATGACGGCCGACGACTGGTTTACCGGGACACGGCTGGCTGCCTGCGGTGGCGTCACTACCGTCATCGATTATGCCGAGCCGGCAAGCCCGGCGGAATCTTTGACTGCATCCCTGAACAAGCGCCTGGATGAAGCCAGGGAACAGGCCTGCGTCGATTACGGCCTGCACCAGGTGGTCCTGCCCGGCCAGGAGGAAGATGAAGCGGAACTCAAGGCGGTCGTTGACAAGGGTGTTACCAGCTTCAAGGTATTTACCACCTATGCCCAGCGCCTGAGCCTTGCCGCCATAGGCCGCCTGCTGAAAATAGCGCGCCGGCTCGGGGCCCTGGTCACGGTTCACTGTGAGGATCATGAAATAGTTACAGCTAAGAGGGAAGAGTTAATCGCCGCCGGCCGGACGGACCCGGCCTACCATGCCTTGAGCCGCCCGGCAACGGCAGAGGTCAAGGCTACCCAGGACGTTATTGCCCTGGCCGGGGAAGCCGGAGCACCTGTCTATATCGTTCACGTCTCAACCATGGGCGGCGCGGAAGCCATTGCCGCCGCTCGCAGCAAAGGCCAGCAGGTCTACGGCGAAACCTGCCCCCATTACCTGCTCCTGACCGGGGATAAATACGCCGGACCGGACAGCCGCCTTTACCTGATGTGCCCGCCTTTAAGAACAGCAGCCGATAACGAGAGCCTCTGGCGACACCTGGCCGCCGGCGCCCTCCAGGTGGTGGCTACCGATCACTGCAGCTACAGCCGGGAGCAGAAGGCCGCCGGTACGGCCTTTTATAACACTCCCTCCGGCGTACCTGGGACGGAAACTTTATTACCCCTGCTTTATTCCTTTGGGGTCCGCAACGGCTGGCTGACCCTGCCCCAGCTGGTGAGGGTGCTATCCACCAACCCGGCCCGCCTTTTCGGCCTTTACCCGCGCAAGGGAAGCCTCAGGCCGGGGAGCGACGCCGACGTGGTAATTTTTGATCCCCGCCGGCAGATTACCCTGACGGCGGCAAACCTTCATTCGGCGGCCGGTTACACTGTCTTTGAAGGTTTTAACCTTCTGGGCTACCCGGAAGCAACCTACCTGCGGGGCCGGCTTATTTATGATCACGGACGTTTCCTGGGTCAGGCCGGCCAGGGCCGCTTTATTCCCGGCCGTGTTTAAAATTTTTTCTTTACCCGGCAGGATTTTACTAAAAAAAGTTGAATTGGATTAAACGTGATTTAATTAATTAAGCAAAATTTAGCTTAACGGGGGGAACAATATGCAGACCGATTTACGCGGGAGACACCTGATTACCCTGCAGGAGTGGACCAAAGAAGAAATCGATACGGTGCTGGATATTGCCTTTGATCTAAAAAGGCGTAAAGCCTTAGGAGAAAAACACCGCCTTCTCGAGGATAAAACCTTTTATATGCTTTTTTTTGAAAACTCCACCCGTACCCGTAACGCCTTCGAAACCGGTATGACCCAACTGGGCGGGCATGCCATTTTCTTGACTCCCTCGGCAACCCAGATTGGCCATGGCGAGACGGCCAAGGATACGGTAGAAGTCTTAAGCCGCTTTGGTGATGGTCTGGGCGTACGTTACTGCACTTACAAACAAGGAAACGCCTATATCCGGGAGCTGGCCAAATATTCCCGCATCCCCGTTATCAACATGCAGTGCGATTTATACCATCCCACCCAGGCCCTGGCTGATATCATGACCATCCAGGAGAAGTTCGGTAAAAACACGCGAGGCCTCAATTTCACCATTAGCTGGACTTACGCACCTAATTATATCCGGCCCCTGTCCATGCCCCAATCCCTTATCCTCCTGATGAGCCGTTTTGGCATGAATGTCACCCTGGCCCATCCGCCCGAGTTCCATTTATTACCTGAAATTGTAGAACAGGCGAAGAAAAATGCGGAAGAAAACGGCGTCAAATTTAATATTGTCCATGACATGGACGAAGCCTGTAAAGATGCCCATATTATTTATGCCAAGAGCTGGGGCCCCATTGCCTATACCGGCAGCAGGGAGGAAGGCCTGGATCTGATTGAAAAATACAATACCTGGGTAATGGATGGCCGCCGCATGAAGCTCGGCCATAAGGATGCTATTTACATGCATTGTATGCCGGCCGACCGGGGCGTTGAAGTGACGGAAGAAGTTATGGACGGCCCGCAATCGGTAATCTACGATGAAGCCGAAAACCGTCTGCACACCATCAAGGCCCTCCTGGCGGCAACGATGAGGTAAAGGTTGCAACTACGCCGGAGCCGCCCGGTTTGCTGGCTGCGTGGCTCTTGCCCAGCAGCGAGGCCGCCTTGCTTCGAGAGCGAAGCGAGGCGGCTTTTTTCTATCTAGAAAGCTGGTATGCCTACTTCATCACCTTAAAGGTTACATAATCACCGCAGGTAAAAAAGGGCTGTAAGACCTGCGGATTTTTTTGCGCCCAGCGGTAATAAAGGGAGGTAGTTGTTGTTAAGAAATACTGGCTGTCCCAGGCTTGCAGTTGGGCCAGCATGTCCGCTTCCGAAGTAGCAATGACGCGGTAGACCCGGTTTTCCAGGCGGGGGCCAAACAGCAGGTAGGGGAAGGCTGTTTCCGTAAAAGCGATGCGCGAACCAGGAGGCACCCGATCAACCCAGGCCAACTCATCACCCCAGGGTGTGATCTGGAAAAAGGTACGTTGCTCCGAGGGCAGGGCCAGGAAGCGGGCTATTACCTGGGGGGTGAAATAACCGTGGGTTAAGCTGCCGGCCAGGGAGATGAGAACCAGGGCCAGGGTAGCGGCCCGCAAGGGCTGCGCCCAAAAACGGGGCAACCTCTCCTCCAGGTAAGCCAGGCTCAAAGTCCCGGCGGCGACAATGAAGATGGTATAACGTGTCCACCAGCTGGACGGCTGGAGCGAGAACAGCAGGGTCAGAGGCAGGAGGATGAGCAGGAGGCGCCGCTGCCTCTCGACCAGCGCCAGGATAAGGGTCACAAGCAGGGCCGGCGCTTCCAGGTAGAGCCACTGAGGGCCGAAGCCTCCCAGGCGCTGGTCAAAGGTGTAGGGACCACTGGTTTCCTGCCAGGAACGCAATAACTGCTGCCAGAAAGGCAGGCCTGCCAGTTCCGGAGGCGTATTTTTGACCATAACCAGGTCGGTTACGCTGCCCTGGCCTGGCCAGAGGGTATACCCCAGCACTTTAAACGTAAAGGGGAAAAAGGGGTTGCCGTACGCCAGCCAGTTACGCAGGTACCAGAAACTGCCCCACACGAGCAGGGCTCCGGCAAAGATAACCAGGGAAAGGAGCAGGTTTTGCCTGTAAGGCTGGTTGGCTGCCCGCCTGGCCGCCCGGTTGCCCGCGATGATAAAGAGAAAAACTACCGCCACATAGGGAGCGGCGGAAGCCTTTATCCCGAAAGTCAGGCCGCCGGCCAGGGCGGCCAGGAGTAAATAGGCGCGCCGCGGGTCATGGTAATAGCGGTAAGCAAAGTAAAAGGCCACCAAGAACATGCCCGCAAAGGCGACATCCACATAGCAGGTCTTGCTCTGGACCAGGACAATGGGCGTCAGGAAAAAAAGGCAGGCTGCTACGGCGCTGTTGGTCTGTCGCAAACCGGTTGCGCGCCCCAGGGCATAGACGGCCACTCCTCCGGCCAGGGCAAAGGGCAGCTGGGTCAGGTCAACCAGAAGGTCGCTGCCGGCAAGCAGCATGTTCCAGGCAAAGATAAGCTCGGTATTCATGGGATACACGTTGGCCCAGATGGTATAGGGGCTTAAAACAATCCGACCGGCCTTTAGCCAGGTGGCCACTGCCGTCAGGTGATAATAGAGGCTGTCCCAGGCATAGGGGGGAAACAGGTATCCCAGGAATATGAGCCAGATGGTTTCCAGCAAGGCCAGGAAAAGTAAAAGCCTGGCCCAGAAATTATGGCGCCAGCAGGCATAAAGCCGGAATTGGTAAGGATACCGGGGGCCAGGGAAGAGGCGCTCCATGAGGATTGCAGCGGCAAGCAGAATTAAATTTAACACCAGCAGGTTGGCAGTTGTCAGGCGCAATACGGTACCGGCCAGGAGCATGGTGAATACGATTTGCCCCGCAGCCAGGGTAAAAATAGCCAGAAACTTTTCAGCGGGGGCCAGACTCCGGCGACGGGTCAAGAAAAAGGCCGTGAGAAGAACTATTAAATTGCCGCTAGTAAAGGCCATCCAGTTCAAATACCAACCCTCCGGTTGCCGCTCGCTGCTGCTGTTTTTATTTTAGGTATCAGAGGCTTCACAACCTTATAACCAGTACAGGATGACAAAGCAGCTGGCCGCCCAGAGGAGGATGGTGGCTGCCAGGGGCTTATCTTTGAGGACCAGGCTTTCCGGCTCGCCGCCGCCCTGGCGGTGGTAGGTCAGGTACAGGTAGCGGCAGATGCCAAAGAGAACCAGGGGTACGGTATACATTAGCTGGGGCCGGGCAGCGCCGATAAAGGTGTAAATGGCATAGACGACAACGGTGGCCGAGGTAACTGTGGCGATAAGCTGGTCCAAGAGTACCAGGGAATACTCAGCCAGGATTCGCCGGTGGGCGGTAGCGTTGTCCAGGAGGACTAATTCATGGCGGCGTTTACATAAAGCCAGGAAAAGGGCCAGAAGGATAACAGCAATGAGCAACCAGGCCGAAACCGGTACCATGATGGCCGCCGCGCCGGCCGTCACCCGTAGGACGAAACCAAGGGCGACGATGAAGACATCAATGAGGACCATATCCTTTAAATAAAAGGAATAGGCCAGGGTCTGGAGGGCATAGGTGAGGCTTATTAGGCCCACCTGCCAGCTCAAAGTGAAGGCCCAGGTGAGGCTACCGGCCAGGATGATGACGGCTGCCGCAGCCGCCGGTAGGGAAGCCAGCAGGCCGGCGGCAATGGGGCGGTGCTTCTTGCGGGGATGGCGGCGGTCCCTTTCCCGGTCGACCAGGTCATTAACCAGATAAGTGCCTCCGGATAGGAGGCAAAAAATGACAAACACCTGGATGGTGCGTACCAGAAGGGGAAAATCCAGCAGGTGGCGGGAAAAAAGGATGGGGGCAAAGACAAAGGCATTTTTCGTCCACTGTTTGGGACGCAGGCTTAAAAAAAGATAACGCCAGAAGTAGCGGCTCATTATAGCTTGCGCCCTGCCGGAGGTTTCCAGTAAACTCATATATCTTTTGACCTCCACGTTACGTGCTGTGTCCCTACCTATTTTATCCTAATTTACATGGGCATAACAACACTCTTGGTATACTGCTGCCTTAAAAAACGTATCCAGTTGCCGCTGATAATAATGGAAATGAAAAGGGACAGGTGGAAACCTGTCCCCGCTATAACCTGTAAAATTAGCTCTGGCAACCCCTTATCCCAGCACTTTCTTCTTGACGTAAGGAATGATAATGGGCATGGTAATAATCATGGTCAAGATGAAAACCCATATCGTTCCGCCTATACGGGCCACAGCCGTATAGGTTCTCCCGTCAAGGAAGGTGATTACCAGGAAAAGCAGGGCCAGCGCCAGCGAGATACCGGTGTAAATTGTCGCCGCCTGCCTTGCGGCTTTCGCTTCCAGATCTTGCATCCTGTTTTACCTCCTCATTAACCCATTTGGTGGGCCAGCTGCCTATGATGTTCTGCTTTGGCGGCATCTTTCCGCAGGGAGGGCTGGAAGCGCTTTAAAAGGAGTGTATTTAGTGTAACCGAAACCGAACTTATGGCCATGAAGAACGCCGCCAGTTCGGGGCTGACAATCAGCCCGGTAAAGGGGTACAGCAGGCCGGCTGCAATGGGAATACCCGATATATTGTAGATAAAAGCCCATACCAGGTTCTCCTTGATCTTGCGCATGGTGGCGCGGCCGATTTCGAGGGCTCCCACCACATCGCGAATATCGTCTTTGATGAGGATGATGTCACCTGTTTCCTTGGCCACATCGGTTCCGGAGCCAATGGCAATCCCGACGTCAGCCTGGGCCAGGGCCGGAGCGTCGTTAATGCCGTCACCCACCATGGCCACTTTAAGACCCTGGGCCTGGAGTTTCTTTACTTCCTCGGCTTTATCCCGGGGCAAGACCTCGGCCAGGACGGTCTTGATACCGAGCTCACGGGCAATAGCCTGGGCCGTACGTCGGTTATCACCGGTAATCATGGCCACCTTAATGCCCATCCTGTGCAACCGTTCAATAGCGACTTTCGCGTTTTCCTTCAGGGTATCGGCCACGGCAATAATACCGGCGGCTTTACCGTTTACGGCTATCAGCATAGCGGTTTTGCCCTGCTCTTCAAGTTTTTCCATCTGCGCGGTCAGATCGCCCACATTGATGTTATGCTGCTGCATCAAACGGCGGTTGCCTAAAAGGATTTCCTGACCCTGGTAAGTGGCTCTGACACCATGGCCTGGAATGGCTTCAAAGTCCTGTACTTCCTCTAATCCTAAGCCTTCCTCCCCGGCGCCGCGGACAATGGCCTCGCCCAGGGGATGCTCGGAGGGTTTTTCGGCCATGGCGGCCAGCCGCAGGACCTCGCGTTTCTCAAAACCCGGGGCGGCGATCACATCGGTGACCGAAGGCTCGCCTTTAGTCAAGGTCCCCGTTTTATCAAAAACAATGGCATTCAGCTTGCTGCACGCCTCCACAGCATCGGCTCCCTTAAAGAGGATGCCGTTTTCAGCCCCCTTACCTGTACCGGCCATAATCGCACTGGGGGTGGCAAGACCTAAGGCACAGGGGCAGGATATGACCAGAGTGGTTACCGAAAGCAGAAGGGCGAAACCGAAGACGCCGATTTCAGCCAGGCTATAGGGCGAGAGGATAAAGCGGCTATCGGGCAAGAAGAAGGCGTTATAGCCAATAAAGAACCAGAACAGGAACACGATCAGGGCCAGCACGTGGACACCGGCGATAAAGTGGCCGGCCACAAAATCGGCCAGTTTTTGAATGGGAGCTTTGGAAGCCTGGGCTTCCTCCACCATCTTGATAATCTGGGCCAGGGCCGTTTCGCTCCCGACCCGGGTGGCCCGGAACTTGAAGGAACCGGTCTTGTTGATAGTCGCCCCCACGACCTGGGAACCAGGACGTTTTTCTACCGGAATACTTTCGCCGGTAATCATGGATTCGTCCACGGCCGAATAACCTTCGATGACTTCTCCGTCCACCGGGATGCTTTCACCGGGACGGACCACGACAACATCTCCTACCTCGACTTCATCGGCAGCAATCTCCATTTCCCGGCCGTCCCGGATAACCCGGGCGGTTTTGGCCTGCAGGCTCATGAGCTTGCGGATGGCCTCGGAAGTACGGCCGCGGGTAATAGCTTCCAGGTAACGGCCCAGGACGATGAAGGCGGTAAGCAATGCGGCAGACTCGAAGAAAGTGGCTCCGCGCCCCCCGAAACCGGCCTCAGGCCAGAGGGTATTGATGGTGGCGATGATATAGGCCGCACCAATACCCGTCGCATAGAGGAGGTTCATATCCGTAGTTCCACGTTTAAGGCCGTTCCAACTGTGAACGAAAAACTGCCAGCCGGGGATAAAAGTGACAGGTGTGGTTAAAGCCCACAGCACATACACGTTCCCCAGCCATTCTGGTATAAAGTAGGGGAAAATCCATACATCGCGGAACATACCGAGCATCACCAGGGTTGCCAGGGGCCAGGCAATCCACATATTGCGGCGCTGGAACCGGATCTCCCTCTCCCGGGCCTCTTTCTCCTGGTCCAGGGCGGCCTGGCCGGTGAGCTTCTCCGTAGCTTCATACCCCAGGGCGTTGATTTCCTTTTTAATGCGCCCCTTGTCCACGGCCCCGGGGTAGAACCGGACTCTGGCCGATTCTGCTGGCAGGTTCACTACTACTGAAGTTACGCCGGGCAGGGCTTTAACGGCTTTTTCCACCTTGGCCACACAGGCGGCACAACTCATTCCCCTTACTGTCAGGAGGACTTCCTCTTCCGGTACCTCATAGCCGAGGGCCTGGATGGTCTTGGCCATCTGAGGCACGCTGACCTGGTCCGGGAAATATTCCACGGTTGCCTTCCCGGCAACCAGGTTGACACGGGCGTCCACTACACCCGCCATATTTTTTAGAGCCTTTTCCACTTTGGCCACGCAGGCCGCACAGGTCATACCATGGACGGCGAAACTTACCTTGACAGGGCCAATCTTTTCACTGTTAGACACTATTTTTCACCACCGGGTAAGTGATTATAAAATATCAGATAAAATGAGTCTTGCCGGCTAGGTCAACATTTAATCTACCCCCCACCGGTATCTTTATCTTGATTATATTTTGATGGCCACATACTGTCAATGAACTTCACAAAAACTACAAAATTTTTTTGGGCGTTTTTCCCAACCGGCGTTACAATTTCCCGGGCGATTAAGTCTATTGAAATCTATTGCAAATAACACCTTCCTTTTTGGGTGATTAGCCGTCCTGTCCGGTGCATTATAAAAGCCTTCCCCTTTCTTTTAGGGAAGGGGAAGGCCGGCTCCTTGGTTTCAACTGGGCAGTTTAACGTCATGCCCGGGACTAAATTCAGCAGCCTTCTTTGCAATGGGCAACTGCCCTCAGCATCCAGCGCTTCCTGGTCAATTTTGATCCCTCCTCGTGGTGGTAGCCTATATAAAATTGTACTAGAACATGTTTTATCCTGTCTATAGTTTGCGGCATGGAGATCTTATGGTCCCAGGCTATAAAAGACTGTGAGGGACAGACCAATCAGCAAAACCAGGACTAAAAGTTGCACCGCAAGCCGGTCTTCTATAGCTGCTACCAGGCCTCGGAGTTCAGCTGTGGCGTCCACCACGGGAGCGTCGGAGTTTTCCGGCGGTCTGGTACGTTTCTTCAAGATCATACCGGCCAGGGCGGCAGTAGCAATAAACACCAGGCTGGTCACATGGGCTACGGACAGGGGGCCTAACACCAGCGGGTTGTAACGTACAAACTCTACTAGTCCCCTGATGGCAGCATAGAGGATAATAAAGTGGATAAAGAGCTGGCCCTCATAGGTAATTTTCTTCCTTCGCCGCCACAGGTAGAAGAGAAGGAGGTAGTCGAGGATAAACTCATAGACCTGGGCCGGGTGGAGCAGTTGCCCGTTGACCATAACCCCCCAGGGCCAGGCGCTGCCCATTGGGCGGCCGAAAACGTCACAACCTACCCTGCCAATAGCAATTCCCAGGGCCAGTCCTGGTGCAACAATATCGGCCAACCGCCAGAAGGGTATGCGCTGGCGTCGGCAAAAGATTAGGCCCGCTAATACGCCCCCGACCAGCGCTCCCTGGATGGAAAGACCGCCAGCCTGGAGGTGGAAGAATTGCCATGGATTTTGCCAGTAATAGACGGGATCGGCAATAACTACGTAGCCGACCCGGGCGCCGATAATACCTAAAATAAGGGCCAATAAAGTAAAATCAAGGACCTTATCTTCGTTTAATCCTTTCCGCCTGGCCTCCCGTAAAATGATAAAGACGGCTGCCAGGACGCCCAGAGCGATCATAAAACCGAAAGTGTTTATTGGCAAGGGACCTAAAGAAAAAAGTACCCGTCGCATTCGCTACCCCTCTAACTTTAGCATCTTCGTGCCGGCATCTAAATGTTTCTCCCTGTTACCTCGTTACCGGGCCACTTTCTGGTGCGATCCCTGGGGCAACTTTCGTCCTACGCCAGTTTTCTAACAGGTGATCTCTCCAGAAACGCTCCATTCAGATCGATATACTCGTTAATACCACCATGAAGAATAGCAATTCTATATCCTAACAGGGTTAGCAGAGACCCTATCAGTGAGGCTCTCTGTCCGGTATTACAGACAAGTAGCAAAGTCTTGTCTTGAGGAATGGATTTCAGGGCAACGCCAATTTGATCCCAGGGTAGATTCCAGGAATATCTTATTCTTACTGCTTGGAAGGCTTCAGCATTACGGATATCCAAGATGACCATATTTGCACACGGCCCGTTCTGCAAAAGTTCATCCAGTTCATCAGCTTCAATATAAATCCGTTGGGAAGTAATTTGTTCTAAGATTTCCATGACTTTAGCTGGTTCCACTTTGTATACCCCCATCGCTTTCGACTACCCACCACCGGTATCCTATGCCGATTATATTTATCAAGCTATCCGGTGTCAAGGAACTTCACAAAAACTACAAAATCTTAGCACATCATATCGGTCCCGCCGGGTGGGTTCATTTTAAAGGCAGGGTTAATTCCTTTTACCGTTGTAAGGAGTCTTTATACTATCTTCTATTTTACATCAAAAACATATCACAATTAGCAGCTACAATAGAGGCAACAATATTACTACAGGGGGCGGTTGAATGAGTGCAGCTAAAAACTTGGGCTTAAAATCAGCAGTAATAACCGGAATCATAGCGGCCCTCGCCTTAATGGCTTTCTATTTTTTGCTGGTTGGTATCAGCTCCCGTTCATGGCAACATAGCCTTGAACTCCTGAGGCAGGATCGCTTTTATGTTGGGGCCATTGCGGTCGGGTTTGGGATTCAGGTAGGCCTTTTTGTCTATATCCGGCAACTACAAAAACTGGTGCGGGTAGGTGGTGCAGGTGCAGTGGCTGCTTCGGGCACCGGTACCTCGACAGTTTCCATGCTGGCTTGCTGCCTGCATCACGTTGGGGACTTGTTACCTGTTATTGGTGCTTCTGGGGCGGCAATCTTTTTTGAACAGTACAGATATCCTCTTATGTGGCTGGGTATCAGTATCAATTTGCTAGGTATTTATCTTATGTTACGGATCATCGCCAGAAATAACCTCTGGCCATCACGGGTGGCGGCCAAAATTACGGTACCTCCAGTTGCCAGGTAGAGGAAGGTGGAGCACGCAATGAAAAAGCACAGAAGCCTATTATTTATAATTTTTACTAGTACCGTTATCGTGATAGCTGTCTTCCTGTCTGGCTGCGGACAGAGCAAAAAAGAAGTTAAAGAAGTACCCCGGGTTTCCCAGGAGCAGGTAAATACTGGAGGAACAAATGCCCCGGAAAATTCCCGGACAGGTCAGGCCGGAGAAGAAAAGACAGCGGCCACCGCAAGCCAGCCGAAAACTAACCCCGACCAAAATAACCAGGATAAGAGTCAAAAGCCGCCAGGTAATCGGTCGCCGCTACCCGGCAGGCCTTCTGATACCAGGTTTTATGAACGTCAGGATTTCCAGGGCGGGATTGAGGTTGAAGTTATCTGGTTAACACCTGAATATTTGCAAGCCCTTGGACAAATATTGACTCCAGAGGAGGAGAAGGACCTGGCTACCAACTTTGTTTTTAATATAGCTTTGACAGCCCATTCCGGCAACCTGATGGAATTTAACTTTAGCGGAAACACGTCTTTAAAGGTCAACGGTCGCGATGCCGGCCAGGGCACCTGGGAATTTGTATACCAGGATTTCCATCATCCGGAAGGCATGATCCGTTTCAAAGTTCCTGCCAACGAACCTGTAAGAGAGTTAACCTTAAGTATCAATAACCTAGGTGGTGTACCAGTACGCGAGTTTAAATGGGAATTATAGGGCCAGTTGTCCTTTTAATCCGGACGGAAAAGCAGACCACCGGTTTTAAGACAACAATATTGCAGGCAATTAGCAGGCGTATTGGCAACTGCTTACGCCTGTTTTTGTTTTAATCCCGTTCTGGAATACTCGGCTCTCGCCCACAAAATAACTTTTCAGGTATACCCATTATCATACCTGCTCTCGACAAGTCGCCCCTTAAATAAAAGTGTTTTTATCTGATAGCTTGACATTGGCAGGAGTGGTAAATATAATTAGTAACGTAAAGAATGAAAATCATTATCAATGAGAGGTGATATCAAAGTGAGCCTGAGATTGAGATTTTTAAACATGAAGCCATTTTAACATAGATTATGTCAGGCTTTATATTTTTACAATGAGATTGATAATCAATATCAATTAAGGCAAAAACCCATGGCCCGGCGTTTTCTTTGCTGGCGGCATTGTTTTTCCTGTTATGACCGCCAACGGCCAAGGCGCCGCCTTCACACCGGCAAAAGAAGTTTTGGGCCAAACTACCCGTGGTCGGCCGGCTTAATGGCTCTACGGGCAATAGTAAAGAATCTTGACAGAAAGTGGGTAGGGATAATGCGTCGAGTGTTGCTAACCATTCTGGTGTTACTGATACTTATCCTGGCCTGGCAACGCACGGGCCTGGCGGCAATAGCATGGAAAAAAGTTGCACACGATATAGAGGATGTGATGCAGCATTCCCTCAATGCCTACCGGCAGGGAGATATAGAGAAGGCCAAAGGACTGGTTAACGATGCGTACTTTGACTTATTTGAAAAGGAAGGCATGGAAAGGGCGATACTCTCCAACATTTCAGGTCGCCGGGCTGCCATGCTGGAAGATGAGTTTAGCAACATTAAAAAGATGATGACTAACCAGATGCCCGTTGCCCAGGTTGAACGGGCCATCGGGGAACTGGTTGTGATGCTGCGGGAAGATGCTGCCCGGCTGGACGGTACGGAACAAAACCCATTTGAGATATTCCTTTCATCCTTTCTTATTTTAATCCGCGAAGGCTTTGAAGCTATCCTGATCATCGGTGCCATAATCGCCTACCTGATCAAATCAGGTAACGGCCACAAAGTAGGTACTATCTACTCCAGCTCCGTCCTGGCTGTGCTGGCCAGTCTCGTGACGGCCATAGCCTTACAAATAGTCTTTCGAGTCAGCAGTGCCAGCCAGGAAGTCCTGGAAGGCATAACCATGCTGCTGGCAACAGTAGTCCTTTTCTCCGTCAGCCACTGGATGGTAGGGAAGGCCGGAACAAAAGCCTGGCAACGTTATATTGAAGATAAAGTTCAGGACTCTTTGAGCAGTGGCAGCACCCTGGCCCTGGGGGCCGCTGCTTTCCTGGCCGTCTACCGTGAAGGAGCGGAAACGGTTCTCTTCTACCAGGCCTTATTAAGTAACACCGGTAGCGCTACAGGTATGATTTGGCTGGGCTTTGCCCTGGGTTGTGTGGCCCTGGTCGCCGTCTTTCTGCTGGTCCGTTACGGGAGTTTAAAGATACCCATGAAGCCTTTCTTCCTGGGCACCAGCCTCCTGCTTTACTACCTGGCTTTTGTTTTTGCCGGCGATGGCGTTAAAGAACTGCAGGAAGCCGGATTTGTAGGCGTAACGCCTGTACCGGGCGTTCCAGCAATAGACCTCCTGGGGATTTACCCCACCTGGCAGACCCTTTTCCCACAAATAATTCTCCTGGCGATGGCAATAGGCGGGGTGATGTATCAACGGCGGAATGACCGAAGCTTCTCGGCAAGGGAATAACATTATGGCTATGTATTTAACGTGAGCGGCGTGAAACTTCACGGCCGGCGGGATATATACCCGGCCAGGAGGAAAAGGTTCCTCACTGGCCGGCATTCTCCTGGGTTCAGGCCTGGCGTTAATGGCCGGCTTGGCTGTTCTCCGGGTGGCACCTGCCCTGCCGGAAAGTATATTATTAGCCGTCATTACGGCAGGCTTCATGACTTAGCAGCTTGCTCCCGGAGTTGACGGGTATTTTTGTGTATAAATTAACCTTTAAAGGGTATTCTATCTCTAGCGGAGGAGGTGATAGTAGTGCCCCGTATCAAGTGCTCGGTAGACGATTGCCTTTACCAGGAAGGAAGCGAGTGCAAGGCCTCCAGTATCCAGGTTCGCCCGACAGCTATGGATCACATGATTACTGTATCCGACGATACGGCATGTGGAACTTTTGTCCCCCGACATACTATTACCATGAAAAAGTAAGAGTTAAAGGCTCCGCCACCAGGGACGGAGCCTTTAATCTTAAAGTGCACCGGTATACCACATTACAGGCGTTCAGATATAGTATTCCAATTCTTCCTTGTGTTTCATCTGGAAGGCAGTGAAGATCTGGTCCCGCAGGTCAGCAAAATCTGAGCGGCTGCGATCCCGGGGCCGGCTGATATCAACAGGGATTATATTTTTAATCCGGCCCGGGTGGGCGGTAAAAAGTACTACCCGGTCCGCCAGGAAGACCGCCTCGTCAATATCGTGGGTGACGAAGACGATGGTCTTTTGTTTTTCCTGCCAGATACGCACCAATTCCTCTTGCATTTGGATGCGGGTGATGGCATCCAGCGCGCCAAACGGTTCATCCATAAAAATAACATCGGGGTCTACCGCTAATGCTCTAGCGAGGGCTACCCGCTGCTGCATGCCCCCGGATAGCTGGTGCGGGTGGTGGTAAGCAAATGATTCCAGTTTTACCAGGCGAATATACTCCATAGCTGTGGCGCGCCGCTGGGGGGCGGGCACCCCTTTTACCTCCAGGCCGTATTCCACGTTGCCCAGCACCGTGCGCCATGGAAACAGGCCGTAGTTTTGAAAAATGGTGATGTAACGAGGGTTCGGTCCGGTTACCGGCCGCCCGTCAATCAGCACCTGACCCTGGTCGGACCGTTCAAACCCGGCCATGATGCTTAACAGGGTGCTTTTACCGCATCCGCTGGGACCCAGCAGGCAGAGAAATTCGCCGTCCTGCACCTGAAGTTGGATGTCAACCAGTACCGGACGGCGTTGCCCCTTACTGTCGGTGTAGGCCTTGTTTATATGCTGGACATCGATCTTTACTGCTGCCAAATCCCTTACCTCCTATCGCGCTGCGCCCCAGCGGCGGTGGGCCTTTCCCTCCAGCCAGGCAAACATCCGATCAATGGTGAGACCCAGCAGGCCGATAATTAGCATGGCGGCCACCACCAGCCCGGTTTCCATGCTGTTGCGGGCATCAATAATGAGAAAACCCAGTCCCGATCTAACCCCCATCATTTCCCCGGCTACCAGGAACACCCAGGCAGTACCCAGGGCGATGTGCAGTCCCATGGTAATGTAAGGGAAGGCGGCCGGAATGACAACCCGCCACAGGATGTGGCGCCCGGGGGTACCGAAGTTTTGGGCCACCTTCAGGTACACCGGGTCAACATTTTTGACCGCCGTTACGGTGCCCAGCAGGATGGGGTAGAAGGCGGCCATGAAAATGATGACCATAGCCGGCAGATCGCCGATACCGAACCACAGGGTGACCAGCGGCAACCAAGCGATGGGGGATATCGGTCGCAGCACCTGCACCAGCGGGTCAGCAGCAGCCCACAGCCGCCGCGACCAGCCCAGCAGGAGCCCCAGGGGCACACCTGTTGCCGCGGCGGCCAGATAGCCCCCGGAGAAACGGTACAGGCTGACACCGATATGTTCCCAAAGAGCACCGTTTTTGATTTGCTGGGACAGGCCCAGCACCACATCCGCCGGCCAGGGGAAAAGGTACCTGGGATAGATGCCGGACCAGGCCACTGCCTGCCAGATGATTATGGCGGCTGCCGGGCCGGCCAGCGGCAGCAAAAAGCGTTCGAGGCGTGTCAATCTAATTCACTCCTCCGGCGGCCTGCCGGGCAAACCGGTCGTTGACCAGCTCTTCCACTTTGATTTCAGATGGTAACAGGCGCCCCGGGTGACCGTCCCAGGGGATTTCCCGTAGGTTTTGCTGGATAAGATCCAGATCGGATACTGCCGGTAGCAAATTGTCGTAGTCGATCCACTCCAGGGATTGCTCCCAGGTCTCCTTGGATACGGGCATGTATTGCTGGGCAATGGTGATGGCGCCGGCTTTATTGGTCATGATGTAGCGGCCGGCTTCCACCAGGCGGCTTACCAGCTCCTGGACGGCGGCAGGATTATCCCGGGTCAGCCGGGGGTTGAGCACCAGCCCGCAGCAGGCCCAATCAGGGATAATGTCCTGGGCTCGTTTCAACACCCGCGCCTTTCCCGCCACCACCGACTGGGCGCCGAAGGGTTCAGCGACAATGTACGCTGCCACTTCCCCCCGGGCCAGGGCAGCTGGCATTTCCGGCGGGGCCATCTCTATCTTTTCCACGTCCTCATAAGCCAGGCCGGCCTTTTGGAGGGCTTGATGGAGGAGGATGTTGTGGCCGGACAGGCGGTGCGGGATGGCTACCTTTTTCCCTTTCAGGTCCTTAACCTCGCCAATGGACGGATCCGCTACCAGGACATCGCCGTTCCTGTGGCTTAACAGCACCACTTCGGTAGGAATACCTTTCCCTTTGCTCACCAGAGCCAGCTCCAGCATGGTGATGGCACCCTGAATCTGGCCGGAATTGAGGGCTTCGGTCAGGTCCGGCCAGGAGCCGAATTTGACCAATTCCAGTTGGAAATTTTGAAAACCGGCTTTATTCTGGGCCTCCGCTACTAAAAGTGGCAGGGAATGGGTAATGGGCAAGTAGCCTATTTTAATCGTCAGTTTTTGGCCCTGGGCCGTGTCCGGCTTGTTGCCTCCACACCCGGTCACCAGGCCGGCTACCAGTAATAATACCAGTAACAGGAGGATGATTTTTCTGCCTCCCATAATCTTCGCTCCGCTCCCTTCGTTCGTTGCAGCCGTTATATCCTCCAACTGCCGACCGGTTTATTGGCCGGTTACCGCCACCCCAGGCCCAGGCGCTGGCGACGAATTAACAATCGGATGGTCTGAGCAGCCAGCTTCGGGTAAGGCTCGGTATAAATCCGCGCCCCCACCTTTGCAAACAGGCCGTCACCGGCAAAAAAGTCGGCTACTTCGTTGCTACCGCGCTCATATTCATCGGGTGCCGCCCCCTCTTTGGGCCGCGGCTGGGGGACGGGGATAGGCCCGGGAAAGCCGATGACGTTGGATACCCCGTGGGCCAGGAAAGTAACCCCCTGCCCAACCGTCTTTTCGTTGCCGGGTTCCGGGCCGACGAAGACAAAGGGCATTTGTTTGACGGCTACACCAGCTGCTGCTGCCAGATCGATAAACAAGCGCAAAGTGCGAGTATTATCTACACACCCACCTACTGCCAGAACCGGCGGGATGCTCCTGGTACGGCATACTTCCTTGAGGCCGGCACCGGCCAGGTCTGCCGCCTCCGGGTCACAAAGTCCGGCATTTAAAAGAGCGTGAGAACAGCATCCGGTGGTGGTTACCAGGATGTCAGCCTCGATGAGGCGCCGGACCACCGTTACGTGATTATATTCATACGGGACCTTCGGGGTATTGCAGCCTACCACTGTAGCAATACCTTTAATTTTCCCTTCCCGCAGGAGGTTAAGCAAACCTGTAATACCGTCAAATGTATCGACGATGGCTTCGTAACTCCAGCCAACCATAGCTCTGCTAGTGACCCTGGGGATACGAATTTTACTGCGGTCCCGGCGGGCAAAAGCTTCTACCGCCAGCCGCGCAACTTTTAGGGCATCTTCCTCCAGAGTTTCCGGCCGCTCCGCGTCAAAGGGAATGTGCACCGCCCCGGGGATGCGGTTGGAGTTGCAGGTGGTGATCACCTGGGTGCCGAAGCAGTCGGCGATGATCTTCATGCCGGGAATAACGCATTGCATGTCCACCACCACCGCATCCACCGCCCCGGTGCCCAGGGCCAGTTCCTGGCCCATAATATTGGTTACGGTGGGGATGCCGTAGCGTGCCAGCAATTCGTCGCCGGTGCAGCACATGCCGCCAATCACGATGCCTTTGGCCCCCAGGCTCTTAGCCAAACTCTGGATTTCCGGGGTGGCTATTTTCTCCAAGATTTTTTCCACCATCACGGGGGAGTGGCCGTGCACCAAGATGTTAACGTGGTCTTCCCGCAGGATGCCGTAATTCACCGTGGCCAGTTTGGGCCGGGGGATGCCGAACAGCATCTCGGTGGCCAGAGAGCTGCCGAACAGGGTGCTGTAGCAGTATGCCAGGGCGGAGCGGAGTTCCTGTTCCGCCAGTGACATCCAATCACTGGTACCGCCCAGGGTGGTCATGTGCAGGGTTTCCATGATCTCATAGGCGGCCGAACGCGGCAGCACGCCGAGGGTTCGCCAGGTCTCCAGCCTTTCCGCCGGGGCGTAGGCTTCCAGGGTGCGCAAGGGGCCCATGGTCATCCGGCTCAGGTCGTCCAGCAGCACCTGGGCCACCTCACGGGCTACTTCCTCCGGCTTTCGCCCTTGTGTTTGAAGCCCCAGCCGCCGGGCCAGGTCCCACACCCGTTCTTCCCCTTTGAGGGGGAGGTGGGCCTTACCCTCCGCCGCCGCCATCACCGCCAGGATAACTTCATGGGCGTGCCGGCCGTGTGCCGCCATGCCGGCCACCAGTGCCCGCACCAGGTTGGCCATAATGACGGTGCTCATATCCCGGCCGCAAATGCCCCGGGGGCGTTTGTCACTGAGCCGGCAGGGACCCCACTGGCACATGCGGCAGCAGAGTCCCCGAAGGCCGAAACCGCACATGGGCTGCTGGGCCTCATAACGGTCCAGCCAGGTTTCCACCCCCTGCTGGTGCAGGTGCTGCAGCAGGTCTTTGCTGGCCGGGTTGGGGGTCAGGTTCAGGACGTCTTCCCGGTCCGGCATTTCGGCATTTAATTGGGGATACTGGTACTTCATGGACAAGACCCTTTCTGCAAAGTTTAAATGTCCTTGAAAAGGGAGGTTGACAGGTAGCGCTCGCCGGTATCCGGCAGCACGGCCAGAATTCTCTTGCCGGCATTTTCCGGCCGGGCCGCGAGGCTCAGTGCCGCGTAACAGGCGGCCCCGGAAGAGATGCCCACCATCATTCCTTCTTCCCGGGCCAGGCGCCGGGCTGTTTCAATGGCATCTTCATCGCTGACCTGGATGATTTCGTCAAAAACCTCGATATTCAAAACCTCCGGTACGAAACCGGCTCCGATGCCCTGAATCTTGTGGGGTCCGGCCATACCTCCGGAAAGGACCGGCGAGGCGGCCGGTTCCACCGCCACCACCCGCAACCCGGGAATGCGCTCCTTTAATACTTCACCGGCACCGGTAATGGTACCGCCGGTCCCTACCCCGCAGACCAGGACATCCAGCCGGCCGCCGGTATCGGCGTAAATTTCTTCTGCCGTAGTGCGGCGGTGGACAGCCGGGTTGGCCGGGTTTTCAAACTGCTGGGGGATAAAAGCCTTGGGATATTTGGCTGCCAGTTCTTCCGCCCGGCGGATGGCACCTTTCATGCCTTCTGCCCCCGGTGTAAGTACCAGCTCGGCGCCGTATCCCTTTAGAAGCTTGCGCCGCTCCAGGCTCATGGTCTCCGGCATGGTGAGGATTAGCTTGTACCCTTTGGCGGCCGCTACCATGGCTAGGCCAATCCCCGTATTGCCGCTGGTCGGTTCGATAATCACCGTCTCCTTATCCAGGAGTCCCCTGGCTTCGGCGTCTTCGATCATGGCCAGGGCAATCCGGTCTTTGACGCTGCCACCGGGGTTAAACAGTTCCAGTTTCACCAGTACTTCTGCCGCCGTCTGGTTAATGCGGTTGAGCCTGACCAGCGGCGTTCCTCCGATGAGGTCGATTATGTTCTGGTAAATGCGCTCCATGAAAATCCTCTCCTTAGATAAGTATTATTCCAATCAAAATACACGGAATTAATGTCATAGTAATTTTATCATTTTAATATACTTTAGATCAAGGGGATTTTAACGCCTGCTCCAGGTCGGCCTGAAGATCCGCGGCATCCTCCAGGCCTACCGACAGGCGTACCAGGTCAGGGGTAATCCCCAGGCGCTTTTTAAATTCTTCCGGGAGGCTACCATGGGACATGGTAGCAGGCAGAGAAATGATGCTCTCTACTGCGCCCAGGCTGGAGCCGATGATCGGCAGGCGCACCTTATTGATTACCTGGCGGGCCAGCTCTGAAGTTGCCAGGCGGAAGGAGAATACACCTCCGGCGCCAAGGGCCTGCCGGAAATGAACCTCCCGGCCAGGATGGCCTTCCAGGCCAGGATAATAAACGGCCTTTACTTGCGGGTGCCCGGCCAGCCATGTTGCCAGGGCCGTGGCGGTTTGCTCCTGCTGGGCCAGGCGTACTTTTAAGGTCTTAATACCGCGCAGGATTAGCCAGCATTCGTGGGGTGCCAGCACTGCTCCCAGGGTGTTCTGGAGCAAAGCCAGTTCCCGGGCAAGGCCAGCATCCCTGGTAACTGCCAGGCCGGCCAGGCAGTCGCTGTGCCCGCCCAGGTATTTGGTAGCGCTGTGGACCACCACGTCAATTCCCAGTTCCAGGGGTCGCTGCAGGTAAGGCGTCATAAAGGTGTTGTCAGCTATAGTTATGAGCCCGTGCTCCCTGGCCAGGGCGGCGGCCCGGGCCAGTTCGGTAATTTTCATCAGCGGATTGGAAGGGGTTTCGAGGTAAAGCCCTTTGGTAGAAGGGCGGATCTGGGCAGCTGCCTTCTCCAGGTCCGTAGTATCGACAAAAGTAATTTCCAGGCCAAAGCGTTTGAAGACCCGGGTCAGGGCACGGTAGGTGCCGCCGTAGATATCCTGGGAGACAAGGAGGTGGTCGCCGGCGGAAAAGAGGCTTAAGGCTGCCGTGATGGCCGCCATGCCGGAAGCAAAAGCAAAGCCGTAATTACCTCCTTCGAGATCGGCGATGGCTTCTTCCAGGGCCCGCCGGGTAGGATTGCCGGAACGGGTGTATTCGTATTCGCCCGGTTGCTCAAGACTCTCCTGGGCAAATACCACGCTCTGGTGGATGGGGATACTCACCCCCCCGGTGGCAGAATCCATAGATAAGCGGTGATGGACCAGTCGCGTTCCCCTCTGCATACTTTGTTTACCCCTCTTCTTTAAAGTCCTTGCTTACCTGGCGTTGATTGCCAACCGCCGCCCAGGGTAAAAAGGATTTCCTTTTCGTCCTGGCCGGCGGATTAACAGGCAAGGGCCTGCTCCAGGTCGGCCTTGAGATCGTTTAAATCTTCCAGTCCCACTGACAAACGTAATAAACGATCATTGATGCCCAGTTTAAGACGCATCTCACTAGGGATTTCGGCATGGGTCTGGCGCTCCGGAAAAGTGATCAGGCTTTCTACCCCGCCAAGGCTTTCCGCAAAGGAAATAATTTTTAAGCGGTGTAAAATCTGCTCGACCAGTTCGGCATGCTTGACCTCAAAGGAAAGCATGGCCCCAAACCCGCTGGCCTGTTTCTTACAGATTTCGTGACCGGGATGATCGGGTAGACCCGGATAATAAACCCTGGTCACCAGGGGGTGTTCGGCCAGCCACCGGGCCAGCTCTAAAGTGCTGGCCTGAGCCCGCTCCAGGCGTACGGCCAGGGTTTTCAAGCCCCGGATTACCAGCCAGCAATCCTGGGGACCGGGAATCGCACCGATGGTATTTTGGATAAAGGCCAGCTTTTCGCCGAGGTCCTCCCGGGCGGTTATCGCTATCCCCATAACTACATCATTGTGGCCGCCTAAATATTTGGTGGCGCTGTGGACCACCAGGTCCGCTCCCAGTTCCAGGGGTCGCTGCAGGTAAGGGGTCATAAAAGTATTATCCACAATAGTCAGCAGGCCCCGCTGGCGGGCCAGGGCGACAACGGCGGCAATGTCGGTGATTTTCATTAAGGGATTGGTAGGGGTCTCCAGGAAGATGCCCTTCGTATTGTTTTTAATAGAAGCAGCCAGGGCAGCCAGATCAGTGGTGTCTACAAGGGAAAATTCCAGCCCCCAGGGAACCGCTACCTGGTTGAGCAGCCGGTAAGTACCGCCGTACAGATCTTCAGAGACTAGCAGGTGGTCGCCGGGCCGGAAAAGGCAGAGAACGGCGGTAATGGCGGCCATGCCGGAGGCAAAGGCCAGGGCGCGGCAGCCTCCCTCCAGCCCGGCTATGCCTTCTTCCAGGACCTGGCGGGTAGGGTTGCCCGTCCGGCTGTAGTCAAAACCGGTACTTTGACCCAGGGCCGGGTGACGGAAGGTAGCAGACTGGTAGATAGGCGTACTGATAGCTCCTGTTTTACTATCATACCCCACTCCCAGCTGGACCAGCTCTGTAGCCAGACGCATTTTATCCAACTCCCCTCATGACAAAATAAAAGCCCTTCGCAGAAGAAGAGCTTTTTTCAACTCTCATCTGCCAGGAGAAATCCTGCAGGAATTGGCACCGTACCTGGGTTCTAACAGGCCGGTTGCCGGGCTTCATTGGGCCAGTCCCTCCGCCAGCTCTTGATAAGAGTTTCCGCATATTTATTTTTTAAGTTTTTCAATCGGTTTAGTTATATTTATTATATCCTCTATATCTCAAGCGTCAAGGGGAGCTTAGAGAAACTTTTTCCGATTTCGGGGTTAACGCCGGCTTAAACGGGCGACAATCCGGTCACCTACAACCTGAATGATCTGGACCATAATGATCAATAAAACGACGGTAATAACCATAACGTCATTTTGGTAGCGCTGAAAGCCGTACTGATAAGCAAGGGTACCCAGGCCGCCGCCGCCGACTACACCGGCCATGGCGGAATAGCCAATCAAGGTAATGGTAGTTAAAACAAAACCGGATACCAGGGAGGGTGTGGCTTCCGGAAGCATCACCCGGACGATAATTTGCCATGGAGACGCTCCCATAGATTGGGCCGCCTCAATGACTCCCCAGGGTATTTCCCGCAGGGAAGTTTCCACCAGGCGGGCGACAAAGGGTATAGCGCCGACAGACAGGGGGACGATAGATGCCGTTGTACCGATAAAGGTACCAACGACCAGCCGGGTAAAGGGTATTATGGCGATTAATAAAATGATAAAAGGGAAAGAACGGCCGATATTGATTACCGTGCCCAGGATACTGTTGATTAAGGGACTGGGTTTGATATGCTTTTCACTGGTGATAAGCAAGATAACGCCCAGGGGGAGGCCAAAGAGATAAGCTATAAATACCGATACAAACACCATATAAAGGGTTTCCAGAGTTCCCATGGTTACCATGGGAATTATTTGGTCGAGCCAGTTACTCATGGTCTTTCTAACACCTCAATACTTAATTGTTTGCTCTGGAGGAAAGCGAGGGCCCTCTGCAGGGCCTCAGGCTGACCTGATAATTCCAGGGTCAGGGTACCAAAGGGGGTATCTTTAATATGGTCAATCTTACCGTAAAGGATATTGGCCTGAACGTTGTACTCTTGAATCATGCGGGAGATGATGGGTTCACCGGCAGAGTGACCAATGAAAGAAAGCCGTACCAGCAGGCTCGTTCCGGTAGGTTTGTACCCTGCCAGCACCTGTTCCGGGACGGAGGTATCGAGGATACTCTTAATTAACTCCCTGGTAACAGGATGACGAGGAGCAGTAAAGATATCCAGTACGGAACCGGCTTCGACAATACGGCCCTGGTTAAGGACGGCCACCCGGTCGCATATTTCCTTAATTACCTGCATTTCATGGGTGATTATAATAATTGTTAGCCCCAGGTTTTTATTGATATCCCGGAGCAAACTCAGGATGGAGGCAGTCGTCTGGGGATCCAGGGCTGATGTCGGTTCGTCGCACAAAAGCAACCGGGGTTCGCTTGCTAAAGCCCGGGCAATTCCTACCCGCTGCTTTTGACCGCCCGACAGTTCCGCAGGATAATGCCCGGCCTTATCGCTCAACCCCACCAGTTCCAGGGAGCGTTTGACTTTCTCCTGGATAACCCGGCGCGGCTGGCCGGCAATTTCCAGGGGAAAGGCCACATTACCGGCGACGTTGCGGGCTGAGAACAGGTTGAATTGTTGGAAAATCATGCCTATCTGCTGGCGCGCCCGGCGGAGCTGCCTTTCAGAATAGGTAGTAAGATCCTGCCCGTCAATAATTACCCGGCCGGAGGTTGGCTTTTCCAGCATGTTGATACAGCGGACCAGGGTACTTTTTCCGGCCCCGCTACGCCCGATGATGCCAAAGATTTCCCCTTCGGCAATATCCAGGTTGATATTTTCCAGGGCCTGTATCAGTTTGCCATCTTTGGTTGTAAAAGTTTTACTAAGGTTTTCGATTTTAACCATAATATAACACCTGAAGGGGGTAATTAATAAAACACTCGCATCTTTCTTGTCGATGGTAACAAAGGGGTTGGTATAATGTCAATAAGATTGAATTCGGGAAAAAATTTTCCCTCCGAATCCCTTGACAAAAAAATCAAGTAAACCTATTATCTTAATAAGCTATTTCAAAGGGGGTTGATAGACTTTGAAAAAGATTGTTGTTCTGGCTCTCGTTTTATTAACACTGGGGGCAGTTTTAACAGGATGCGGCCAGCAACAGAAAGCATCCCCGGGGGAAGCGGCCAAAAAAGAAATTACTGTCGGTGCTACCGCTCGTCCCCATGCCGAAATCCTGGAAAGGATTAAACCGGTGTTGGCCCAAGAGGGAATCACCCTGAACATTAAAGTTTTTAATGATTATGCCCAGCTCAACCCGGCCCTGGCGGATAAGCAAATCGACGCCAATTTTTTCCAGCATATACCATACCTTGAGGATTACAACCAGAAAACAGGGAATAAACTAGTTTATATTGCCAAAGTACACATCGAACCCATGGGGATTTATTCCCAAAAAATTAAGGGTGCCGGCGAATTGACAAACGCCAGAACTATTGCCATTCCCAATGACGCCACCAACGGCGGCCGGGCTCTGATGTTACTGGCCAAGGCCGGGGTGATTAAGTTAAAGGAAGGCGCGGGCATTTTGGCAACCAAAAATGACATTGTCGAGAAACCCGCCGGGCTGACTATCAAGGAGTTGGACGCCGCCATGCTGCCGCGGTCCTTAACAGACGTCGACGCCGCGGTCATAAACGGCAACTATGCCCTGGAGGCTAACTTGAATCCAGTCAAGGATGCCCTCGTTCTCGAGGATAAAAGCTCTCCTTTTGCCAACGTCCTGGTGGTACGTCCCGAGGATAAAGACAATCCAGCTTTAAAGAAACTGGCAGAAGCGCTAAATACGCCCGAAGTCAAGAAGTTTTTAGAAGAACAATATCAGGGAGCAGTTATCCCGGCTTTTTAAGGCACCCTACGGGAAGGCCGGAGGCGGGTAATTTGAATTACAGCAAATCGGCAAAAAAGGAAGGCCCCTTTCCTGTAAAGGCAAAGGGGCCTCTTTATCCTTCCGGAACTGGGGCTCTCTCCCCGTCAGGGAAACATTTATGTAAACATAAAAATCGTCTTGACCACCCTGATGCTCCCTGATATAATCTAAAGAAAACCGATAAATTAAGTGTAGATTGGGGGGCTAATAATGGTCTTAACCAACGAAGAAATAGAACGTTACAGCCGGCAGATTATTTTGCGCAACGTCGGCGGCCGGGGGCAGGAAAGGCTTAAAAGAGGCAAAGTATTGATCGTTGGAGCCGGCGGGTTGGGTTCCCCGGCAGCTTACTACCTGGCGGCTGCCGGTGTAGGTACAATCGGTATAGTTGACAGTGACGTAGTAGACATATCGAATTTACAGCGCCAGATCCTTCACAGTACTGAACGCCTGGGGCGGCCTAAAGTAGAATCGGCCCGCAAGACCTTGCTGGCCTTAAATCCTAACCTGACAATTAATACTTACCATTTACGTTTGGGTAAAGATAATATTCTAGACATCATCCGTGACTATGACGTGATTGTCGACGGCGTCGACAACTTTCCCACCCGCTATTTGCTAAACGATGCCTGTGTCATGACCGGCAAGACCATGGTCGAGGGCGGGGTGCTGCAATGGGACGGGCTAGTCATGACCATCAAACCCGGACAGGGGCCATGTTACCGCTGTATTTTTCCCGACCCGCCCCCTCCGGGAGCCGTACCTAGTTGCCAGGAAGCAGGGGTTATAGGTACAGTACCGGGACTTATCGGGGCAATCCAGGCCACGGAGGTAATCAAGATTTTACTTGGGGTTGGGGATACCCTGACCGGCCGGCTCCTGATTTACAATGCCCTGGAGATGCGCTTCCGGGAAGTTAAGGCCGAACGCAATAGTAATTGCCCTGTCTGCGGCGACAGCCCGCGCATTCGTGAACTGGAAGAGTATACCTTTGTCTGTGCCACAAAATGCGAAAGGTGAAACACCATGAACCTGGATTTTCATGAACTCAAAAAAGGCGGCTTTATCAAGCAGCAAGGCCGCGATCTTTTCCTGATGCGCCTGCGGACCATTGGCGGGTATTTAACCTCAAGGGATCTGGAGAATATCGCCAGGATTGCGGCTAAATATGGCCGGGGGGAGGTCCATTTGACCACCCGCCAGGGGGTGGAGATACCCGGGGTCAGGCTGGAGAAATACCAGGAGCTGATTGCCGAGATCAAGGCCTTGCACCTGCTTCCGGGGGCCTGCGGCCCGCGGGTACGATCGATTGTCGCTTGCCCGGGCAAGGAAATTTGTTCCAACGGGGTAGTTGATACCCGGGCTATTGCCGGCAAACTGGACCGGGCCTTTTTTGGCCGCGATGTCCCGGTAAAACTAAAAATTGCTGTAGCCGGGTGTTATAACGCCTGTACCAAACCCATGGAAAATGATATCGGTTTACGGGGTGTTGTTTACCCGGAATTGGCGGCCGAGCGCTGCAGCCTTTGCGGATTGTGCCAGTCCATCTGTCCGGGTGGTGCCATTAAAATAATTAATGATCGGGTAAGCATAGATAAGAAAAGATGCAACGGCGATGGTGCCTGTATAGCATCCTGCCCGAACAATGCCTGGGTAATGGCGGCTACAGGATTTGTAGTTTATGTTGGTGGAAAAATGGGCCGCAATCCTCAGCTGGGGTATAAAATGTTTGACCTGGTCCCGGAAGATGATATAGTCCCCCTGATTAATTCTATCCTGGCGGTTTATGAAGAGAAAAGGAAGGGACAGGAACGCCTGGGTGATGTTGTAAGGCGCCTGGGACCTGAAGTGTTCCGGGAATTAATCCCTTACCCCGGCCGGAAGGAGGTCGCTGCCGGTGGCGGAAATTAAAGCGACTAAACGACTGGATATTACCGGGGACTGCTGCCCCATAACCTTCGTTAAAACCAAGCTGGCCCTGGAGGAGATGCAGCCAGGGGAAATCCTGGAGGTTTTATTAACAGAAGGAGAGCCGTTAAGTAATGTGCCCCGGAGCCTGAAGGCAGAAGGCCATAAAATTCTCCAGGTAAAGAAAATAGCCGCCAATATTTATTCATTAATTGTTGAAAGGGGAGAAGACCAATGAAGATTATTTTAAACCGGCAGGAAAAAGAAGTCCAGGAAGGTATTAACGTAAGGGAATTAGTGGAGCAGCTTAATTTTGACCCCGTTGCCGTGGCGGTTGAGGTAAACGGGCGTTTGTTACTAAAAGAGGAGTATAGCAATCCCCTGCAAGAAGGTGATAAAGTAGAACTTGTCTTAAATATGGGCGGGGGAGTATAATGAAAAATGTAAATGCGCAAATCAATCGCGGAATCAAGGTGACCCCCTGTTGGTAGAAAGAGATTACTACCTGGCAGAAGCTGAAAACCTCAAACCGCAGCTGGTCGCCTGGCGGCGGCAGCTGCACCAGTACCCGGAACTGAGTTTTGAGGAAAAAGAAACAGCCGCCCTGGTGGCCGGGGTGTTAGAGCAACTGGGTTTGAAGGTCAGGACCGGTATCGGTGGTACCGGGATTATCGGAATCCTGCACGGGGCGCAAGAAGGCCCCGCCGTGGCCTTAAGGGCGGATATGGATGCCTTGCCCCTCCAGGAGGCTACGGGGGCGGAATATGCTTCCCGCTGCCCGGGCCGGATGCATGCCTGCGGCCATGATGCCCATATGGCCATCGTTTTAGGGGCGGCGACGCTGCTAGCAACCCACCGCCGGGAACTACCCGGCCCGGTGGTTTTCCTTTTTCAACCGGGGGAGGAATTACCCCCTGGCGGGGCTCGCCTGCTGATTGAAGCCGGAGCCCTGGCCGACCCGCCGGTCAAGGCTATCTTTGGCCTCCATGTAACTTCAGCCCTGCCGGCAGGTACGGTGGGCGTCAGATCGGGAGCTGCTATGGCCTCGGCCGATAACTTTACCATCAGGATCAAGGGGCGTACCAGCCACGGTGCTGCACCCCACCTGGGCGCGGATGCCATCGTCGCTGCCGCCCAAGCGATTCTGGCTTTACAGTCTATTGTCGCCCGCCGCATTGATCCGGTGCAGCCGGCTGTTCTGACCATCGGCACTATTAATGGTGGTGAGAAAGAAAATATTGTTGCTGGTGAGGTAACCATGACGGGCACTACCAGGGCCTTAAACCAGGTTACCAGGCAGCAGCTGGAAAAAGATATGCGGGAGATTTTGGCCGGGGTGGCCGCCGCCAGCGGGACGGAGATTGAACTTGATTATCTGCTGGGCTACCCGCCCCTAATAAACGATGCCAGGCTTACCGAACTGTTTCGCCGGGTAGCCGGAGAACTCCTGGGACCGGGAAAGGTATTCGAACTGGCAGCCCCTTCTATGGGTGCCGAGGATTTTGCCCGCTATGCCGAAAAGGTCCCGGCAGTATATTTTAACCTCGGGGCAGCCATCCCGGGAGAGCCTCCCTATCCCTGGCACCATCCCCGGTTTAATATCAACGAAGATTGCCTGCCCATTGGCAGTGCCCTGCTTTCCTGGCTGGCCTTCAAAGCCCTGGCCGATTTCTAACAGCTTACATCGGCCGCGGACACCCTGTACCAAAAGCGCAGCAACCTCGTGATGCGGTTGTTGCGCTTTTTGTTCATCCTGCGTTGTCACCCCCAGGCTACAGTCCTGAACACCCTTCAAACTTTCTCCTTTTTTTCTTCATGATGTCTTCACAGTTGAAAGCTAGAATGGAATGGAAATCATGTTAAGGGAACTGTAGTGAGAGGCGTTCACTCGAATAATAAAGAATTTATTAAGAAAAGAAATTGCGCCTAATTTGGAAGCCAGGATAACCCCCTTGGCTTTCAACTGTTTTAACTTGAGTTTAAAGGGAGAGAAAAGATGCACAAGTTTATGAGGTTGGGAATTTCTTTATCGGCAGTGTTCGTGGTCTCAGGGGCTCTCTTTATGTACGAGGTTATCCTAACCCGGATATTCTCGGCGATAATGACCTACCATTTTGTCTTCATCGTTGCTTCGGTGGCCATTCTCGGTCTGGGTCTGGGGGCCATGGATATTTATAAAAAAGTGAAGGAATTTCCGCAAACGGATGGGCAACAAATATGGGACATAGGAATTCGATCCGTAGTTTTCTTGGGGTTTACGCTGCCGCTGCTCACGTTATTTTTTTACAAATTGCCCTTTCAACCCCTAAATTTCTTTGTTTACATTGCTTTAGCCGTACTTCCCTTCGTACTGGGCGGTAGGTTTTTGTCTTGCTCGTTCAGTGTACTCAGCAAGTACTCTTACCTGCTGTATTTTGGCGATCTCGTTGGCGCCGGGCTGGCTGCCTTTGGCGTGGTTACGCTGTTGAACACTGTTAACCTCATCAGGTTGACAGTTTACCTTGGCGAAGCTATCTTATTGATTTCCCTGTTGTTAAACCTTGCTATTATTAAAAAGCGCTCCCGGCGAAAGGTTTTGGCTGCTCTCGGCGGGGTTGCCCTCCTTGCCGTCCTGGCCGTATCCCCCCTACCTGAAGTACTGGCGAGGGATTTTTCCGCCTACAGGGGCATACCGAAGATGATCGGCCTTCTCAAACTCAACGGCGAGCAGCCGGTTGTTGAATATTCTTCGTGGGATGCTTTTGCCAGAACAGACGTAGTCGCCACTAAAGACCCGAACGAAAAATTGGTACTCATTGACGGCGGTGCTGCTGCTCCCATGGTACGCTTTGATGGCAACCTGGCAGGGGTCCAGCAACTGAAAAAAGAAGCCGGCTACCTCGCTTTTGTACCCGAAAAGCCGCGGCGCGTGTTAGTAATTGGTAGTGGAGGAGGCATTGACATTCTCCTTGCCCGCCTGGGGGGCAGTGAAGATATCACTGCCGTGGAGATTAATCCAGGCAGTGTCGCGGCTGCGCGTAAGTTCAGCGATTACAACGGGAGTATTTATGATTTGCCGGAAGTACGCACCTTTATCCAGAATGGCAGAACCTTTATAGATACTACCAGCGAACAGTTTGATGTAATCTATCTCTCGAAGGTCATGACCCAGGCCGCGGAAGGTACGGGATACGCCCTTTCCGAAAACTATATCTACACCCGCGAGGCCATACGTTCATACTTAAATCATCTAACACCTGGCGGCCGGCTGGCGTTCGTCCTGCACGGCCCTGATGATCTAAGCAAGGCGTTGGCAACGGTCATGGCTGTTTTAAAGGAAAGCGGGGTGGCAGATGAAGAAATAGCCAGGCAAGTCTTGATTGCCGGCACACCCGCGGAACATCATGACCAGGAAGTTAACTACCCGCTTCTCCTGGTTAAAAAGACACCATTTGCCCCGGATGAGCTGGCGGCCATCACTGCCCGGCTTAAGGAGGCGCAATTGCAGTTGGAGCAATTATTGCACTATGGGAAAGTTGGTAAGACGGCGGCAACCGTCGTCACCGATGACCGGCCCTTTTTCTATAATGTCGGTAATACCATACCCTTCGAACTGTATATTCTCCTGGCCCTGGTCTTGCACCTGGGTTGGCGCTGGCTGAAGCATGCCACAGACGGCACCGTGAAGAATAAAAAATCATTACTGCTGTATTTTGGTGCCCTAGGTGTGGGTTTCATGCTGCTTGAGATCGCCCTGGTGCAGAAATTCGTTTTGATCCTTGGTCATCCAACCCTTGCCTTTACAGTAGTTGCTGCTACCCTCCTCATCGGCGGTGGTCTGGGTAGTTTGCTCGGCCAGGTGGCCGCTGTTCAAAGAGTTTTAATGAGGCGAAGGTGGCTGCCGGCTTTTCTTGTGGCCGTGCTGGCTGCATTGACCGGTGTTGCTGTACCCTGGATTTTTTCGACAGGCGCAGCTCTAGCGACCAGTAAAACAATCCTCACCGTCTTCACCCTTTTTCCTTTAAGCGTAACCCTGGGTTTACCATTCCCGACCGGCCTGCGTGCCTTAAGGGAGGAGGGAAGGGAGGATTTTGTACCGTTAGCCTGGGGCATAAATGGTTGGTTTTCTGTAATCGGGTCGATTATCGCCATGATGGTTGCCATTACCGCCGGCTTCCGAATGGTCCTTTTTGCCGGGGCGATAATATATGCGCTGCTTGCTTATCGCTGCCGCCGGGGATTACTTGGGCGTTAGGATAAGATGTGAAAAAGCGGCTTTTAACATGGCCGCTCTTCTCCATTATTTTTATTCTAGCTTATTCTATCTGGGTTTTTCCTGCTTGGGACTGATCGTCTTTGCTGGTAGCCTTTTGCTCCCCATGCTGACATTCACCATGATTATGACCGCGCATCATGAAAAGGTGCATCAGGGGACAAAGTAAGAATAACAACCACAACCAACCCCCACCTGCAGTGCCGTCGCTTGCAGCTGCACCGCGGGTCAGTAAGAAAAATACAGCGACTATCATCAGGCCACAACCAAGAAGCATAAGCAAGCCGTGCCTTCTGTGATTCATCCCCATCTCTCCTCTTGGAAGTGAATAAGACATAAGTCTAGTCCCAGCATATTACCCTATGCAGGTATGTGTCAAGACGGGTATGCGATCTTTCAGACTTTCTTCATATTTTCTTCATAATGTCTTCACAGCCGGTGTTGGCGGCCAGAGCCAGAAGAATGGGAGTATAAACGACAGCTAAAGCGATCGATAGAAGAGTATTTAGCGGGTAGACACGTCCCGGTACGTGAAAGGAAAGTACTTGAAAGGCGTATGCTATTCGAATACCATTATGTTAATAGCTTGCGCGTTCAGAGCAGGGGGGGTAAACTTCAGCGGTGGAAAAAATCCTGTCGTTATGGAGCAAGGTGCGGATTCCCGATTTTTTAAACCAAATATATTTTAGGCCCCAGGGCTTCTTCTGGAACACTGCAGCAGCGATCATCGTCTTTCTGCTGTTTCTTGGCTTAAGAAATGTCTTTGCAAGACATCTGTATAGTACGATCCTTAGAATAACCCAGCGGACGGCTACTGACCTGGATGATCAAATGGTGAAGTCCCTGGAAAGGCCGTTGCAGAACTTCGTTGCGGCCCTCGGGATCTACCTGGCCTTGACCATACTACCCTTAAGCCAGGCTCAGCACCTCTGGGTCCTCAAAGTGTTCCGCTCTTACCTTATTATCCTCATCGCTTGGGTGCTCTATATTCTGTCTGGCCCGGATTCGGTCGTCTCCCGGGAGGTCAGGAAGAAGTTTGATATCAATAATATTTTAGTGCCCTTCTTGTCCAAAGCCATAAGGTTTATTGTGTGCGCCTTGGCCCTTATGGTCGTCGCTGTCGAATGGAATTATAACATCAATGGCCTTATAACAGGCCTGGGCCTGGGCGGACTGGCATTTTCTCTGGCGGCCAAGGATACGTTGGCTAACATGTTTGGGGGTATGGTTATTTTTCTCGACAAACCCTTTACCATAGGAGATTGGATAAGTACTCCCAGCGTGGAGGGAACGGTGGAAGATATAACTTTTCGCAGTACGAAAATACGCACCTTTGCGCATGCTCTGGTCACGGTCCCCAACGCGACCCTGGCCAACGAGCCCATCACCAACTGGTCGCGGATGGGAAAACGCCGTATAACATTTCACCTGGGGGTTACTTACACTACCAGCCGGTCTAAACTGGAGAAGTGCGTTCAAGCTATAAGGGCCATGTTGGAAGAGCACCCAGGAATTCATAAAGAAACGATATTTGTCTATTTCGAGAGGTTTAATGAGAGCAGCCTGGACATCTTTCTCTACTTTTTTACCAATACGACCGACTGGAAGGAATATCTAAGCATACGGGAAGATGTAAACTTTAAAATCATGCAGATTTTGGAACAGGAAGGAGTTTCCGTGGCCTTCCCCAGCCGGAGCATATATATTGAGAAGGTCGACGGGCAATCGGAAAAAGCCGAAAAATAACCGCGCTTGCACCATGACAAATGGTAGGAAGCTTTATCTAAGGCTGCAGAGCTGCTTTCTAGAGACGGATATTACTTTACAACCGGCCCCAAATCATAACAAAATGGAATATATATTATAAAGGATATTCAAGATAAAAAGCGAAAATATACCAGGCAAAAATTACTTGGAGGAGCTGATCCCTTTGAGCGATGCTTGCCGGGAAATGTGGCGGGATTTAGGGCTGGACCTGGAAAGGCATGATGCTTTTTTAGCGGCATTGCCCGAAGCCTTTAGCGAGGTTTTTTTACAACAAGATAACCGGCCGGCGGGTATGGCCTATTTTGATAACCTTTTAGGCGAGGCCCATGGCAGGAGGGTCGAAGAAATTTTGGCCCATAAAAGAGCCGGGCGGCTGGTGGCCGGTACCTTTTGTGTTTTTGTGCCGGAAGAACTTATCTTTGCCGTCGATGGTGTTAGTGTGGGGCTCTGTGCGGGAACCCACTTTACCGTTCCTGCCGGGGAACAAATTTTACCGCGTAACCTGTGCCCCTTGATTAAGTCTCTGGTTGGCTTTAAACTGGAGCGGATTTGCCCTTACTTTCAGGTCGTCGATTTTCTTGTTGGCGAAACTACCTGTGATGGGAAAAAGAAGACCTGGGAAATTCTGAATGATTATGTTCCTACTTACGTAATGGAATTGCCCCAGCGTAAGGAAGCGGCCGACCTGGCCCTCTGGGAAGGGGAAATTTACCGATTTAAAGAAGAAATTGAACGACGGTCGGGACAAAAAATCGATAGCGAGAAATTAAATGTCGCTATCAAGAAGGCCAATGCCCGCCGTGCGGCCCTGCAGCGCCTGTATCAAGCCCGCCAGGCCGACCCGGCTCCTATCAGCGGAAAAGACGCCCTGCTGATTTCGCAACTGGCTTTCTTTGATGACCCGGAACGTTTTACTGCTCAAGTTAATGCCCTTTGCGAAGAACTTGAGGAAAGGATTGCCCGGGGTGAAGGTGTTACCAGTAAAGGAGCACCGCGCCTCCTGGTAACCGGGACACCTATGCCTTTACCTTACTGGAAGTTACACCACCTGGTAGAGAAGTCAGGGGCGGTGATTATCGGTGAAGAAACATGTACCGGCAGCCGTTATTTCGCCGGGATGGTGCCTGAAGACGGTGAAACCTTATCCCAGCAGGTAAAAAATTTGGCCCGGCGATTGCTGGGCATCAACTGTGCCTGCTTTACTCCCAATACGTCCCGGGTGGAGGACATCCTGCGCCTGGCCAGGGAAGGAAAGGCCGACGGGGTGATTTATTATTCCCTCCAGTTCTGCCAGACTTATGCCCTCGAAGCCCGGCAGGTAGAAAAAGCCCTCCGGGAAGCGGGGCTACCGGTTTTATGCCTGGAAAGTGATTTTAGTGAAAAAGACGCAGCCCAGCTGCAGACCCGGATTGAGGCTTTTTTGGAGATGGTTGCCTCTTAAAGGTGGTTTTATATGTTACGGAAATCCTGGTTGAAAACGCTCCTTCCTTCCGGGAGGGGCAGAGTACCTTTTTAGAACGGGGAAGGGAAGGCGCCCGGCCTTCCCTTCCCCGTTTCTGGCAACTATTTTTCCGGATGCAGCCGCAGGAGCCGCATGCCGTTCAGGGTTACCAGCAATGAGGCTCCCATATCGGCCAGAATGGCGAGCCAGAGGGTGAGCCACCCGGGGAACACGGCGGCCACAGCCATGGCCTTAATGGCCAGGGAAAAGCCGATGTTCTGCCGGATCACCCCGAGGGCCGCCCGGCTGAGGCGGATGGTGAAGGGTAACCTGGTCAGGTCATCGGCCATGAGGGCAATGTCCGCTGTTTCCAACGCTGTATCCGTCCCTGCCCCGCCCATGGCGATGCCAACCGTAGCCGTAGCCAGGGCCGGGGCATCATTAATACCATCACCTACCATGGCCACCTTGCCATATTGCTGCATCAGTTCCTGAACGGCTTTAACCTTGTCCTGGGGCAGCAGTTCAGCGCGAAATTCATCCACCCCGACCCGGCTCGCAATGGTGCGGGCTGTCGCCTCGTTATCCCCCGTCAGCATGACTGTGCGGCGGATGCCGGTTCGCTTTAAGGCGGCAATTGTCGTTGCACTTGTTTCCCGGACCTCATCGGCCACGGCGATGATTCCCAGAAAATCTTCAGCCGTGGCCACGACTATGGCTGTCTTGCCTTCCTCTTGCAGCAGGCGGATCCGGCCGGCCACCGCCTTGGTCTCCATACCCAGCTCAGTAAAAAGGCGAAGGTTACCTATATAGACGGTCCGGCCGCTCACGACCCCTCGTGCCCCGCGGCCGGTAAGGGCGCTGAAATCCTCCGCAGGTTTTATTGCTAGCCCGCGGGCTTCTGCCGCCTTAACAACAGCTTGCGCCAGGGGGTGCTCGGAACGTGCCTCGAGGCTGGCGGCAATCTGGAGCAGTTCCTCCTCGGTCAGACGTCCCAGGGGAATAATGTCGGTAATGGTGGATTCGCCTTTTGTCAGGGTTCCGGTCTTGTCAAAAGCGACAGCAGTGAGGGCACCGGCCTGTTCCAGGTAGACCCCGCCCTTGATCAGGACTCCGTTGCGGGCGGCGTTACCAATGGCACTGATAATGGCTACCGGAGTCGATACCACCAGGGCGCAGGGACAAGCAACTACCAGCAGAGCCAGCCCCCGGTAGATCCATGGACTCCACGGGTAGCCCAGGAGCAGGGGCGGTACCAGGACAATGCCGGCGGCCAGGGCCAGAACAATGGGGGTATAAACGGCAGCGAAGCGTTCTACAAAGGCCTGGGATGGCGCCCGCCGGGCCTGTGCCTCCTCCACCAGGTGAATGATCCTGGCGATGGTGGTATCCCGGACCAGCTTGGTGACCTCGACCTCCAGGGAACCATGGGTGTTGAGAGTACCGGCATAAACTTCGGACCCGGGGCCTTTTTCCACGGGTACGGCTTCACCCGTGATGGCGGCTTCGTTGACGGCCGACTCGCCTTTGATGATACGCCCGTCCATGGCGATCTTCTCGCCAGGGTGGACGATCATCACGTCACCCACCTGGATCTCTTCGACCGGGACTTCTATTTCTTCCCCCGCCTGGCGGCGGATTCTGGCCACCCTGGGGGCGATATCCATGAGCGCGCGGATAGACCGGCGCACCCGTTCCATAGTCCAGGACTCTAGCATCTCGGACACGGAATACAGGAAGGCCACAACGGTTCCTTCCTCCCATTCACCAATGGCCACGGCCCCGATAACGGCTATGGTCATCAGCACGCTCATATTAAAGTCCAGGCGCGGCAGGGAGTACCAGGCCTTGCGGGCGTTACCCCATCCGCCGGCTATTATAGCTATTAAGTATAGCGAGATGAATAAGGTAGCTGCTCCACCAGCCCGTTCTACGATATAGGCAGCCAGCAAGGCGCCGGCAGCGATCACCGTGCGCAACAATTCCCAATTAACCATGGGCCTGGCCGGTTTTACCTCGTCTTGCCTGGCGGGGAAGATAGCGTAGTTTTCCTTCCTGCCTTCCCGCCGGATGGCTTCCAAATCGGCTGCGCCTTCAACAACTAGCTTACCGGTGGTAGCGTTTAAACTGGCCCTGGTTACACCAGGGAGCGCCGCGACATTTTTTTCAAACTTGGCGGCGCAATCCAGTCAAGTAATCCCTTCAACTCGGAAGTCTGCAGTCTTGCCGGGCCTACCCGGGCTTTCAGCCTGTGCCATTTGCCATCACCCTTCATGTGTACGGTCTTATGCGATGGGGGGGTCATAATAACAATCTGGTTATCGTCCCTATGTCCTGGCCAGGTGCTGCAGGACCTCCCGTACCAGGTTGCCGATATGCGGGTCAGCCAGGCGGTAGTATACTAGCTTGCCGGCTTTGCGATACCTGGTCAGCCCTATATGGTACAGCAAGCGCAAGTGATAGGAAGCAGTCGCCTTGCTGCTGCCGATTAGTGCCGCTACATCACAGACGCAAAGCTCGGCCTCGCTGAGGGCGTAGATTATCTTCACCCGGGTATCATCGGCCAGGGCCTTGAAGATAGTAGCGACGCCCTCTGTACGATCCACCTGGGGCTTGAGCCGCTTCACCTTCTCCTCGTTGACGCAATTGACCTGACAAACGGGGGGATCTCGTTCCAGTTGGCTTGCCATGGGCTGTAACTTCACTTTCGGCCGGCTCCTCATTCAAATAATCAAAAATACTTTTGACTATAAGTTTATGCCAGCTTCCTGAGAGTGTCAACCCCGGAAGTCGTGCGAAAAGTATTTAGCGGGCAGAACCGCTCCAAGGCCTGGCGTCCCCTAAACCCAGATTAGCAGGGGTTGGCGGAAAACGTGCCTTCTAAAAACACCGGTACGGTACCAGCCTAAAACCAGACAACCGGAACAGAGGTAGATTAGGATAAAATGTCCCCCTGGCGAAAGGAAACCCGGATTAAAGCAGAACCTGCTATTCGCGCAAAGATAAAATTTTTTAGCAGGATTTAAGTTGCCTTTGCCGAATATAAATTTAATGAACTCGTATAGCCCCGGCGATGGGGCCGGGGGTTTCTACCAGGTGACCGGAATCACCCGACTACGAGGAGGGCCGTCAGCTGGTTTCTTTTATATATTACTGCGATGAAACTACCAGGGGGTAGGCAAGATGCCCGGGTTGAAACTTAAAGTCAACGGCCAGGAGTACCAGGTTGAGGCCCCCGCAGATATTACCTTGCTGGAACTCTTACGGGAAAATTTAGGCCTCACCGGTACCAAGGAGGGGTGCGGCAAGGGGGAATGCGGCGCCTGTACGGTACTCATGGATGGCCGGGCGGTCAACTCCTGCCTGATTCCCGCCGCTAAGGCCGATGGGGCCGAGATTCTCACTATTGAAGGCCTGGCCTCACCTGAAGGCAGGCTCCATCCTTTGCAGGAAGCCTTTATCAGCGAGGGGGCTGTCCAGTGCGGTTTCTGTACCCCCGGGATGATCATGAGCGCTAAAGCCCTGCTGGACCAGAACCCCCACCCAACACGGGAGGAAATTAAGATCGCCCTGTCGGGCAATTTATGCCGCTGCACCGGTTATGCCAAAATTATCACCGCCGTAGAAAAGGCGGCCGCTGTCATGAAGACGGGGGGTGGAAAGGAAGAAGGGTAGCCGCCGTCCCTGTCCAGGGAAGAAGGCTGTGGCGATATTCTTAGGGCCGGGTCTTGCGGAGCGGGTATCTCCACTAGAAACGGAGGGGGTAAAATGGCTTCTACAGTAGTGGGAAAAAGCATAAGCCGGGTTGATGCTGTTGCCAAAGTTACCGGGAAAGCAAAGTATACCGCAGACTTTTTTACAAGAGATATGCTGGTAGGAAAAATATTAAGAAGCCCTTATGCTCACGCCCTGGTTAAAAACATTGATGCCAGCAGGGCTAGAGCTTTACCTGGTGTTGAAGCGGTTCTGACTTATAAAGACGTCCCGCAAATTAAATTTGCCACTGCAGGGCATCCCTATGCCCTTGACCCGAAGCACAGGGATAGAGAAGACCGGACTATTTTAACCGACAAAGCACGCTTTGTGGGGGATGCTGTTGCGGCAGTAGTGGCCACAGACGAGTTGACCGCCGCAGAAGCCCTGAAATTAATTGAGGTAGATTATGAAGTATTAGAACCCCTGCTCACCCCGGAGGCGGCAATGAGGGAAGGGGCGCCTTTAATCCACGACGACTGTGAAAGAAATATCCTTAGTTCTCAGGGTTATGAAATTGGCGATGTTGAAGAGGCTTTTCAAGAAGCTGACTATATATTTGAGGACGAGTTGGAAACAAGTATTGTCCAGCACTGCCAGCTTGAAAACCATGTATCCTACGCCTATGTTGACAGTGACGGCCGCATTGTGATTGTAACCTCCACGCAGATCCCGCACATTATAAGGAGAATCGTCGGACAAGCGCTGGGTATCCCCTGGGGAAGGGTACGGGTAATCAAGCCTTACGTCGGCGGCGGCTTTGGCAGCAAACAGGATGCTTGCCTGGAACCTCTAAATGCCGCAATGACCCTGGCCGTAGGCGGCAGGCCGGTAAAGTTAGAATTATCCAGGGAAGAATGCATGATCGATACGCGGACCCGTCATGCTATCAAATACAAAATTAAAACGGGTGTTTCTAAAGACGGAAAATTAATTGGCATGCATATAACGGCCATCTCCAACACCGGGGCCTATGCTTCCCACGGTCATTCCATCGCTATGGCTGCGGGCTCGAAGTTCAGGGCCCTGTACCCCATGAAGGCCTTAAAATACGAACCCTTAACTGTGTATACCAACCTGCCTGTCGCCGGTGCCATGAGGGGTTATGGTTCGCCCCAGTTAACCTTTGCCGTGGAAAGCCATCTGGAAAATATTGCAAAAAAATTAAATATCGACCCTATTGAATTCCGCCTGAAAAACCTGGTTAAAGCAGGCTATGTCGATCCCTTGAACGGCAATACGGTGAGGAGCTGCGGCATTCGCGAGTGCATTGCCAAAGGTAAAGAATTAATCAAATGGGATGAGAAAAAAGCGCGGTATAAGAATCAAACAGGCACAAAACGCAGAGGGTTAGGAATGGCGTGCTTTAGCTACGCCTCCGGCACCCATCCGGTCGGGCTGGAAATGGCGGGAGCGAGAATTGTTTTAAATCAGGACGGCTCCGTCCAGCTGCAAATCGGCGCTACCGAAATAGGGCAGGGAAGCGATACAGTTTTTGCCCAGATGGTAGCCGAAGTGCTGGGCATCCCTGTAGACATGGTGCATGTCATTTCCACCCAGGATACCGATATTACACCTTTTGACACTGGTGCCTATGCTTCCAGGCAGACTTATATTACCAGCATGGCGGTGGCCAAAGCGGCATTAGAAGTAAAAGAAAAAATCCTGGATTTTGTCTGGGGTATGACCGACATACCCGCCCACGCCTTAGATATTAAGGATCAAAATATTGTCTACAAACACTCGGGAGAGGTGGTCATGCCCTTAGCCGAAGTGGCATTGCACACTTATTATGATACCGTTTTTGCCAGACCGATAACAAGCGATACGTCCAACAATGCCAGGATCAATGCCTTTGTTTTTGGTGTTACTTTTGCAGAAGTTGAAGTAGACCTTAAAACCGGAAAAATAGAGGTCCTGGAAATATATAATGTGCATGATTCAGGTAAAATTATCAACCCCCAATTAGCAGAAGGACAGGTGCATGGCGGCGTAGGCATGGGAATTGGCTATGCGCTTACAGAACAGATGCTGTTTGACGAAAAAACCGGCAAACCCCTGAATAATAATTTGCTGGACTATAAAATGCCAACGATAATGGATATCCCGGATATTGGTGTGGCTTTTGTCGAAACCTTTGAGCCCACCAGCCCCTTTGGTTGCAAGGCTTTAGGAGAGCCGCCGACTATTCCCGTGGCACCGGCCATTCGCAATGCCGTTTTCGACGCGACCGGCGTGGCCTTTAACAGGCTACCCATGAACCCCCAGCGGGTCTTTGAAAAGTTCAAGAAAACCGGCTTAATATAGGAAGGTGGTGAAGTATGGTGTACAACATCCAGGGTTATTTTGAGGTGGAGTCCGTAAATGAAGCTACTGCGCTGCTGGCGGCTGCCCCTCACCTGCTCGTCATTGCCGGCGGGACTGATGTTTTGATTAAAATGCATCATGGCCAAATAGAGAAAGCAGAGTTGCTGAGCATTCGCAAAATAAAATCCCTCCAAGGTGTTGTTAAACTTGAGGATGGTACTATTCTAATCGGGTCGTTGACAACTTTCACGCAGATTGCTAACGATCCTGTAATCAAAGAAAATATCCCCGTCTTAGCGGAAGCGGCCCTCACCATGGGGGGACCGCAGATCCGCAACGTTGCCACTATCGGCGGCAACATTTGCAACGGCGCCACCTCGGCCGACAGCGCTTCCACCTTGTTTGCCCTTGAAGCCAGATTGAAATTACAGAGCAATCAAGGTGAGCGGGTTGTTCCCATCCAGGAGTTTTACCTTGGACCCGGAAAGGTTGATTTAAAACCTGGTGAACTCCTTACTCAGATTATCATTTCTCCGGAGAATTACCGGGGCTATGGTGGGCACTATATAAAATTTTCCATGCGCAAGGCCATGGATATTGCTACTTTAGGCGTGGCGGTGATTTGTAAAGTAAAACAAGGCAACATTTTGGAAGACGTCAGGATTGGACTTGGGGTTGCCGGGCCAACGCCTCTAAGATGTCCCGAAGCAGAAGCCTTTGCGAGAGGCAAAACCATTTCTCCTGAAACCATTGCGGAAATTGGGAAATTAGCGGTTAAAGCGACGCAGGCGAGAACTTCCTGGCGCGCTTCCAAAGAATACAGGGAGCACCTGGTGGAGGAACTTACCCAGAGGGCCCTGAAAGCGGCCATTGTCAAGGCTGGGGGTGAGGCAATTGCTTAAAAAAATATCCTTTACCGTAAACGGGATCCAGGTAAGTATGGAAGTAGACATTCGCGAATCGTTGCTTGACGTTTTGCGCGACCGCCTGGGATATACGGGTGTAAAAAAAGGGTGTGGCGTCGGTGAATGCGGCGCCTGCACTGTTCTCATCGATGGAACTCCCATTGACTCGTGCATTTACCTGGCTGTCTGGGCCGACGGCAAAGATATAGTCACGATAGAAGGTATAGCTAAAAACGGGGAGCTTTCCAAGGTGCAAAAAGCCTTTATTGAAGAGGGAGCCATCCAGTGCGGTTTCTGTACACCGGGTTATGTTCTCACGGCAACGGCTATGGTAGAAAGCGGCAAAAAATATACGCGGGAGGAGATTAAAAGAGAATTGTCCGGTCATCTCTGCCGCTGCACCGGTTACCAGAACATCATTAAAGCGGTGGAAAAAGCCCTGGCAGATTAGTTAAATCCTGTAAAGAAACATTTTGGAGGTATAATTATGCTCCTTATTGGTAACGGCCGCCTGTTGTCCCTGGTGCCGGAAAATCCCTACCAGGAAAATGGAGCGGTGGCTATTGACGGCGACCGGATTGTCGCCGTCGGACCTACAGCTGAATTAAAGCGGCGCTACCCGGAAGCTGAATGGCTTGACGCCCGGGGCATGGTGATTATGCCCGGGATGATTAACACCCACATGCACCTTTACAGCACCTTCGCCCGGGGCATGGCCCTGAAAGACGCGCCGCCGGGCAACTTTCTGGAAATATTGCAGCGCCTCTGGTGGCGCCTGGACAAGGCCCTTACCCTGGAGGACGTCTATTACAGCGCCTTGATTCCCCTCATTGACTGCATCAAGAGCGGTACCACCACCATCCTGGACCACCACGCCAGCCCCCGCGCCGTTCGCGGCAGCCTGGAGATGATCGCCCGGGCGGCTGTCGAAACCGGTGTCCGTACCTGCCTGGCCTATGAGGTTTCCGATCGTGACGGGGAGACCATTATGCGGGAAGGTATTGAAGAGAACATTGCCACCATCAAAAAATACCGCGGCCAGGAAGGTTTGGTTAGCGCTACCTTCGGCCTCCATGCCTCCTTTACCCTTTCCGATGCCACTTTGGCCGCCTGCCGGGAGGCAGCGGCCGAGGTTGGCAGCGGCTTCCACATCCACGTGGCGGAAGGCATCCAGGACGTAGAAGATGCCCTGGAACGCGAGGGTAAGCGGGTGGTGGAACGTTTGGCTGACCACGGTATCCTGGGCCCCAGAACTATCGCCGCCCACTGTGTCCATGTGACCGAAAGGGAAATAGCCATCCTCAAGGAAACCGGCACCATGGTGGTCCATAACCCGGAATCCAACATGGGCAATGCCGTCGGCTGCGCACCGGTAGGGGATATGCTGGCGGCGGGAGTGGTGGTCGGCCTGGGGACGGACGGCTATACCGGTGATATGTTTGAATCCCTCAAGGTGGCCAATGTTTTGCGCAAGTTTGTCTCCGGCGACCCCAACGCTGGCTGGGCGGAAGTCCCGGCCATGGTTTTTGCCAATAACTCTCGCATAGCAGGGCAGTTCTTCGCCCATCCCGTGGGGCGTTTGCAGGAAGGGGCCTATGCCGACATTATACTGGTGAATTATCATGCGCCGACCCCTATAACGACGGCCAACTGGTTTGGCCACCTCCTCTTCGGCTTTAACGCCGGGCTGGTGGACACGACCATTATTGGCGGCAAAGTCCTCATGCGGGAACGGCGGCTCCTGCACCTGGATGAGGCGGCCATTGCCGCCAGAGCAAGGGAACTGGCGGTTAAAGTGTGGGAGAGGTTTTAGGGTTAAGGAGAGATAACATGCCCCAGCAGTACCTTTTTGCCACCTCGGCGGCCGAGTGCCTTACCATGCTGGCCACCCACCCGGGGGCGCGCCTCATTGCCGGGGGCACCGACCTGGTAATCGACCTTAAAGAAGAAAAACTCCAGGTCAATACCCTGATCGATATTACCCGTATTCCAGAACTAAAGATAATTGCGGAAGAAAACGGCAAGATAATACTAGGCGGGGCCGTCACCCACAGCCGGGTGGCAACGTCAGAACTTATCCGGGAGAAGCTGCCGGCCCTGGCGGCAGCCGCTGCAGCCGTCGGCTCGCCCCAGATACGCAATGTCGGCACCCTGGGCGGCAACGTAGTAAACGCCCAGCCGGCGGCCGACACGGCTGTGGCCCTGGTGGCCCTGGGAGCCGTAGCCACCATCCTGGGGCCGGAAGGTGAACGCCAGGCACCGGTCGCAGACCTTTACGAAGGCGTCGGCCGTTCCAGGGTAAACGCCGGCCGTGAGATCTTAACTCGCTTTACCGTTGACCTGTGGGGAGAAGGCGAAGGGTCGGCCTTTGCCCGCCTTTCACCACGGCGGGCCCTTTCCCTGCCCATGCTCAATGTTGCCGTCCGGGTCCAGGTGGTAGAGGGAAAGTGCACCAGGGCGCGTATCTGTATCGCCCCGGTGGCACCCCGGCCTTTCCTGTGTGAGGAAGCGGCCAGGGTCCTTATTGACCAGGAGCCTGGCGCGGGCGTGATCGCCAGGGCCGCGGCGGCGGCCAGAGAAGCAGCCCGGCCCCGGGACAGCCTTCTCCGGGGTTCCGGCGCCTATCGCAAAGATATGACGGCCGTCCTGGTTACCCGGGCTTTGACCGCAGCTTTTTTCCGGGCCACCGGCAGGAAAATAGAGATTGACGTCGAATAGTAAAATTCCCAGAGGCGAAGACGTCTACAGGGGGGTTAACAAACCCTCAGGTAGACGTTTTTTTAAGGCCTCAAAAACCCCGGCCTTTATCTATAGCTCTTTGACAACAGCGGCAATTTATCCAGGGCCTTTTCGATGTTCTCCACCTTGTTTAATCCGGTCATTTAATCCCAGCAGGATTTTAAAAAATTGCGGCGAACTTAATTATATAAGCTTAATTATATAAGTTGGAGCCTTCTCCTATAGTCTTTGCATAGTTGCGGTAGTGGGACCGGGAGTATATACCAGGTGACCGGAATTTCTTGGCTACAAAGGTGATTACCAATTGTCGCGCTGCGGGAGCCTGGTTTTTAATTTGCCCCAAAACCTGGAGGTAGCCCGGTCCGAGAGAGTTCCCGGGGGATTAGCCGTCCCGGGAGTTACAGTACAAGGGGGTGGGAGTTATAGCAGGAAAAAGTAAAGCAGCAACGGCCTCAATGAAAAAACATCAAAAAGGAGGTGACGTCCATAGTTTGCTGGACAAGCTATGGACACATGATGCGTAAAGGATGGCGTTTCATACCAGTGCTGCTCCTGGTCCTGGCGGTAGCTGTATTTGCCGCCGGCTGCGGCGGCCAGAAAGAGGCCGGGAACAGCCAGAGCGGGGAGAAGTCGGCGGCCGGCGAACAGGCTGCAGACGAGAAAATGAAGGTCGCCTTTATTTATGTGGGACCGATTGGTGATGCCGGCTGGACCTGGGCCCATGAGCAGGGACGCCAGTACCTGGCAGAAAAATTGCCCTGGGTAGAAGCCTCTTATGTAGAAAACGTCCCCGAAGGGGCCGATGTGGAACGGGTATTAACGGAACTGGCAGAAAAGGGTAATAAGGTCATATTTGCTACCAGCTTCGGTTATATGGATTATGTAATTAAAGTGGCCGAAAAATATCCCGACGTTGTCTTTATGCACTGCTCCGGCTATAAGACGGCCAAAAACGTCGGGACCTACTTTGGGGCCATGGAAGAACCTCGTTACCTTTCAGGTATGGTAGCCGGCAAAATGACCAAATCCAATATTCTGGGTTATGTCGCCGCCCATCCCATTCCGGAAGTAATCCGCGGCATCAACGCCTTTACCTTGGGGGCGCGTTCAGTTAACCCCGATGTCAAGGTTAAGGTGGTCTGGACCAATACCTGGTACGACCCGGCGGCCGAAAAGCAGGCAGCTTTGAGCCTCTTAGATGCCGGGGCCGACGTCATTGCCCAGCACCAGGATACGCCGGGGCCCCAGCAGGCCGCCCAGGAGCGGGGCAAGTATGGTATCGGATATAACAGCGATATGCGTCAGTTCGCTCCCGATGCCAACCTGACCTCGCCAGTCTGGAACTGGGGGCCGTACTATGTTAAAACAGTAGAAGCCGTCAAGAACGGGACATGGAAATCAGAAGACTACTACGGAACCATGAAGGATGGTGTTGTTGACCTCGGGCCCTTCAGCGACAAGGTACCCCAGGAGGTCCGCGACCTGGTAAACGAGAAGAAGCAGGAAATTATTGACGGCAAGTTCTACGTCTTCCAGGGACCCATCAAGGACCAGAGCGGTAAAGTGCGGGTACAGGAAGGACAAAAGATGAGCCACGAAGAAGTTCTTGGTTTTAACTGGTTTGTAGAAGGGGTAGAAGGCGAGATCCCCAAATAAAATAAAACGAGTTGACAGGAGGCCGTGGGATTTATTTCCACGGCCTTAACTATAAGTTGGAAGTTAAATAGTATAGTATTTAGAAGGTCAAAATTTAATTAAAATTATATTATGGGGAAGGAATTTTATCTCGGGGTAGCGAATCATTTAACGATAAATTTATAGCCAAACGAAGGGGGGCATTTTTTATGGCAGTACCCCTGGTAGAGATGCGGGGAATAACGAAGGTTTTCCCCGGCGTGGTGGCCAACGACGGGGTTAATTTATCCATCCAAGCGGGGGAAATTCATGCCCTGCTCGGGGAAAACGGTGCCGGTAAGAGTACCCTCATGAGTATCCTTACCGGGCTGTACCGGCCCGATGGCGGGGAAATCTATATTGATGGGCAAAGGGTGAATTTCCGTTCACCCCGGGATGCCATTGCGGCGGGAATCGGTATGGTCCACCAGCATTTCCGCCTGGTGGCGCCCTTTACGGTGACGGAAAACGTGGCCTTAGGTCTTAAGGGGGGCCTCAGACTCAACCTGAACAAGCTGGCCGGGGAGATAGCCGCCCTTTCTAAAGAATACGGTCTCCAGGTAGATCCCCAGGCGCGTATCTGGCAGCTGTCGGTAGGCGAACAGCAGCGGGTGGAGATTATCAAACTCTTATACCGCCACGCCCGGGTGTTGATTCTGGATGAGCCGACGGCGGTTTTGACTCCCCAGGAAGCACGGGACCTGTACCAGACGTTGAAAAAGATGGCCGCCCGGGGTTGCGCCGTAATCTTTATTACCCATAAACTGCAGGAGGTGATGGATGCCGCCGACACCATTACCATTTTACGGGGCGGGAAAACCGTGGCTACTGTCAATAAAAGCGAAACAAACGAGAAGGAACTGGCCCGGATGATGGTGGGCCGGGAAATCCTGTGGCAGGTTAGTAAACCTGCGGGCCGGAAAGGCGATAAAGTCCTGGAGATAAAGAATTTAAAGGCTTTAAACGATAAGGGACTGCCGGCCTTAAAGGGCATAAACCTGGCGGTTTATGCCGGGGAGATCCTTGGCATAGCCGGGGTGGCCGGTAATGGCCAGCGGGAACTGGCGGAGGTTATTGCCGGCTTAAGACCCTGTCAGGAGGGGACTATCACCGTCGCCGGACAGGAGCTGGGCCAGTGCGACCCCTGCCGGGTAATTAACGCCGGGGTGGGTTATATACCCGAAGATCGCCTGGGTATGGGTCTGGTACCCAACCTGGGCGCTGTCGATAACCTGCTCCTGAAAGAATACCGCCACCCTCGCTGGGGGCGGGCCTTTCTCAACAGGCAGGCGGCGCGCGAGTGGGCCAGAGAGCTGGTAGAACGTTTTCAGGTTAAGACGGCGGGTCTGAATGCCCCGGTGAAGATGATGTCCGGCGGTAACCTGCAACGGTTGCTCCTGGCCCGGGAAATTTCCAATCGGCCCCGCCTTCTGGTAGCCGTTTACCCGGCCCGGGGCCTGGATGTCGGCGCTACTGAAACCGTACACCGGTTGCTCCTGGAGCAAAGGGCAGCCGGGACGGCTATCCTCTTAATCTCCGAAGACCTGGAAGAGCTTTTCCGCCTGGCCGACCGTATTGCTGTCATGTATGAAGGAGAAATTACGGGCCTGATGGCCGCCGGAGAGGCCAGGATTGAGGAGTTAGGCCTGATGATGGCCGGGGCGAAAAGAATGGAGGTTAGTGCCTGATGTTTGGATCATCCTTATCGGGCCAGGTACCCTTTATTACCTGGGAAAAGCGGCTGGAACCTTCGCGGGTGATGGCTATTATAGTTCCTGTTGCTGCTGTCATCCTGGCCCTGGGCGTAGGTGCCATTTTTTTAGCCGCAACCGGTTATAATCCTTTAAAAGTTTATCAAAATATGCTGGAAGGCGTGATCGGTTCCAAATACGGCCTTTCGGAAACCGTCGTTAAGGCCATTCCTCTGATGCTGGCGGGCCTGGGCGTTTCCGTAGCCTTCCGCATGCTCCTCTGGAATATCGGGGCGGAGGGGCAATTCTACATGGGGGCTTTTGGGGCGAGTTGGGTAGCCCTGACCTTTCCCCATTTACCTGCCTATATCATGCTGCCGGCCATGTTTGTAGCCGGTATCGCTATGGGCGGCCTCTGGGCCGTGTTGCCGGCATTGCCCAAAGCCAGGTGGGGTGTTAATGAAGTTATTACTACCCTGATGTTAAACTATGTAGCCATCCTCTGGGTAGATTACCTGGTTTACGGCCCCTGGAAGGACCCCAAAGGATTTAATTTTCCCCTGACCGCACCCTTTAGCGAGGCGGCAACCCTGCCGACCATTGCCGGCACCCGCGTCCACCTGGGCCTTATTTTCGCCTTGCTGGCCGCTGTTATGCTGACAATTATTCTCTGGCGTACTCGCTGGGGATATGAAATCCGGGTTATTGGTGAAAGTCCCCGGGCCGCCCGCTACGCCGGGATTAAAATTGAAAGGAATATTATCCTGGTGATGCTGTTGAGCGGCGCTCTGGCCGGATTGGCGGGCATGAGCGAAGTGGCGGGCATTACCCACCGCCTGCAACATGGTATTTCCCCGGGATATGGTTATACGGCAATTATAATTGCCTGGCTGGCCAAACTTCACCCTGCGACCATCATCCTGGTATCATTTCTTTTTAGCGGCCTCATTGTTGGTGGATACAGCGTTCAGACGTCCGGCGTGCCAGCGGCGACGGTATCCATGCTCCAGGGTGCCATCCTTTTCTTTGTCCTCGGTGGCGAGATTTTAACCCGTTACCGCCTGCACATTGGCCGCAGGGAGGTGAAATAGTATGGAAAACTCTGTCTGGATTGCCACCCTGGCGGCAGCCATAACTGCCGGTACGCCCATCCTTTATGCCGCCCTGGGAGAAATCCTGGCCGAGCGGGCCGGGGTTTTAAACCTGGGGGTGGAAGGCATGATGCTGGTGGGTGCCGTGACCGGTTTCATGGTAGCGGTACGCACGGGTAACCCCTGGCTGGGCTTTTTTGTGGCCCTGCTGGCGGCAGGGTTGATGGCAGCCGTCTTTGCTTTTTTAACTATCACTTTGCGCGCCAACCAGGTGGTGACCGGCCTGGCCCTGACCATATTTGGCACCGGTTTAAGCGGCTTTCTGGGCAAACCCTATGTTGGTGTTCCCCTGCCCTTGAGCTTTAAACCGGCAGCCGTACCCATCCTGGCGGATATTCCCATTATTGGTCCGGTTTTTTTCAACCATGACCCCCTGGTTTACCTGACCTATATCCTGGTGCCTTTACTCTGGTACTATTTTTACCGTACCCGGCCTGGCCTGAACTTACGGGCCATAGGAGAAAACCCGGCGGCGGCCGATGCCCTGGGGGTCAATGTCTTTGCCCTGCGCTATATTTATGTCATCATTGGCGGCATGCTGGCCGGTGCCGGCGGCGCCTTCCTTTCCCTGGCCTATGCCCCCAGCTGGCTGGAGAATATGACGGCCGGACGGGGCTGGATTGCCGTTGCCCTGGTGATCTTTGCCGTTTGGGACCCCGTTAAAGCGCTCCTCGGTTCCTATCTCTTTGGCGGCGTGGATGCCCTGACTTATACTCTCCAGGCAGCCACCAAAATCGCCATTCCCTCCTTTTTCTTAAAAATGTTGCCCTACATTCTGACCCTGGTGGTCCTGATCATTGCCACCCGCCAGACCCTGGTCAAGCACATCGGGGCCCCCGGAGCCCTGGCCATTCCCTATGACCGAGAGGAAAGGTAGGGTCGTGATCCGGTGAGCAGTTTTTTCATGAGGACCTGGATTGCATTTTCACATGGGGGGATAGCCAATGGGTAGCGTAATGCGTCCAATACCGTTCAGGAAACTTTTATCCTGGATACTTGAGGAGAGGGAAAAATACAGTAGCGTTTTTGGCATATCGCAAGTAAAATTTTTTAAGAAGAGAACTGATGCCTCCCTGCGGTTATTCGGCGAATATCTCGATACTCCTATCGGGCCGGCTGCCGGTCCCCATACGCAGCTGGCCCAGAATATAGTCGCTTCCTACCTCTGCGGGGGCAGGTTTTTTGAGCTGAAAACGGTTCAAGTTCTGGACCAGTTAGACATACCCAAGCCCTGTATTGATGCCGGGGATGAATGCTATAATGTGGAATGGTCAACCGAACTAACCGTTGAGGAAGCCTTTGCTGAGTATGTCAAGGCATGGTTTTTATTACACATTTTACAAAAGGAACTGTGGGATTTGGAGCAGCGGGGCTTCATATTCAATATGAGCGTTGGCTATGACCTAAAAGGAATAAAATCCCCCAAGGTTGATAAATTCATCGAGGGGCTTAAAGACGCCTCACAGACCAGTATATTCCAGGAATGCAAAACAGTTCTAAAAGAAGAAATTAAAAGGTTTACTCGGGTGGATGAAAGATTTATTGACAGTATTTCGCCAAATATATGCAACTCCGTCACCCTTTCGACTATGCACGGTTGCCCTCCGGCGGAAATAGAAACAATTTGCCGGTATCTCCTGGCGGAGAAAAAACTGCATACCTTTGTCAAGCTGAATCCGACCCTGCTGGGCTATGCATTTGTAAAAGATGCCCTGGCCGGGATGGGATACAATTACATCTGCCTGCAAGAGGAGTCTTTCAGCCACGACCTGCAATATGACGACGGCCTCGCCTTGTTAAAGAGGCTACAAGGGTTTGCCCGGGAACACGGAAGGGATTTCGGCGTCAAGCTTTCCAATACCCTGCCGGTGAAAAACACAAAAGGCGAATTGCCTGGCGAAGAAATGTATCTCTCAGGCAGGGCTCTGTACCCGCTGACCATCAATCTTGCCGCCAGGCTGGCGGCCGAATTCGCCGGCCGGCTGCAAATTTCCTATGCCGGCGGCGGGGATGCTTTTAACGTTCCGCACATTTTTGCGACGGGAATATGGCCTATTACCATGGCTACGACGCTCTTAAAACCCGGCGGCTACTTGCGGTTAAAGCAAATAGCCGAGGAACTGGAGCCGCACCTGCAGGACATGACCACAGATACTGTAGATGTGGAAAAGCTCACCGCCCTTGCGGCCGGTGCCTTTAAAGATTCCGCTTACCTGAAGGAAAAAAGGGGGCTCAAGAGCCGGAAGCTGGGCAAGAAATTACCCTTAACGGATTGCTTTATAGCGCCCTGTACCGCTGGCTGCCCCATCGGCCAGGATATCCCGGAGTACATCAGGCTGGTGGGAGAGAAGAGGTATCGCGAAGCGTATGAACTTATAGTTGCTAAAAACCCGCTGCCCTTTATCACGGGGTCTATTTGCCCCCGGTATTGTACCGCCAAATGTACTCGTTTAGACTATGATGAGCCGGTATGCATTCGCGAAATCAAGAGGATGGCTGCCGAAAATGGCTACCGGGCTTACCTGCAAAAGAGGGGAAAAACAGAGGGAAAAAGTCCTGTCAGGGTGGCAGTTATCGGCGCGGGGCCCGCGGGCCTGGCTGCGGGTTATTTTCTTGCCAGGGCCGGTCTGGGTGTCACTATCTTTGACAAAAGGGAAAAACCCGGCGGTACCGTTCAATATATTATTCCCCCATTCCGCATTGCCGGGGAAGCAATTGCCAGGGATCTGGAGCTGATTAAGGGGGCGGGCGTCGAATTTAAGCTGGGTGCCAATCCGGACTTTTCCGTCGAGGAGCTGAAAAGGGACGGCTATAAATACATCTACCTGGCCATAGGGGCAGGAAAATCTAAAGCCCTGGATCTAAAGAGCGGCGCAGAAAAAGTATTGAGCGCTATTGAATTCCTGGAGAGGTTTAAAGCGGACAGGAATACTGTGCAACTCGGCAAAAAAGTGGCCGTCATCGGCGGCGGGGACGTGGCTATGGATGCCGCCAGGGCGGCCCTGAGGGTGGAAGGGGTTGAAAAAGTTTATATAATCTACAGGAGAACCAAAGAGTATATGCCGGCGAGGAGGGAAGAGCTAAAAGCTGCCCTGGCGGAGGGCATAGTCTTGAAAGAGCTTTTGTCTCCCCATTCCTGGTCCGGTGGTGTATTGCAGTGTCAAAAGATTAAACTTGGTGAACCGGATGCCTCCGGAAGGCGTAGTGTAGTTCCGCTAGAGGGTGAGTTTGAAAATATCGCAGTTGATGCCGTTATCTCAGCCACCGGCCAGGGTGTGGACTATAGTATTCTGCAGAAGAACGGTATAGAAGTTAACGCGCAAGGGGACATTGCCATTAATCCCGCTACCAATGAAACAAATGTGGAAAATGTATTTCTCGGCGGCGATGCCCTGCACGGCCCGGCGACAATAGTGGAGGCCATTGCCGATGGCAGTAAGGTTGCCAGGGCCATTCTGGCGCGGGAAGGTATTGATTTCCCAAACTGCACAGATGTTTCCTTTGAAAAGGCAAAGAGGCTGCAGCAAATTAACCTGAAAAAAGGTACACTCCAGGCTGCTGCCCCCGATCTGGAAAAAGAACATGAGAGATGCCTGGAGTGCGGCTTTGCCTGCAATATTTGTACGGAAGTATGCCCTAACAGGGCCAACATTGCTGTTGAGGTAGCCAGCAGCAGTTTGCAGCAGATAAATCAGGTTATCCATGTAGACGGCATGTGCAATGAATGCGGCAACTGCGCGACATTTTGTCCCTATGACGGCGCTCCTTATAAGGAAAAGTTAACCCTATTCTGGAGGGAGGATGATTTTACCAGTAGCCGGAACAGCGGTTTTCTCCTGCTGGCAGGCGGGGAGAAACCTGTTTTCAGGGTCCGGGTTGGCGGCAGGGTACGGGAGGTAACTTTTGATACTTCTGGAAAAGCTGATGTTGATTTAGAAAAGAGCATTTTAGACATTATATGGGCTGCCTATAAGGGTTATAAGTATTTGTTTTAAAAGCTAAGGAGAACGACGCCTGGGACGGTGGAGTTTAGCAGGGGTGGTAAAACCACCCCGTTTTAATTTTACTTAAAATCTATTAAAACCGGCAGGAATAAATAAATCTATATTGAATAAATAAAGAGTGATAAAACAGGAGGGAGTATGATGCCCCAGACCGTAGTCATGGCCTTTGGTGGCAATGCCATTACCCGCCCGGGGGAAAAGGGGACCTTTGCTGAGCAAAAGGCCAATGTTACTGTCACCTGCCGGCAACTGGTTGACCTTGTCCGTAACGGTTACCGCCTGGTCTTAACCCATGGCAACGGGCCCCAGGTAGGGAATTTGTTAATTAAAAATGAACTGGCCAAGGACATCGTTCCGGCAATGCCCCTGGATGTGCTGGTATCCAACACCCAGGGTTCCATAGGGTATGCCATCCAGCAGGTCCTGGGCTATGAACTTGCCCGGCAGGGCCTCCATGTGCCGGTGGCTGCGGTCATTACCCAGGTAGTAGTTGCCGAAGATGACCCGGCCTTTCAAAATCCCACCAAGCCCATAGGCCCCTTTTACTCCCTGGAAGAAGCCAAAAAATTGATGCAGGAACGAGGTTACCAGATGGTGGAAGACAGTAACCGGGGCTGGCGCCGGGTGGTACCATCACCAATCCCCCTGGAGATTATCGAGAAAGATGCCATCAAGGCATTAACTATGGCTGGAGTTATTGTTGTCGCCGCGGGCGGTGGAGGCATTCCGGTGGTGCGCCGTCCCGACGGCAGCCTGCAAGGGGTAGAGGCTGTCATTGATAAGGACCGGGCGGCCACAATTCTGGCCAGCCAGGTGGGGGCTAATGTCCTTTTCTTGCTGACGGATGTCGAGCGGGTTTGTCTGGATTACGGCAAGGCAACCCAGCGAGAGGTCGAGGAAATGACCGTCAGCGAAGCCCGCCGTTATCTTGCCGAAGGCCAGTTCCCACCGGGTAGTATGGGGCCAAAAATTGAAGCTGCTATAGCCTTCGTTGAGGCGGGTGGTGAGAAGGCTATAATTGGTTCCCTGGCCAGGGCCGCCGAGGCTGTAGCCGGCCGTTCGGGGACCAGGATTATCGCAGGGTAGCCAAGGTAGGAGCAGGTTATAATACTAAGGAGTGGCGGTCGATGGATGCCTTTCAAATTATCGGCCCGGTAATGATCGGTCCTTCCAGTTCCCATACGGCCGGGGCTGTCCGTATAGGTCGCCTGGCCCGGGCCATCCTGGGTGAAGTGCCCTGCCGGGCGGAAATTTTGCTCCATGGTTCCTTTGCCCGTACTTACCGCGGCCACGGCACCGACCGCGCCCTGGTGGCCGGCCTTCTGGGATTTAATGTCGCTGATGAACGGGTGCGGGAGGCCTTGGAACTGGCGCCCCGTCAAGGGCTGGAAGTAAGCTTTAGCGAAAAGGACCTGGGGGATGTTCACCCCAATTCCGTGCAGCTAAACTTAAAAGGAAAAGAACGGGCCGTCCAGGTGTTAGCCTCTTCCCTGGGTGGCGGCCAGGTCGTAATAAAAAAAATCGATGCTTTTACCGTAGAGATGAACTGCGAGTTACCGACCCTGGTGGCGGCCTACCCGGACCGTCCGGGGGTGATAGCCACCGTTACGGCCCTGCTGGCCGGGGCCGGGGTGAATATCGCCGGCATGCGGGTTTCCCGCCAGGCTGCCGGCCAAGAGGCGTTGATGGTCGTGGAAACGGATCAGCCGGTTCCGCCGGGACTGGTAGCGGCTATGCGGTCTTTACCAATTATTGAGCGGGTGATATGCATTGACCCGGCATAGCTTTCGCAACATGGCCGAACTCCTGGAACTGGCCAGGACTGAAAAATTAACCCTGGCCGGGGTTGTTATCCGTTATCAGGAGGAGCTGGAAGGCAAACCCCGGGAAGAGGTTCGTAGCATGATGGCCGATCGGCTCCAGGTCATGCGGGCTGCGGCCCGGAAGGGATTGACGGAGGATAACCGCTCCCCCAGCGGCCTGGTAGGCGGGGGCGGAAAACTCCTGGAGGAGTGGCGCCATAATGGTAAGAGTCTTTCCGGTACCACCACCGCCCGGGCTGTAGCCATAGCTATGGCCATAGCCGAAGTCAATGCCGCCATGGGCCGGGTGGTGGCGGCGCCTACGGCCGGCTCCTGCGGGATACTGCCGGGGGTGCTCCTAGCCCTGGAAGCCGAAAAAGGCCTGACAGAAGACCAGCTGGTGGACGGTTTATTTACAGCCGCCGGCATCGGTATGGTAGCGTCCCGGCAGGCCTCCCTTTCCGGGGCGGCCCTGGGCTGCCAGGCGGAATGCGGGGTAGCTACGGCCATGGCGGCGGCTGCAGCCGTAGAAATGGCCGGTGGGGAACCGGAACAGGCTGCTGCCGCCGCCGGCGTGGCCCTCCAGGGCCTGATGGGCCTGGTCTGTGACCCGGTGGGTGGCCTGGTGGAGATCCCCTGTGTCATGCGCAACGCCATCGGGGCGGCCCATGCCCTGGCGGCAGCCGACATTGCCCTGGCTGGCGTTCAGTGCTATCTACCCTTTGACGAGATAATAGCCGCCATGGTCCAGGTGGGCCGCGCCCTGCCGGCATCATTACGGGAAACCGGTACCGGCGGGGTAGCTGCCTGCCCTACCGCCCGGAGGCTGGTGGAGCAAGCCTTCCGCCAGGGAGAGATTTGTGATTGCTAATGTGCGCTTATATCTTACATCACCGGTGTCAGGGTAAAATTACCTGAAAAATGTTGCTAGGCAGCAGGATTTTACACCGGCAAAGCGAATATATTTCTTAAAAGAAAATTGCATAACGGGTGGATGAAGGGAGTGGAAGAGACCCTTTTCCAGGGCGCCGAAGGAGCAATTTCCCCCGGTTGGGTGACGGGGGAAGGAAACTCTCAGGCAAAAGTACTACTCCCGGACCCAACTCTGGAGAGTTCCCTTAAAGCCGGTATTGAAACTGCTGGGGTCTTCAGGCAAGCACCTGGCAGCCGGGTCTGGAAACAGCAGCCAGCTTTAAGGGACACCAAAGGGGAAGGCAGGTAGCTGCCTAATCTCTCAGGTATCAGGACAGAGGCCATCACCGCATAATGCGGCGATGGCTTTTTTTATGGACATACTAACAAAGCGAGGTGGATTAGGTGGCGGAGTTAAAAAAGACACCTTTGTATGCAGAACATATAGCTGCCGGAGCCAGGATAGTGGAATTCGGCGGTTGGTTGATGCCCGTCCAGTACACCGGCATTATCGAAGAACACCAGCAGGTGCGTAACTGTGCCGGTCTCTTCGATGTATCCCACATGGGGGAGATTGTCATTAAAGGACCGGATGCCTTTAACCTGGTGCAAAAATTAATCACCAACGATGCCGCCCGGGCTACCGGCAACAGGGTGGTTTACAGTCCCATGTGTTACCCGGACGGCGGTATTGTCGATGACCTCCTGGTCTATCCCCAGGGAGAAGGCGAGTACCTGCTGGTGGTCAATGCCGGGAATATCGATAAAGACTTTGCCTGGATCCGGGAGAACGCTGCCGGCCTGGCAGTGGAGGTAAGCGATATCTCAGCGGCTACGGCCCAGCTGGCCCTGCAGGGTCCCCGGGCCTTAGGGATCCTCCAGCCCCTTACGGATGTGGAGCTTGCTCCCCTGGGCTACTACCGCTGGACGAGGGGCCGGGTCCTGGGGGTGGATTGCCTGATTTCGCGCACCGGTTATACGGGGGAAGACGGTTTTGAGATCTATTTTGCGGCGGCTGACGCCCCCGCCATGTGGCGCCAGCTCCTGGTTGCAGGCCAAGAGGCGGGCCTGGTTCCCGCCGGGCTGGGGGCGCGGGATACCCTGCGCCTCGAAGCAGCCCTGCCCCTGTACGGCCATGAGCTGGGTCCGACCATTAGCCCCCTGGAGGCGGGCCTGGGCCGCTTTGTCTGCCTGGAGAAGGGCGAATTCAACGGCCGGGCAGCCCTGGCGGCGCAAAAAGAAGCCGGTATAAAACGCCGGCTGGTGGGCTTGGCCATGGTTGACCGGGGCATCCCGCGGCCGGAGTACCCCGTCCTGGCGGGTGGCCGGGAAATAGGTTATGTTACTTCCGGTTCCTTTGCCCCCACTTTAGGGAAAAATATTGCCCTGGCCCTGGTGGCAGCAGGAACTGTTAGCGCCGGCGCCGAAGTAGAGGTGAGCATCCGCAGCCGTTTGCACCGCGCCGTGGTGGTGGATCTCCCCTTCTACCGCCGGCCTAGAAAGTAAGAAGGAGGAATGGGAAAATGGAATTCCCTGCAAACCTGTATTACAGCAAGGATCATGAATGGGTGGAAGTAGAGGGCAACCGCGCCCGCATCGGCATTACCGACTACGCTCAGGAATCTTTGGGGGATATCGTCTTTGTCGAGTTACCCCAGGTAGGCGACGAGCTGGCTGCCGGTGACAGCTTTGGCGTCGTCGAGTCCGTCAAGTCGGCCTCCGACGTCTACGCACCGGTAGGCGGCAAAGTCGTCGCCGTCAATGAAGCCCTCCTGGATTCACCCCAGGACATCAACGCCGACCCTTACGGCAAGGGCTGGATGATTGAACTGGAAATGAGTGACCCGGATGAAATAGAAGACTTGATGGATGCCGGCGCTTACCGGCAACTGGTGAAGGAGGAGAAGGGGGAGTAAGGGGATGACGTACATTCCCACCACGGCAGCGGAACGGCAGCAGATGCTGGCGACCTGCGGTGCCAACCGGATGGAAGAGCTTTTTAACGACATACCGGCGACTGTCCGCCTGGGCCGGGAACTTGATCTTCCCCGGCCCATGGCGGAAGCCGAGTTGTGGCGCCACCTGGAGGAACTGGCCGGGAAGAATAAAAGACTGATCTCCTTCCTGGGCGCCGGTGCCTATGAGCACTACATTCCCAGCGTTGTTGGTAACCTCCTGGCGAGATCGGAGTTTTATACCGCCTACACGCCCTACCAGCCGGAGATTAGCCAGGGGACTTTACAGGCCATTTTTGAATTTCAATCATTAATGTGCGAGCTGACAGGCCTGGATGTAGCCACGGCGTCCCATTACGACGGGGCTACGGCCACGGCCGAGGCAGCCCTGGTGACCTGCAACGCCACCCGGCGCCAGAAGATTTTAGTTTCCCGGGCCGTCAATCCCCAGTACCGGGCTGTCCTGGCTACCTATACAAAAGGCCAGGGAGTAGAGCTGGTGGAGATACCCATGGCTAATGGCCAGACGGACCTGGCTGCCCTGGAAAAAATGGCCGGGAAGGACGTTGCCGGGGTTATTCTGCAGAATCCCAATTTCTTTGGTCAAATTGAACCAATGGCTGCCGCGACGCAACTGGCCCATAAGGCCGGGGCTTTAAGCATTGCCGTCGTGGATCCCATTTCCCTGGGGCTCCTGGCGGCACCGGGGGAATATGGGGCCGACCTGGCCGTAGGCGAGGGCCAGGGCCTGGGTAATCCCCTGAACTTCGGCGGCCCTTATCTGGGCTTTATCGTCGCCAGGGAGAAACTGGTACGGCGATTGCCGGGGCGCATCGTCGGCCAGACCACGGATGTTGAAGGTAAACGGGCCTTTGTCCTGACCCTCCAGGCGCGGGAGCAGCATATCCGCCGCGAGAAAGCTACTTCCAATATTTGCTCCAATGAAGCCCTCTGCGCCCTGGCAGCCACCATATATCTCGCGGCCCTGGGTAAGGAGGGCCTGAAAGAAGTGGCCCGCCAGTGCCTGCTTAAGGCCCATTACGCTTTCAACAGGCTGGCCGCCCTGCCGGGGGTGACGCCGGTCTTTAATGGCCCCTTCTTCTGCGAGTTTGTCCTGAGGACGAAACTCACGCCCGGCCAAGTGGCGCGGAGCCTGGCAGCTAAAGGTTTTGCCGCCGGTTTTGACTTAAGTCCTTTCTACCCGGAACTCGAAGGCGCCATGCTCTATACTGTCACGGAAGTGCGGACCAGGGCCGAAATTGACGCTTTTGTGACGGCCATGGGAGGGATACTGGCATGAGGACGGAACCGTTGCTTTTTGAACTGGGGGGTCCCGGCCGGCGGGGTTATACCCTGCCGGAGTGCGACGTGCCGGGGAAGGTAGAAGACTACCTCCCGGAAGCGGCCCGCCGCCGGGCTGATGCCGCCTTGCCGGAGCTGAGCGAAGTGGAAGTCGTCCGCCATTTTACCCACCTGTCGAGCATGAACTATGGGGTGGATACCGGCTTTTACCCCCTGGGCTCCTGCACTATGAAGTACAACCCTAAGGTCAATGAAGCGGCCGCCAGTTTACCCGGGTTCACCAGCCTGCACCCCCTGGTGCCGGTTGAGGCGGCCCAGGGCGCCCTGGAACTCATGTACAACCTGCAGGAGTATCTCGCGGAAATTACCGGTATGGACGCCGTTACCCTGCAGCCGGCCGCCGGGGCCCACGGCGAGTATACCGGTCTGGCCATTATTGCCGCCTATCATCAGAGCCGCGGCGACCTGGAACGCCGCCAGGTGCTGGTGCCGGATTCCGCCCATGGGACCAATCCGGCCAGCGCCGCCATGGCCGGCCTGGAGGTAGTCCAGATACCCTCGGACGAGCGGGGCCTGGTAGACCTGGAAGCATTGCAGGCGGCCGTTGGCCCCCGGACGGCGGCCCTTATGCTGACCAATCCCAACACTTTGGGCCTTTTTGAAAGCGATATTGAAGCTATGGCCGCCCTTATCCACGCGGCCGGCGGGCTCCTCTATTACGACGGCGCCAATCTGAACGCCATTATGGGTATTACCCGGCCGGGGGATATGGGCTTTGATGTGGTGCATTTGAATCTCCATAAGACCTTCTCCGCCCCCCACGGCGGCGGCGGACCCGGCAGCGGCCCGGTGGGGGTGAAAAAGCACCTGGCGCCCTTCCTGCCGGTACCGGTGGTGGCCCGGGATGATGCCGGTCGGTATTACCTGGATTACGACCGGCCGCAGACCATCGGCCGGGTACGTTCTTTCTATGGCAATTTCGGCGTCATGGTCAGGGCCTATGCCTATATCCGTACCCTGGGAGCTTCCGGCCTGAAAGAAGCCAGCGAGCAAGCCGTTTTAAACGCCAACTACATGCTGGCGCGGCTCAGGCCCTACTTCAAGGTGCCCTTCGACCGGGTGTGCAAGCATGAGTTTGTCATCGCCCCGCTCAAAGAGGTAAATGACGCCGGCGTTCATACCCTGGATATCGCCAAACGCCTCCTGGACTACGGCTTCCACGCGCCGACCATCTATTTTCCCCTGATTGTCCATGAGGCCATGATGATTGAGCCGACGGAAACAGAGCCCAAGGAAACCCTGGATGCCTTCTGTGATGCTTTGATAGCTATCAGCAAAGAGGCAGTCGCCAATCCGGACCTCCTCCACAGCGCGCCCCATAACACCCCGGTGCGGCGCCTGGACGAGGTGGGCGCGGCCAGGAACCCGGTTTTACGCTGGCAGGGAAAATAGTTGTCCCTGGCGAAAGATAAACAAAGCCGGCAGCTCAAGACTTGCCGGCTTTGCTTCCCTATACCTTATTAAACCATCGGATACCGGGACGTTCACTAATTGCTGTTCGCGCGGGAAGTACATAGCAAGGCTAGAGTGGGATGGCGTTTTTTAAAAGTTCCCTGGCAAACCGGCTGTTTTTAAGCTCTTCGGGAGTATATACAAAAAGGTCCAGCCCCACGGGAAATTTGCCGGGCAAATAATCCGGCACTCTCTCCCAGGGTTTTCTATCGTCATTTGTAATCAGGATCAAAAGGTCGATGTCGCTGTAAGGGGTGTAGTTCCCCCTGGCCCAGGAGCCGCAAAGGTAAACGGCCAACACCTCCGGCCTTGACTTCAACCTTGCCGCCAGGTCTTCCAGGGCATTTCTGACAACTTTCTCCTCAACGGAGATGATTCTTACAGAATTCAATGATTTCACCTGCAATCTTGATGGCGGTGTCGGCCTCCCCGGCAGTGTAAAAGTCGGTGGGCGCTCCGATTTCGAAACCGTTCGGATAGCGGGCCGGGATATAATGCTTGTCGATAACCTTAGCTTTATCAATCAAATCTTCAGGAACGGCAATTTCTGCCGGTAGATTTGCCAGTAAAATGGATACGGTATGCCCCCAGGCGTCGAGGTGCAACTTTTGAAATAATGCTTTTACTGCTTTTTCCGCCGCCTGCTGGGCGGCAAAACAGGTCCATTCAAAATCCCCGGCGTTAAACGAATTAATGGCATGCCTTAAGTCTGCTTCTGCTTGCCGCAGCCAGTCGCTGCTTCTTTCAGGCATTTTCAACACCTGCAATATTATTACATATTTTCCCATCTGTTTACAGGATAGCATTACATGAGTGGTATGTCAATATCGGGGTAATTGTAGGGGGGATATATATGCCAGTTGAAACCTGGCGGCTGTTAGATACCGGCGTGGCTGACCCTTACACCAACATGGCCGTGGACGAGGCCATCCTGCTGGAGCACCGGGAAGGCAAAACACCGCCGACCTTACGTTTTTACGCCTGGTCGCCGCCAACCATTTCCCTGGGGTATTTCCAGCAGTTAGAAAAAGAAATTGACCTGGAGGCCGTGAAAGAACGGCGCCTGGGGTTGGTGCGCCGCTTAACCGGCGGCCGGGCCGTACTTCATGATAATGAAGTCACTTACAGCGTGGTTGCCCGGGAGGACCACCCCCTCATGACCGGCGGGATTCGCCCTTCTTACTTACGCCTGGCAGAGGCCCTGGCCCTGGGGTTAAAGGAACTGGGAGCGCCGGTGGAGATTGCTTCCGGCCGCAAAGGAGCCCAGGATGAGCATACTTCGGCCGCCTGCTTTGATGCCCCCTCCTGGTATGAGATAACCAGCGGCGGGCGCAAAGTCGTAGGCAGTGCCCAGACCCGCAAAGGGGGCGTCGTCCTCCAGCACGGATCTATAGTCATCGCCTTAAATGTTGACGACCTTTTTGCCGTCCTGAAGATGCCTTCGGAAGCCGTACGCCAGCGCCTCAAGGATAAATTTTACCACCAGGCCTGTGGCCTGGAGGAAATTTTAGGCCGCAGGGTTGAAGCAGGGGAAATAAAGGCCGGCATTGTCCGGGCCTTTACCCGGCTCTACGGCTTAGAGTTTATACGGGGAGAGCTTACAGATGGCGAAAAAGGGCGCCTGGAGGAGTTAAGGGCGAAATATGCCAGTAGGGAATGGTTGGAACGGCGTTAGGAGAAATCCTGGCGGGTTTATAGAGGCCTTAAGAAGGGATTATGTTTGTGGGGTGGTAGAGATACGGCTGGTGTAGTCATCAGGGCGGCAGTAAGGTATAGCCCGGCCTTTTCCCAGAGAAACTAATTTTAGCAACTTCTCCTGGGGAGGTAATAAATGTTGGGTGATAAAAACCGCAGCCGTTTTGTGAGTGATGAGCGGACGCGCCTGCAACAGATGCGGGCGGCTGAATATCCCGGCGGGGTGGTGGTAGACCCGGTACCCATTACCGCCGGCGACGAAGTAACCATCCTTTACCACGGCCTCCTGGATGCCTGCGGCGCCGACCAGGTATGGCTGCATACCGGTTACGGTGACGCCAATAACTGGCAAAATATCTATGATTACCGCATGGAGCGTACCGGCTACGGCTGGGTCAAAAACATCCGGGTGGAAGACGGCAGCCGCCTGAACATCTGCTTCAAGGACAGCGCCAACAACTGGGACAACAACAACGGTCTCAACTGGAGCTTTGAAATCCACAAGGGCAATCTGCCGGGACGCAGGTAAAAGAGTATAATCTAGCGGCCCCTGGACTTAACCGGGGCCTTTTAATTTAGGAGACAGTTTGGTTGAAGCAGGAATTATCAAATAAATAGAGAATAGTTGTATAAACGACAAAGGTTCGCTGGAATACGGTATTGCTTCCCGGCGTCCTGACATTGGAAAAACGGGCCCGGGCTTAAGATATACCAGCTACTCTTAGCTATAACTGATCGAGGTGATTAAAATATGGCTATAGACAAAAGCTCTTTTGTACCTCCTTACTACCAGCTGGCACAGATCCTGGAACGCCAGATCAGATTAGGAGAATACCGTCCGGGCGAGGCTTTACCCTCCGAAGCGGAGCTGAGTGAAAAATACGGGTTAAGCCGTATGACTGTCCGCCGCAGCCTGAGCCAGCTGGCCAGGGCCGGTCTTATTCGCACTGAACGAGGGAAAGGTACTTTTGTCTCCCGCCCCGAGCTGGATCGCGCTGTCTTTGTCATGGAAGAATTTCACAAGGAGGTGGCTGCACGGGGTTTGACCTCCAGTGTCCGGCTGCTGGAAGCCCGGCTGGTTCCCGCACCGGAAAAAGCGGCCGGGAAATTACAAGTTCCGGCAGGGACGAAGGTGCTCTATATCCGCCGCTCCCTTTTGGCTGGCGGGGAGCCCCTCGCCTATGACCGGAAATACCTTCGCTACGACCGGGGGCGACCCATCCTAGAGAACGAGCTCCAGTACCAGGCGCTTCCGGACATGGTGGAGAAACATGCTGAAGCCCTGCCCGTAAGCAGCAAGATGATCTTGCAGGTTACATCCCTGAATGATGAAGAGGCCCGCGCTTTACGTGTGGCACCGGGTTCGCCGGCCTTCTTGCTGGAGCAGGTACTTCTGGCCGGGGATGGCCGGCCGGTGGGGTGGGGATGGTGTTTATACCGTGGCGACAGGTATCAATTAACCTCCGTCTCCGCGACAATTTAGATCTGATTAACAATCCTGCTACCAGTCTAACAAAAAAAGAGGTGGTTTGTGTTGGGGCCCTTAACGATGGCTATGGCAGAATTAGAAGAAAAGAAGGTCCTTGAACTGGTCGGACAAGCCCTCCGCGAGCAGAAACCACCCCTGGAAATTGTAGAAGAATGCCGGCAGGGACTTAAAATCGTAGGGGAACGTTATGCGAGTGGAGAATATTTCTTAAGTGACCTGGTAATGTCGGCAGAAATATTTCAGGAGGCTCTCCGGGTTCTAGAACCCTTTCTGTCTATTTCAGCAATCTCTCAGGAGCAGCCGGGCAAAGCCGATATCGTTTTTGGTACGGTAGAGGGTGACATCCATGACATCGGCAAGAACATAACTATCTCCCTGCTTCGATGTGAAGGATTTCGCGTCTACGATGCGGGGGTGGACATTCCACCGGACATTTTTTTGAATATTATCCGGGAAACAGGCGCCCGGGTTTTGGGGTTATCTGCTTTGCTGACTTCTTCTTTTGAATCCATGCGCCGCACCGTCCAATTGGTCCGCATGCTGGCTCCTAAGCCTGCGGTTAAAGTTCTTATAGGAGGTCTGGTCAATGAGCGTGTCTGCCAGTATGTAGGTGCCGACGCCTGGGTGCGGGAGGCGGGGGAAGGAGTGGCCATCTGCCGGCGCTGGCTGGGGATGAGGGTTTTAATTTCGAAGGAATGATAAAGAGGAGAAGTCAATGAAACCGGAAGAAAGGCAAGAGCAAATGTTCTTTTCGTGGCTTTCTGGTCAAGGCATCGAATTTGCGAGTCCGGAAGCAGAAAAGTCGTATAAAGAGCGAGTAATGCGTCTAAAAGACGCTATTCAATTAAGAAAGGTACCTGACCGGGTACCGGTTTGTCCTATAACGGGACTTTTTCCGGTTTATTACTCAGGTATAACCGTTCAAGATGCGATGTATGATTATGACAAAACTGCGGTTGCTTGGAAGAAATACGTTTTAGATTTTGAGCCCGATGCATATCTAGGAACAACTTTTGTTCCGCCAGGTAGATTTTTTGAAATTCTTGACTACAAACTGTATAGGTGGCCAGGTCATGGTGTCCCGCCGGATACCTCATACCAATGCCTTGAGGCGGAGTATATGAAGGCCGATGAGTACGACGCTTTGATCCACGATCCTTCTGACTTCTGGATAAGATTATATTTCCCCCGCATTTTCGGTGCACTTAAACCCTTCGCAAAACTGGCTCCTCTTACCGACGTTCTGGAAATTGTAATGACTTGTGGTAGTTTTATTCCCTTCGGTTTTCCCGAAGTACAGGCCGCCTTCAAGGCCGTTTTCGAAGCGGGAGATGAAGTTCACCGTTGGGCCAGTATGGTTCGCGCAGTGGACCGGGCACTTCAAGGGAATGGATACCCCTCCTTCGTTGGAGGAGTAAGCAAAGCACCTTTTGATATCATCGGCGACACTCTCAGGGGTACCCATGGAATCATTATTGATATGTATAGACAGCCAGAAAAACTGCTGGAAGCCCTGGAGGCGGTTGCCCCCCTGGCCATAAGGATGGGGGTATCTTCCGCCAAGACCGCCGGCCACCCGCTAGTATTTATGCCCCTGCATAAGGGAGCTGACGGTTTCCTGTCAGGCAAACAGTTTAAGACCTTCTATTGGCCGACGCTAAGAAAAGTTATTACTGGTTTAATTGAAGAAGGATTGGTTCCTTTCTTATTTGCTGAAGGAGGCTATAATTCCCGGTTAGAAGTCATTCGTGACCTGCCCAAGGGCACGACGGTATGGCTTTTTGACCAGACCGATATGGCTAAAGCTAAAGAGGTACTGGGGGATATAGCTTGCATTGCCGGCAACGTGCCCATTACTCTGTTGACCTTTGGGACACCGGAAGAAATAAAGGATTACTGTAAACAACTTATCAAAATTGCCGGTAAAAATGGTGGGTTTATTTTGAGCTCCGGGGCGGTAATCGATGACATAAGACCTGAAAACATGCACGCCCTGATAGCATCCGCAAGGGAATACGGCACCTACCGGTAAAAGCAGATTACCAAGGCAAGAAGATATTTTTTCTATGCTTTGCGGGGATCATGAGAACATCTGTTATTGCAGGTGCCTGTCAGGACGCAGGCAAAAAGCCCCCTCTTTTCCCGACCGGGGAATGAGGGGGCTTTAATTTTTTTGCAAGAGAACCACCTCATGGAGGTTCATGCTAAAATGGCAACTCCGCCCCGAGAAGAGTCATATCAGGCTACCAGCTGGGAATAATACTTTTGCTACCGGAAGTGGTGGATAATAAAAACTCCTGCTCCTGATGCCACGATGATAGGAGATTTGTTGGCCGTGACAGGATTACAGATCCGCCTGCTGCACCGGCTAGCCCGGTTATACGGCGTGGAAACTGCCTTTTACGATAATGCTGGTCGCCGGCGTCTGGCTTCGCCGCAATCGTTGCTGGCGGTACTGCAGGTCCTGGGAGCACCGGTAGAGCGTCTCGCCGACGTTTCCAGTGCCCTGCGGGAAGGCATCCAGAAGCAATGGCGGCGTTGTTGTGAACCGGCGGCCGTAGCTTGGAATAGGGAACCTGTTCGTCTCCAACTGCGCCTGCCTGCGGAACTTACGGGAGGTATTGCTGATTGCCGGTTGGAACTAGAAAACGGCAAAGTATGGCGCTGGAGCTGCCATTTAGCCCGTTTACCCGTACTCCAGGCAGTTGTCGTGGAAGGCATGAACTATGAGGTCAGGCAGCTTAAACTGCCGTCCGGGTTACCGTTGGGATACCACTGGTTGACAATAACCTTGCCGGCTCGTCACCATAAAATCTTGCTTATTTCTGCCCCGCGCCAGGCCTATGGCCCAGTTACCAGTACGAAACGCCTCTGGGGGATCTTCGTACCCCTCTACGCCCTTCATTCCGGGCGAAGCTGGGGTGCGGGGGATCTTACCGACCTTGAGACCCTATTAGGTTGGGTCCACGAGCAGGGAGGCGATCTGGTTGGTACGCTACCGCTTCTGGCGAGCTTTTTAGACGAACCTTTTATCCCGAGCCCCTACGAACCAGTCACTCGCTTGTTCTGGAATGAATTTTACCTTGATGTTACCCGCGTGGAGGAATTAAAAAGGTGCCGTGAGGCAAGGGAGTTACTAAATTCCCCGGCGTTCCGGCAAGAGATAGCGGCCCTGCAGGCCGCACCACTGGTGGACTACCGCCGCGGGATGGCAGTGAAACGCCGGATACTCGAACTCTGCGCCCGCCACTTCTTTGCTGGAAATTCCGGGCGGCAGGCCGCCTTCCGGGACTGGGTGAAAAAGAACCCGGTGGTGCAGGATTATGCCCGTTTTCGGGCTACCGTCGAGAAACGGCGCACCAGCTGGCAGGTATGGCCTGGCCGGCTGCGGGACGGCATCCTTCGGGAAGGGGACTATGATCCGAGGGTCGAGGGTTATCACCTTTATGTCCAGTGGCTGGCCCATCGCCAGTTCCAGGACCTCGCCGCCCGGGCCCGGCAAAACGGGCAAAGGTTATATCTTGATCTGCCGCTGGGAGTTCATCGCGATGGGTACGATGTCTGGCGCGAGCGCTCCGTCTTTGCCCTGGAAGCCAATAGTGGCGCCCCGCCTGATGCGTTTTACAGCCGGGGACAGGACTGGGGGTTTCCTCCCCTCCATCCAGAGGGAATCCGGGAACAGGGTTATCGCTACTATATCGCCGTCGTGCGCCACCACCTCCAACATGCCGGCATCTTACGCCTCGACCACGTAATGGGGCTGCACCGTCTCTACTGGATTCCCCGGGGTCTATCCGCGCGCGAGGGGGTTTATGTGCGCTACCGCGCCGAGGAGTTCTATGCCATTTTAGCCCTTGAATCCCAGCGCTACCGGGCACTACTCGTGGGCGAGGACCTTGGTAACGTACCCGGTTCCGTTCGCAGCGCCATGAAGGGGCATAATATCAACCGGATGTATGTGCTGCCCTTCGAATATACCGGTAATACCCGGAGGGTACTGCGCCCTATCCCCGCCAGGGCCCTGGTATGCTTAAATACCCATGATATGCCACCCTTCGCAGCCTTCTGGTTAGGAAAAGACGCCAGTGAACGGGTGGCTTTGCCCGTCTTTCTTTACCACCAGGGTCGGCTGGCGCTACCCACCAATAAAACCGGGGACGTCACCCGCGCTTGCCTGGCTCACCTGGCCGCCAGCCGGGCCCGGATTCTCCTGGTTAACCTGGAGGATTTGTGGTTAGAGACTGCTCCGCAAAATATCCCCGGGACAGTCGATGCCTATCCCAACTGGCGGCGCAAGGCGCGCTACACCGTGGAAGAGTTTAGTCAGAAGCCGGAAGTGCTGCAAGTACTAAAGGAGATCAGTTATCTAAGGAATACTAACATCTGCGGCCCTCTTATCTGCAAAGGCGAGGTGGCAAACCATGACCTATAATGTTAGCCTGGGGGCCACTTACTTGGGGGATGGCCGCTGCCGCTTCCACCTCTGGGCACCCCTGGCCGAAAGTGTGGCGGTACAGATCGTGGCACCTGAAGAAAGACTTGAACCTTTAACCCGGAAAGAACGTGGGTACTTTCAAGGCGAGGTAGAGGGGGTCGAACCTGGTAGTCTCTATTACTACCTTCTGGACGGAAGGCAGTTCCCTGACCCGGCTTCGCGCTACCAGCCACACGGTGTCCACGGCCCTTCCCAGGTTGTAGATCCCCAGGCTTTCGTCTGGTCGGACGACTCCTGGGTGGGCTGCACCCGAGAGGAGCTAATCTTCTATGAACTGCATGTAGGGACTTTCACCCCGGAGGGCACTTTTGACGCCATCATCGCCCACCTGGACGATTTGCGCACCCTGGGGGTTACCGCCATTGAATTAATGCCCGTGGCCCAGTTCCCGGGAAGCCGCAATTGGGGGTACGACGGCGTTTTCCCCTTTGCCGTCCAGAACTCTTACGGTGGACCGGAGGGGCTCAGGCGGCTGGTGGATACCTGCCACAAGTACGGCCTCGCCGTATTTCTCGATGTGGTCTACAACCACCTGGGCCCGGAAGGAAACTACCTGGCCAAATTCGGGCCTTATTTTACCGACCGTTACCATACCCCCTGGGGACAGGCCCTCAACTTTGATGGACCCGGTAGCGACGAAGTCCGGCGCTTCTTTATCGAAAACGCCCTTTACTGGTTAACCGAGTTTCACCTGGATGGCTTGCGGCTGGACGCCATCCATGCCATTATGGACAGGTCTGCTTTACCTTTCCTGGAGGAACTGGCCGCTGCCGTGAAGCTTCAGGCCGAACGGCTGGGACGCCGGGTTTATATTGTTGCCGAGAGTGACCTGAACGACCCCCGGGTAATCCGGCCGCAAGAATTGGGGGGATATGGCCTTGATGCCCAGTGGTGCGACGACTTTCACCACGCCCTGCATGCGCTGCTGACGGGGGAAAGAAACGGCTACTACCGTGACTTCGGCACCCTCGGCAACCTGGCCCGGGCCTTCCGGGAAGGTTATGTTTACACCGGTCAGTACTCTGCCTACCGGCAGCGGCGGCACGGCCGGCGGCCGCATCCGTGCAAGGGTAACCAGTTCGTGGTTTTTACCCAGAACCATGATCAAGTAGGCAACCGGGCCCGGGGTGAAAGGTTAAGCACCCTGGTTCCCTTCGTCAAACTCAAACTGGCCGCCGCCGTAGTGCTCCTCTCCCCCTTCGTACCGCTGCTCTTCATGGGCGAGGAATACGGTGAAACGGCACCCTTTCAATACTTTACCAGCCATTCCGATCCCGGGCTCATCGCAGCGGTACGCCGGGGGCGGCGGGAAGAATTCGCCGGCCACAACTGGACAGGCGAGGTGCCTGATCCCCAGGATGAGGCTACCTTCCGACGTTCCTGTCTTAACCACGGCCTCAGCCTTCAGGGAGAGCACCGGGTACTCCGGGACTTCTACCGGCAGCTAATCCAGTTGCGCCGGGAACTACCCGCCCTGGCGGATCTAAACCTGGAAAATATGGAGGTTATCACCTGCGAGGAGGACCTGGTCCTGTTCGTGCATCGCTGGAGCAATGATAGTGAGGCGGGCATCATCTTTTCCTTTAGCGATGCCGAATCAACCCCCACCCTGCCCCTGCCGGCAGGGCGCTGGCGCAAACGATTGGATGCCGCTGAAGAGCGCTGGTTGGGCAACGGTAGTACCATACCTGCCCTGCTTGTATCTCAGGGAAAAATGCAGATGCCTTTAACCCCGGGAGCATGTCTGTTGTTTGAAAGAATAAAGGAGGCTCAGGCTGACTAATGGAACGGTACATTTGCATCCACGGCCATTTTTACCAGCCACCACGGGAAAACCCCTGGCTGGAGGACATCGAGCTCCAGGACTCGGCTTACCCCTACCACGACTGGGATGAACGGATTACCGCTGAATGCTACGAACCTAACACCGCCTCGCGCATTCTTGATGGTGACGGGTGGATCAGGAAAATCGTCAACAACTATAGCAAAATCAGTTTCAACTTTGGTCCCACCCTCCTTTCCTGGATGGAAACCAATGCCCCGGAGGTTTACCGGGCGATAATTGAAGCTGATCGGGAAAGCCAGCGGCGCTTTTCGGGGCACGGTTCAGCCCTGGCCCAGGCCTATAACCACATGATCATGCCCCTGGCCAACACGCGTGATAAATACACCCAGATAATCTGGGGGATTAAAGATTTTGAGCACCGCTTTGGCCGGCGGCCGGAAGGAATGTGGTTACCGGAGACCGCCGTTGATCTGGAAACTCTTGCCATGATGGCACAACAGGGCATCCGTTTCACCATCCTGGCCCACTGGCAGGCGCGTCGCATCCGACCCCTGGGTAGCGATAACTGGCAGGAGGTCCACGGTGGCCTCGATACCACCATGCCTTATCAGGTTCGCCTGCCCAATACGGACCGGACGATCAATGTCTTCTTTTATAATGGCGAAGTCGCCCGCGCCGTAGCCTTCGAGAAACTGCTCGATAACGGTGAACGCTTTGCCAAACGTCTACTGAGTGTCTTTAACGAGGGACGCAACGCGCCCCAGCTTGTCAATATTGCTACCGACGGCGAGACCTACGGCCACCACCACCGCCACGGGGATATGGCCCTGGCCTACGCCCTGGATTATATTGAAGCCAATAAACTGGCACGTCTAACCAACTACGGCGAATACCTGGAAAAACACCCACCCACCCATGAGGTGGAGATAAATAATAATAGCTCCTGGAGCTGTGCCCATGGAGTGGAAAGGTGGCGGACTAATTGTGGCTGTAACACGGGTATGCATCCAGGGTGGAGCCAGGCCTGGCGGGCACCCCTGCGCGATAGCCTCAACTGGCTGCGGAACACCCTGGCACCCAAGTTTGAGGGAAGGGCGCGCCAGTTTCTAAAAGATCCCTGGGCCGCGCGTAATGACTACATCGCGGTCATCCTCGACCGTTCACCGGAAAACTTCGACCGCTTCCTCGGACAACATGCCACCCGTATACTAAACCAGGAAGAAAAAATCACGGTGTTGAAGCTGTTGGAGCTCCAGCGACACGCCATGTTAATGTTCACCAGCTGCGGCTGGTTCTTTGACGAAATCTCAGGCATTGAGACAGTGCAGGTTATTAAATACGCCGGCCGTGTGATTCAATTAGCCCAGGAATTATTTAACGAGTCGCCAGAGCCCCGTTTTATGGAGATGCTGGCCCAGGCCAAGAGCAACATCCCTGAACACCGTGACGGAGCCCATATCTATGAAAAATTTGTCAAGCCGGCAACGGTCGATTTGCTCAAGGTTGGAGGCCATTATGCCCTGTGTTCTTTATACGAAACCTATGACCAGCATTCCCGCATCTTTTGCTACGATGTCTACCGGGAAGACAGTCAGAATCGTTTAGCAGGTACAGCCAGGTTAGCTGTAGGCCGGGCGCAGGTCACCTCCCAGATTACCCAGGAGTCGATGAAGATTAGTTATGGCGCCGTTACTTTAGGTAACCATAATGTTAGTGGCGGTGTCCGGGTTTACGAGAATGACGAGTCCTACCAGCGAATGGTACAGGAATTAACCGGTGCCTTCGACCGGGCCGATTTCAGTGAGGTCATCAGGCTCCTGGATCAGCACTTTGAAGGGGCCACCTATTCTTTAAGGCAGCTTTTCCGGGACAAACAGCGGATGGTGCTGGATATCATCCTGGAGTCCACCCTGGCGGAAGCGGCGGAAGATTACCGGCGCATTTACGATCGTCATGCCCCCTTAATGCGTTTCTTAAAGGATTTAAATATCCCCCAGCCCCGGGCACTGCAGGCCGCTGCCGAGTTCGTCTTGAACACCAGCCTCCGCCAGGCTTTCGCAGGTGACAATCTGGACCTGGAACGCATCAAAGCGCTCCTAAGTGAAGCCGAGATGGCCGGTGTTCCCCTCGACGGCGAAGTTCTGGGGTATGTTCTGGAACAGACCCTGAAACAAATGGCTGAGAAACTACTGGGCCAACCTGACGACCAGGCCTTCATCGGGCATCTGGACGCGGTAATCAGCCTGGTGCGCTCGTTGCCCTTTGAAGTAAACCTCTGGAAAGTACAAAACGTTTATTACCGCTTATTGCAGACAGTTTACCCTGGATACCGGGAGAAGGCCCGCCAGGGGGATGGGAAAGCCAAGGCGTGGCTTGACCTGTTTAACTCCCTGGGGGACAAACTACAGGTGCGGAGGTAAAAATGGTCAGGTCGCGCATCCCCACCGCTACTTACAGGTTGCAGTTTAACCGGCAGTTTAGCTTTATCGAAGCGCGCGAAGTGGTACCGTACCTGCAGGCGCTGGGGGTTACCGATATTTATGCCTCCCCCCTGCTGAAAGCGAGGAAAGATAGCCCCCACGGGTACGACGTGACTGATCCGGGGCAGTTAAACCCGGAACTGGGAAGCAGGGAGGATTTTACCGCCCTGACTGATACCCTGAAGCAGCAGGGGATGGGGCTGTTACTGGACGTCGTGCCCAACCATATGGCAGCCAGCGTTGAAAATCCGTGGTGGCAGGACGTCCTCAGCCACGGGCGCGCTTCTACTTACGCAACTTACTTCGATATTGACTGGCAACCCGCCAGGCCGGGGCTGGCAAACAAAGTACTGCTGCCAGTCCTGGGTGAACCCTTTGGTAAGGTGCTGGAAAACCAGCAACTGGCCCTGCAGCTGGCGGAAGATGGTTTCCGGGTCTGCTACTATGAAAAGCAATTCCCCCTTAGCCCCCCTTCCTCCCGCCGGATTCTCGACGGCTGGGCGCAAATACTGGCCGGGGATGGTGGCGCTGCCGAACAGGCGCTATCACAATTGCTGGATCTGCTTGCCTCCCTCACAGCATCCCCTCTTACCGGGGCAGGCGAGCCGTCGACTGCCTGGCAACAGGCTTGGAAAAGCCTCTGGTATCTATACAATACTAACCCCGCGGTAAAAGCATTTATTGACAGGAACCTGTGCAAATTAAATGGTAATAAAGGTGAGCCGCAAAGTTTCAATCAACTGGAGCATATCCTGGCGGAACAGGCCTACCGGCTCGCCTACTGGCGGGTGGCCAATGAGGAAATCAATTACCGGCGCTTCTTTGACGTTAGCGACCTGGTAACAATCCGCATGGAAGAAAAAAAAGTTTTTGAGGCGGTGCACGCCCTGATTTTTCAACTGGTCGGGGCTGGGCAAGTTACCGGCCTCAGAATCGACCATATTGATGGCCTGTATGACCCCCAGGAGTACCTCGAACGGCTGCAGGAACACCTTTCTGCAGCAGGAAGTTCCTCCGGTTTTTACGTGGTCGTAGAGAAAATACTAAGCAACGGGGAGGAACTGCCGGCGGCCTGGCCTACTTATGGAACAACGGGCTACGACTTTTTAAATTCGTTGAACGGACTCTTCGTTGACGAAGAAGGGCTCGCCGTCCTGGAAGAGTTATATGCCAGGTACAGCGGCGCCGAAACCGACTTTACCAGGGTGGTCTATAACCAGAAGAAGCTGGTAATGACCAGGTTGTTCGCCAGCGAGGTGCGCAGCCTGGTAGGGGAGCTGGGACGCCTGGCTGAAGGGGATCGCCTGGGCCACGACCTCACCCTGGCAGAACTGGAAGAGGCCCTGGTCGCAGTCACTGCCAGCCTGGGTATCTACCGGACCTATATCCGCGACTTCACGGTAGCGCCGCAGGACCGGCATTACATCGAAACTGCCATAGCCGCGGCCGTCCGGAGGTGCCCGGCCGCCGGCCCGGCCTGCCGTTTCCTGCGCCAGGTGCTGTTGCTGGATTTTCCCGTCTCCCTGCCCCCCGAACAACGGCAGGCCTGGCTGCGTTTCGTAATGCGCTGGCAACAGTTTACGGGACCGGTTATGGCCAAGGGTTACGAGGATACCTCCCTCTACATCTACAACCCTTTGGTTTCCCTCAATGAGGTAGGTAGCAGTCCCCGGACCAGGTGCATATCGGTGGCTGAGTTCCACCGCCGCAATAAAACCCGGCAGGAGCGCTGGCCCCATACCCTTAACGCCACGTCCACCCATGATACCAAGCGCAGTGAGGATGTCCGGGCGCGGATCAATGTTCTAACGGAAATCCCTGACGCCTGGGGAGAGAGGGTCGAGCGCTGGCATCGCTGGAACGGGACCAAAAAGTTAAATATAAAAGGTGAGCCTGTACCCGATGGCAATATGGAGCTATTTATCTACCAGACGCTAATCGGCGCCTGGCCGCTTCTAGAAGAAGAAATACCCGCTTTTAAGGAACGGCTCCGGGCTTATCTGGTCAAAGCGGCCCGGGAGGCCAAAACCCGGACCAGCTGGCTTGATCCTGATAACGCTTACGAGAAAGCCCTGGTAGAGTTTGCCCTCTCTATTTTAACGCCGGAGCCGGAGAACCGGTTTCTGCCGGACTTCCTTCGCTTCCAAAAAGTCGTTGCTTTTTATGGTGCCTGGAACTCGTTAGCCCAGGTACTGCTCAAAATAACCAGCCCGGGGGTGCCTGATTTTTATCAGGGAACAGAGCTATGGAATTTCAGCCTTGTTGATCCTGACAACCGGCGTCCGGTTGACTTTAAAACCCGGGCCAGGCTTTTAAAAAGGCTCAAAGAAGAAGAGACAAAAGGTCAACAGGCTTTAGTAACAAACCTCCTTACCCACTGGCAGGATGGCCGGGTAAAGCTCTACCTGACTTATAAATCCCTCCACTTCCGTCGCGATCACCGGGAAATGTTTGTCACCGGTGAGTATATCCCCGTGGCAGTCACCGGGTCCAGGTCGAGACACGTCTGCGCCTTCGCCCGTCATTTCGGCGGGAAGTGGGCTCTGGTGATTGTACCTCGCCTGCTGGCGCGGCTGCTGGCGGGCCAGGTAATACCAACAGATGGTATGCCGCCAGCCGTTGGCTTCCTCCCTGGGGAAACCGTATGGCAAGAAACAGCCATTGTTTTACCTGAACCAGCTCCAAGCAACTGGCATAATATTTTGACAGGAGAGGTTATGTTAGCCACCTCTTCGACTAAAGGAAGAGTTCTTACCCTTGCCGACACGTTACGTAGTTTTCCAGTTGCTTTACTAGCCGGTGACGAATAAACCGCTCTTTTTATCGTTTTAATACAGATAAAGGAAGGAAGTCCCAAATGCTTCGCCGTGTGAGCCTTAAAGATTATGAAAGCGTAACCGGAAGCGCCCTTATTGACGAAATCCGGTCCCTGGGAGAAAATTTACAGGGCTACAGTGTCTGGCATATCAACTCTACCACCATCGGTGGTGGGGTGGCAGAAATTTTAAGCTCACTGGTGCCTCTGATGGAGGAGGCAGGGCTGACCGTCAGTTGGAAGGTGCTTAGCGGTAGCCCGGAATTTTTCAATACTACCAAGCAATTTCATAATGGCATGCATGGCCAGCAGGTGAATGTCACCGGTGAGATGCTGGAGAGTTATCTCGCCACAGCACAAAAAAACAAAGACCTTGTGACGGGAGAGGCCGACCTGGTGGTAATCCATGACCAGCAGCCCCTGGGACTGACTACCTTCCGCGCTGAGAACAGCGGCCGGTGGCTCTGGTACTGTCACGTTGACCCGCGTTATGCCGTACCACCGGTCTGGTATTTTCTGGCGCCCATGATTGCCACCTGCGATGCAGCCGTATTTCACCTGCCGGAATACGCCCGCGACCTGCCGGTACTCCAGTACTTCATGCCCCCGGCTATCGACCCTCTATCTGACAAAAACAGGGATGTATCTCCCGCTGAATACGGGGCGGTGCTCGAGAAGCTGGGCATAGACCCGGCAGGCCCGCCAATAATCCTCCAGGTATCCCGTTTCGACCGGCTCAAGGATCCTACCGGTGTAATCGAGGCTTTTAAACTGGTAAGGGAAAATATGGCCTGCCGCCTGATCCTGGCCGGAGGTAGCGCCGATGACGACCCGGAGGGTGCTGCAGTCCTGGACGAGGTGCGGGCATCGGTTAAGGGCGACCCGGACATTACCGTACTTTCCTTGGACCCCGACGCTAACCTGGAAATAAACGTCTTACAGCGGCGCGCCGATGTGATAGTGCAAAAGTCGCTGCGTGAGGGTTTTGGTTTAACTGCCACCGAGGCCCTCTGGAAAGGCAAACCCCTGGTAGCCACCCCTACCGGCGGCCTGGCCCACCAAGTACTGGACGGCGAAACAGGACTGACTGCCCGGACGGCGGAAGAAATGGCCAAACAGGTCGAACGCCTGCTGCTCAACCCCGCCCTTGGAAGGCGTTTGGGCGCGGCCGGACGGGAGCACGTGCGCCAGCGCTTTATCCTGCCGGTGTATCTATACAATTGGCTAAGACTGATAAACTTGCTTGACGGGCGGCGCAATAGCTAGCTATTTTATCATCCCACAGCAGCCAGAGACCCCGGAGATTGCTCCTGGGCCTCTGGCTTTATTTTTTCCGCTAACGCACCGCCACCCGGTATTCCCGCAGCCAGGTGTCGACCTGGGCAAGATAAGCGAAAAGCTGGGGGGCGCTCATGAGCTGGCCGAACCAGGGCAGGTCGAAGGGCTCTTCCTTCTCCGCCAGGGCACGGACGGCCGGCACGTCGATAAAGGGCAGCAGGGGCGAACCGGGGTCGTTCAAAATCTTTAGCATCCAGGTGCGGACGGCCTCCAGGTAAGCCGGGTTGTAGGTCTTGGGGTAGGGGCTCTTGCGCCGCTGCAGGACCTCCTCCGGCAGTATCCCGCGTAAAGCCCGGCGTAAGATTCCCTTTTCCATCTGGCCCTGGAATTTCATCTCCCAGGGGATGTTCCAGACATACTCTACCAGGCGGTGGTCGCAGTAGGGCACCCGGACTTCCAGGCCCGCGGCCATGCTCATGCGGTCCTTGCGGTCCAGGAGTACCGGCATAAAACGGGTCAGGGTAAGGTAAGAAAATTCCCGCAACCGGGCGCTCCGGGGGTCCTCTCCCAGCAGGCGGGGTACTTCCTTCAGGGCCTCATGGTAGCGCCTGGCCACGTATTCCTCCGGCCGGACCATTGCTTTAAGTTCGGAGGAAAGGAGGCGTATCCTCTCCTGGCCGGCCCGCGTCCAGGGGAAAGTAGCCATGGCCATGGCCTTTTCGCTCCTGAACCAGGGGTAACCGCCGAAGACCTCGTCGGCAGCCTCGCCGGACAGGGCGACAGTGGCTTCTTTTTTAATTTCCCGGCTGAAGAGATACAGGGAAGAATCCACATCAGCCATCCCCGGCAGGTCCCGGGCGCGCATGGCCGCAGTCAGGGAGGCTACCAGTTCGGGGGTGTCGATAAAGACGTAGTGGTGCCTGGTACCCAGGTGGCGGGAAACCAAATCCACCCAAGGGGCGTCGCTATGGGGCTGGAAATGGCTGGGCCGGAAATAACGGTCATTGTCGACGTAGTCTACCGACCAGGTATGGATGGGCCCCAGCCCCCGCTCCTGAAAGGCCCGGGCGGCAAAGGCGGTAACAGCGCTGGAATCCAGCCCCCCGGAGAGCAGGGTGCAGACGGGCACGTCGGCTACCAGCTGCCGCTCCACCGTATCCTGTAAAAGCTCGCGGACCTTAGCAGTAGTTGTCTCCAGGTCATCCGGGTGGGGACGGCTTACCAGGCGCCAGTACTGGTGCTGGTGGATGCCCTGGCGGTCATATATCAGGTAGCAGCCGGGTTTCAATTCAGCTATGTTGCGAAATACTCCGTGTCCCGGCGTCCGGGCCGGCCCCAGGACAAAGACTTCGGCCAGCCCTTCGGCGTCCACCTCCGCTTCCACCGCCGGGTGCGCCAGCAGGGCTTTCAATTCCGAACCGAAGAGGAAGGCACTGCCCCTTTGCGTATAAAAGAGGGGTTTGACGCCCAGGCGGTCCCGGGCCAGGAACAGGCATTGCCTGGAATCATCCCAGATGGCAAAGGCAAAGATGCCATTGAAACGCTCGACGCAGGCCGGCCCCCATTCCATATAGGCCGTCAGCAGCGCTTCCGTATCTGAGTGCCCCTGGAAGGTATAGCCCCGCGCTTCCAGCTCCCGGTGCAGGTCGGGTGTGTTGTAGAGTTCACCGTTATAGGATATGACAAAGGTTTGGCTGCCGCGGCGGCGTACCATGGGCTGGCCGCCGCCGGCAGGATCAACGACAATCAGGCGGCGGTGGCCCAGGGCCGCCCGGGAGGAAAGCCATACCCCGGAGGCATCCGGCCCGCGGCAGGCCAGGGTGGCCGTCATGGCCTCCAGGACAGACTGTTGCCGGGTCAGATCCACCTCCCAGTCCACCCAGCCGGTGATTCCACACATAAATAAATCCCTCCCCAGCAGGCTGTTAAAAACGCCCTTAAATTGAAACCCTTCCTCTGGACGCCGTTGCCCACCGGGGTCACGGCCTTGCAACCCCAAACGGGTTCCATGATGATCTTATGCAGGGAGGGGGAAAAAGTGCGGGAAAAATATCTGCCCGGGAACTGATCCCGGGCAGGCGGAGCTGATATTTCCCCGGCGTTTGCAACGTAAGCGCCGGTAATAGTTCTCCTTACCCCACTTTAACCTGGGTAGCCATCCTCTTCTGGAGGGCTTCCCGGTACATATCTTCGTATTGACCGGCCGAGGCGTTCCAGGAAAAGTCGGCGGCCATGCCCCGCCGGACCAGATTACGCCACTCCTCCGGCTCGTTCCGGTAAACGTGGAGGGCGCGATTAATGGTATCCAGGAGGGCCTGGGGCTGGTAATCGCGGAAGGAAAAGCCATTGCCGCTTCCCGGGTACTGGTGGAAGTCCTTGATGGTATCCTCCAGGCCGCCCGTGGCCCGGACCACCGGTACGGTGCCGTAGCGCAGGCTGATCATCTGGCCCAGGCCGCAGGGTTCAAAGCGTGAGGGCATGAGGAAGATATCGCAGCCGGCATAAATCCGCTGGGCGAGTACCGGGTCAAAGCCGATTTTGACGGCCATTTTATCCCGGTATTTGACCTTGTAACGGGAGAAAAGCTGCTGGTAATAATCCTCGCCGCTACCCAGGAGGACGAACTGCAGGTCCTGCTGCAGCAGAGGGTCGAGAATGGCGGCCAGCAGATCCAGCCCTTTTTGATTAACCAGGCGGGAAATGAGGCCCAGGAGGGGTACATCCTTGACCGGCAGTTCCATTTCCCTTTGCAGGGCCGCCTTGTTTTCTTTTTTCTTTTCAAGGTGCTCGGCGTCGTAATTGACGGCCAGGCGCCGGTCAGTGGCCGGGTTGAACTCCTGGTAGTCAATGCCGTTCAAAATTCCCCGTAGATCTGCGGCGCGTTTCCTTAACAGGCCGTCCAGGCGCTCCCCGTATTCGGGGGTCTGGATTTCCAGGGCGTATTTCTTGCTGACGGTGTTGATTAAATCAGCGTACAGGATCCCGGCCTTCATGAAACTGACCTGGCCGTAAAACTCCAGGCGCTCGGGGGTAAAAAATTCTTCACCCAGGGCCATAATCTTCAAGGTTTGGCGGGGGAAGGTCCCCTGGTACTGGAGGTTGTGGATGGTGTAGATGGTTGCCGTTTGCCGGTAAAAGGGGTTATCCTCGTGCTTGACTTTGAGGAAAAGGGGGATGGGGCCCGTCTGCCAGTCATTGCAATGGATAATATCCGGCTGGAACTCCAACCAGGGCAGCATGGACAGGACGGCCTTGCAGAAAAAATTAAAACGGGCCGCGTCGTCGGCATAGCAGTACATACCGTCCCGCCAGAAAAACTTGTAATTATCAATGAGATAGACCGGCACGGGTGGATCCCCTGCCAGCTGCGCCCGGCGGATAATGGCCGTCTCCAGGCTGCCATCCATTTCCACGGGCAGGTCGGTGAGGTAATCGACATTCTTTACCTGGCGGTAACGGGGCATAGCCACCCGCACTTCATGTCCCCGGGCGGCCAGGGCTTTGGGAAGGCTGCCGGCCACGTCGGCCAGGCCCCCGGTCTTGGCCAGGGGGGCTACTTCAGGCGAGACAAACAGGATTTTTAAGGGTTCAGGCATTAACCTTCCTCCTCGGCGTTTATGTTTACTTCACTCAGCGACTGGGCCGCGATTTCCGGCGGTGTGGGATTGATGTACATATCCGTCCCCCACTCAAAGCCGGCGATGATCGTCAGCCGGGGCAGGAGCTCAAAATGCCAGTGGTAGGTATCTCCTTCCTGGCGGAGGGGCGCGGTATGCAGGACCAGGTTAAAGGGAGGGTCGTTGGCGGCTTTTTGCAACCGGCTCAGGGTTTCCTGCAGGATGGCGGCCAGTTGTTTTAGCTGGCCGTCCTCACATTCACCGAAGTTTGCCTGGTGCCGCCGGGGAATAATCCACGTTTCCATGGGAAAACGCGAGGCAAAGGGGCAGAAAGCCAGGAACTCTTCATTAAAGGCAACGACCCTGGTGCCTGTTGCCAGTTCCGCTTCTATTAAATCGCAAAAGAGGCAGCTTTTCTTCTCCTGGCGGTAAGCCTTGAGCCTGGCCAGTTCCTCGTTAACGGCTGCCGGCACCAGGGGGGTGGCAATAAGCTGACTGTGGGGGTGTTCCAGAGAAGCCCCGGCGGTAGGGCCGTGGTTTTTAAAGAGCTGGATGTATTGCAGCCTTTTGTCCTGCTTAAGCTGCAGGTAACGCTGTCGCCAGGCCTTGAGAACCTGGACGGCATGCTCGGGTGCCAGATCGGCGAATAAGGTATCATGATCGGGACCCTCGATGATAACCTCATGCACACCGGTAGCGGACATAGTCCGGTACATCCCTTTACTTTCGCTGGATACTTCCCCGTCGGCCACCAGGGCGGCAAACTTGTTGGGCACCACCCGTACCTGCCAGCCTGGGGTATCGGGTTCAGTATTGGCGTCACGAAAGGCCAGCACCTCCGGCGGTGTTTCCTTTTCGTGGCCGGGACAGAAAGGGCAGCTGGCGTTACCCTTCTTTTCTTTATGAAGAGGCTTGAAGTCCGAAGGACGTTTGGCGCGTTCGGTGGCAATTATTACCCAGCGCTCGCTAACTGGGTCCTGGCGTAATTCGGGCATACTGGAACCTCCAAATCATCAACTTGCTACTAGGTTTTATCTATCCAAGGTAAATTATGCGGTATAAGATTGGTCGAGACTGCCAAAATAAATTCAAGGTAGAAATTTAATGAAGGTGATAGATTAATGCGTATCCTGATGCTTTCCTGGGAATATCCGCCCCAGAGTGTCGGTGGCCTGGCCCGGCATGTTGAGGACCTGGCTATTTCCTTGGCGCGATTGCGCCAAGATGTACATGTACTTACTATCGGCCGCCCGGGGCAGGCTACTGAAAGCCGGGAGAACGGCTTAACCGTCCACCGGGTGGAAGCCTACCCCGTTCATACCCCCGATTTTCTCATCTGGGTGCTGCAGCTCAATGCCCGCTTCCTGGAAGAAGCCATGATCATCATGCGCAAATACGGTCCTTTCCAGATTATCCATGCCCATGACTGGCTGGTGGCCTTTACCGGCCGGGCTTTAAAACACGCCCACCGCTTGCCCCTCATTGCCACTATTCATGCTACCGAAGCCGGTCGGAATCGCGGCTTATATAATGACATGCAGCGCTACATTAACAACGTTGAATGGTGGCTGACCTACGAGGCCTGGCGGGTAATCGTCTGCAGCCAGCATATGCGCCAGGAAGTCCAGGGATTATTCCAGCTGCCGGCCGATAAAATTACTATTATCCCCAACGGGGTTTACAGCCAGAATTTCCGGACCGGGGCCGTTGACCCAACGGTGCGGCAGCGTTATGCCGCCCCCCATGAAAAGATTATCTTCTTCGTGGGCCGCCTGGTAATCGAAAAGGGGGTCCAGGTCCTCCTGGAAGCTATGCCCAAGATCTTATCCGCCTGCCCGGAGGCCAAGCTGGTAGTGGCCGGCCAGGGGCCCATGGAAGGCCAACTCCAGAACCGGGCCCGGGAGCTCGGCATCAGCCACAAGGTTTATTTTGCCGGCTACATTGACGATCATACCCGTAACCAGCTCTACCGGGCCGCCAGGGTGGCGGTGTTTCCCAGCCTCTATGAGCCCTTTGGCATTGTGGCTTTGGAGGCCATGGCGGCCGGGACACCGGTGGTGGCCAGCGAGACGGGGGGCCTAACGGAGATCATCACCCATGGCGTTGACGGTATGCGCGCCTTCCCAGGCAATGCCGTTTCCCTGGCCGATAACATTCTGGCAGTTTTAAGGGATGACGCCCTGGCGGAGAGATTGAGAACCAACGGTCATCGCCTGGTAAAGGATGTTTATGATTGGGAAAATATTGCCCGCCGGACGGTCGATGTTTACCAGGAGGTTTACAGCCAGTACCGGCGCACCTCCTGGCCAGAGCGGCCTTCAGTGGTCGCCCGCTTCTGGCGCTTTACACCCTCTACGGCGGCAGAACCGCCCCGGGAACAGCCGTTACCCCTGGTAGGTCGCTATGACCTGCCCCAGCGCCGGGCCGCCCTTGTGAACCAGCGCCGGGGTAGGGGGGAAGGGTAAAGTTCTGCAAATGGGAACTTTTTCCCTTGCCCTACGTCTATATAATCAGGAAGGACGGAATCACCGGGGGAGGGAAACCGGGGAAGGGGGAAATGCCTATGACCTAAAGGGACATATAAATTTAACCCTAAGACGTATACCAAGAAGGAGCTAAAGGAGGAAGAGCAGGTGGTAACAATTTGGCAACGCTTGCTGGCCTGGGGCCTGGTGGTCCTGTTGCTGGTGTCCTTCTTTCCCGCCATAGCCGTGGCGAGGGATACACCAGCTGTTTCTCTGGAAGAGGCTATTCGCACGGTTAAAGACAACTTTAATATTCCTAAAGAGTATAACATTTTTACCTCTAGTTACAACAGCTACGATAACCGCCAGACCTGGTCCCTGCACTGGAATGCTCCCGGCGAGCCGGGTGGCAGTTTTAACGCCGATGTGGATGCCAGGACAGGTGAAATCTTAAATATGAATACCTGGAAACCGGAAAAACGGTCCGAACCGGGCCTGCGGCTGCCGGCTATTTCCGCCGCCGAGGCCCGCCAGGTGGCGGTTGAACTGTTAAACCGCCTGGCTGCCAGGCATATCCAGGAACTGCAACCGCTGCCCGATGAGAATTCGCCCCTTTCCTTAACCGGTTATGGACCGGTTACCTATACCTTCCGCTGGCAGCGGGTAGTCAATGGCATTCCCTTCCCGGCCAATGGCGTGACCATAACCGTCCGCGGCGATAACGGTCAGGTAACGAACTACAACCTCAACTGGACGAAAGCCGATTTCCCTGCGGCTACAAATGCCATTTCTCCGGAAAAGGCGCGGCAGGTATTTGCCAGCACCGGCATGCTGGAACTGCAGTATTACCTGCAACCCCCTGTCAGGCCCCTGGCCGCCGGGGAGAAACGCCCGGTGCTGCTAGTTTACCGGCTCAGCCATCCTTCCCGAGGGTTGATTGATGCCCTGAGCGGCAAACCACTAGATTTGGGAAACGGCGGGTGGTTTGATAAAGGCGGCGCCGGGGGGATGGGAGATGCTTCTCTGGAGATGGCCCGTAAGGCCGCGGCTTTACTGGATGGCATCCAGTCCAAACCCTTAAGCCCTGAAGAAATGAAGGAAATCGAAAAAACGGCCAAATTGATCAGCCAGGAAGAAGCTATTGCCGCCGTTAAGAAGTGGGTGGATATCCCGGCCGGCCTTACCTTACACAGCGCCAACCTCTACGCCGACTGGCAGGACCCGGAAATCCGCAGCTGGAATCTGAGCTGGAGCAGCGATAAACCCGAGCCGGGAAAACCCGGTTATATGAGCGCCAGGGTCAATGCCAGCAATGGCGAACTGCTGGGATTTGACCTGCCCTCTGCCCCCTCCGGCAATGACAGGGACGGCAAACTGGACCGCAAAGCAGCGCAGCGCCTGGTCGAGGACTTCCTGCAAAAGGTACAACCGCAACGCTTCAAGGAAGTACAGCTGGATTATAGCAGCCGACCCGTGTGGGAGCCGGTAATCATGGAGGACGGCAAGAACCCGGCAGTCCAGTACTTTTACTACCGCCGCCTGGTCAACGGCATCCCCTTCCCCGGCAACGGCATCAACGTGACGGTGGACGCGGTGGCCGGGCGCATCACCAACTACAACCTTAACTGGGGCAATTTTGATTTTCCGGCGGCCGCGAAAATCATCGATAGGCAGCAGGCAGTAGAAACCTTCCTGAAAAACCGCCCCCTGACCCTGAGCTATACCCGCATCTACAGCCCGGGCGGTCCGAGCCAGGGTGAGATACGTTTGGTCTACCAGCCCCTGGGTGATTCCAGCAGTGCCGCCTCGGATATGATGGATGCCAGGACCGGTCAATTCCTTGACTGGGAGGGCAAACCTATTGCCCAGCAACCCCGGCCCTACCGTTTTAACGATATAGCGGGCAATTTTGCCGAAAAGGAAATCAACCTTCTGGGCCAGGCCGGGCTTTTCGGGGAATACGGCGACGCTTTCCGTCCTGATGAAAACATCACTGTTGTTTCTATGCTGCGGGCGATGTTTATGGCCAGGAACGGCGTCTGGGGATATAAAGACATGAAGGATGAGGAGATTCTGAAGCGGGCCCGGGATGAGAAGTGGCTGCAGGAAGACCTGCAGGCCGGAGCTACCGTCAGCCGGGAACTTCTGGCGAAGTTCTTGATCCGCTTTTTAAACCTGGAGCGCGCCGCCCGGGTGGAGGGGATCTATAAGGTTCCTTACAGCGATGCTGCGTCCTTAAGACCCGGTTCCCTGGGCTATGTGGCCCTGGCGTGGGGCTTGGGTATACTGAAGGCCAATGGCTCTACCTTCGAACCGGAGCATACTGTGACCAGGGCCGAAGCCGCTGCCGCCCTGGTACGGTCCCTGCAGGCAAATCAGTAAATACTATTCTTTTAGACTGGTAGCCGGGCGCTCCATAGAGAATCACGGGCTTTAATGACATTCGGGGCGGGGCAGGGGATACGACGCGGCCGGCCCTTGAGTTAAACCTGCCCTGCTCCTTTTTTTATATGCCAGATCTGTAAAAAGCTCCGGTAAGCATTCCTGTTTTGTTTTACCGGCCTCATCAGGAGGGAGGAATTGCAAAGAGGATGTCGAAATACACCTAAGCAGAATTTACCAGGGAGAGGGGCCTGCCATAATGCAAAAACGTCACGGGGTTCGACGTTTTTTCGTTACTTTTAGTTTGTTCCTGATAATTATTTCGCTCAGCCACCCGGCCCTGGCGGCTACAAGCTTTCTGGACGTTACCGACGCCCACTGGGCGGCAAGGTATATTAGCAGGATGAATGCCATGGGGATAGTCGGCGGTTATACGGACGGTACTTTCCGGCCAGACCAGGCTGTCACCGAGTTGGAGGCAGTGCTTATGGCCATCCGGTGCATGGGGGGTAATGCCAGCTCTGCGGCCACGGTTCCCTTTGTAGTTCCAGACTGGGCCAGGCAGGATGTAGCCCGGGCCCTGGACCTGGGCCTGCTTAAAAGCTACGAAGACTTCTATCCCGAGGCTGCCGCCACCCGAGCCTGGGTGACTAGGTTGCTGGTACGCATGATTGGCAAGGAAGAGGAAGCCATAAATAGCTACGAGCTCCCTGCTTTTACGGACAGCTACTTGATTCCGTCTTGGGCCACCGGCTATGTGCAGGTAGCGCAAGCCAGTAAACTGGTGAGCGGTTATCCGGATAACACCTTCCGCCCCGACGCGGCCGTGACCAGGGCGGAAATGGCGACCTTTCTGGGGCGGGCGCAGGATATGCTGCCGGATTCTGGCGGGCTTATTAAAGGCAGGGTGCTGGAAGTAAGTTTGAACCAGCTGACCATTAGCACCTCTGACGGGAAAACGCGCACCTTCCAGGTTACCTATGATTTACCGGCCTACGATGAGAGTGGGCCCATTTCCCTCCTGGCCTTGCAGCGCCTGGACAAGGTTTCCCTGGTAACCGACGGTGATAGGGTAAAATACCTGGAAAAACTGCCCGCCGAACCGGTCGGCGCTGTGGTGAACGGGAGCATCCGCAAGGTCTACCAGGAAATGCGGGCTTTAGTGGTGGAAGTGGCCGGTGGTGAATATCGCACCTTTTATCTGCCTGCTGACGGCGATATCCCGGTGAGTGGGGCCGGCGCCGGGGGAGTGGCGGCCCTCCAGCCCGGTGACGAAGTGGAGATTATCCTGGATGCGGCCAATTACGTGACGAGCATTACGGTAATTTCCCGCCAGCAGAGAGACATTAATGAAGGCATCGTCTACGACCTGGACCCGGATGCCAAGCTGATTACCCTGCAGGCCGACAGCGGCAGCCTTGTCTCCTATCGCCTGGCGGATGAGGTAAATGTGGTCATGGAGGGACAGCGTTTCCCGGCGGTGAAGGACATTCACCAGGGTGACCGGGTACGGCTGACGGTAGAAAACTACGCTGTTACAACCATTGAAGTACTGGAGGTATACTCGCTCCTGGATGTTACCGGGACAGTGATAACAGTTGCACCTGCCGACGGCGTCCTGACCTTGCAGGTGGAGGGTCAGCCCAGGGCTTTTTGGGTCGCTGATGATGCCAGAGCCGTCCTGGCGGAAGTAGTCAGTGGCGACCAGGTACAGGCCCGGGTGGAGAAGGGAGTTATAACCGGGCTGGAGATTAAAGGTCGCCGGATTGAGGATAGGCTTACCGGTACCGTGGTGGGTATAGACACTGGTAACAGGATATTGACCCTGATGGATGAAAAAAATACCCTCCAGGCGTATAAAGTAAAAGACAATGCCCGCATAGTTATCGACGGCGAAGACGGGACTTTAAGCGCTGTTAAAAAGGACATGCAGGCCACTATCCGGTTGCTCGATCAGGAAATAATCTTTTTAGAAGTGGACAATTCCCGGGCCGGTACGGTTGTTTCCCTGGATGATACCGGCCTGCTCCTGGTGCTCCAGGATGAGGCCGGCCAACGGGAAACCTATGTTCTTGCTAAAAACGTCGATGTGGAGAGCAGGGATGACCGTGACGAGCTGGATGAAATCAGGCGCGGTGATTTTGTCGAGATTACCCTGGACGGCGACACCGTTACCGATATAATGCTGCGCACAGAATTAATCCTGCGCGTTGAAGATATCCGGGAATACTGGGACCGTATTGATGCTGAGGATGAAGACGGCGACACTTACAAGCTCTATATCCGCGATGGGGTAGAGCTGGTGGTACCGGGTGTTGATTACCCGGATGTAGAAGACGTTCGCGAGGGCGATACGGTCAGGGCCACCTACATGGGCGAGGACTTGAAAAAGGTGGAGGTCTTGCAACCGCAGCGTGGGAAGGTCACGGCAGTTAACACCTATACCCGCACCGTTGCCCTGACCTGTTTCGACGGCACTACCGCTACCCTGGAGTTCCGCGAGGGAAGCGAAGTCATTGCCGGCAGCAAAAAGTATGACAGCCTGAGCAGACTTGCTGTGGGTGATCGTGTAGAAGTGGTGGAGAACGTTAAGGGCGGTTATACTTTCAAAGTGATGCAGGAGGTAGCCGGCACCCTGGTCGCCGACGTAGATGTCTATCTCTTACACGAAGACGGTCTTACCCTGCAACCGGCCAGCAGTCCCTGGCGCCAGGAATCCTATGATGTCGCTGAGTATGTATATGTACATGAGGCTGGGAGCTCTGTATCCGCAAGCAACCTGAAAAAAGGCCGGCAGGTGCAGGTATACCTGCTGGATGATGTGGTGTATGAAATAGAAGTGTTATAAGGGCATAAAGTAGAGGTATAAAGCGAGGGTCGCCCGTGGGGGCGACCTTTTTGTTACGGGCACTGTCTGCGGTATAAGAGCTTACCAGCTTTGCAATAGCACATCTGGAAAAAGGCTGCCGGGAATTTTTTACGGGGAGAAGGGGTAAAATGCTAAAAAGTGCTAATCTGGATCTTGCAGGAGGTTAGATATGAAAGCGATTATCATGGCCGGCGGGGAGGGGTCGAGGCTCAGGCCCCTGACCTGCAAGCGGCCCAAACCCCTGGTGCCGGTGGCCAACCGGCCGGTAATGGAATACTGCCTAGACCTGTTACGTGACCTGGGTATCAAAGAAGTAGGGGTGACCCTGCAGTACCTGCCGGCATTGATCCAGGAATACTTCGGTGACGGTAGTGACTTTGGCCTGCACCTTCATTATTTTGTAGAGGATAAGCCCCTGGGTACCGCCGGCAGCGTTAAAAACGCGGCTTCCTTTTTAGATGAAACCTTTGTGGTGGTAAGCGGTGACGCCCTGACGGATTTTGACCTGCGGCCCGCTATTGCCCGGCACAAGGAAAGCGGCGCCCTGGCCACCCTGGTGCTGGCGACAGTTGACAACCCCCTGGAGTACGGGGTGGTGATTACCAATCCGGACGGCAGTATCCGCTCCTTCCTGGAAAAGCCCAGCTGGGGCGAGGTTTTCAGCGACCGGGTCAATACCGGGATCTATATCCTGGAGCCTGAGGTCCTGGAACTGGTGCCGGAGGGGCAATCCTTTGATTTCAGCAAAGATCTTTTCCCCCGGCTGCTAAAGGAAAAACGGCCCCTTTTTGGGGTGACCCTCTCCGGCTACTGGTGCGATATTGGTAATTTGACGCAATACAGGCAGGCCCAGGAGGATATCTTGAGCGGTAAAGTTAAAGTCCGGGTGGTGGGTGAAGACCGGGGTAAGGGTGTGGTGGCCGGCGCAGAGGTGGAGATTGATCCCACGGCCAGGATTGAAGGTCCGGTTCTGATAGGCAGCTATTGCCGTATCGGCCCCGGGGCTGCGGTCGGGCCTTTTACCGTCCTGGGGCCATACACCCGGGTGGAAGAAGGGGCCAGCGTCAAGCGGTCGACCCTATGGGATAATGTGTATGTCGGGCAAGGGGCAGGCTTAAGGGGGGCAGTGGTCTGCAGCCGGGCCAGCCTGCAGCGGCAGGTGCGGATTTATGAAGGCGCGGTTATCGGCGACGGCAGCCGGGTAGACACCGGAGCCGAGGTGCGGCCGGAGGTAAAGATCTGGCCTGAGAAAATTTTAAGCCGGGAGACGGTGGTGCATGAAAGCCTCATCTGGGGCCAGGGAACGGGCCGGCCCCTCTTTGTTGGCAGCCAGGCACCGGGCTATTTAAAAGGAGATTTAACTCCTTTCCAGGTTACCCGCATGGGGCTGGCCTATGGTGCCAGTTTTAAACCGGGAGCCCTGGTGGGCCTGAGCACCTTTGCCGGCGGAGCCGGGGAAATGCTCTTCAAGGCTATGGCCGCCGGCCTGATGGCTGCTGGGGTCAAGGTGGCCGACCTGGGCCGGTTACCAACCCCGGTCCATCGTTTTGCCGTCCGTACTTTAAGGCTGGCCGGTGGCTGTCATCTTAAACAGGATGCTACCAACCGGGATAAGATCTGGTTGCACCTGGTCAATGAGCGCGGTCACGATTTAGCCCCCGGAGCGGTGCGTAAAATTGAAAACTTGTACTGGCGGGAAGACGGCCGCCAGGTGAAAGAGGTACAGGCCACTACCTATTTCCCGGCCCTGAAGGAAACTTACCGTGATTGGTTATTGTCGACCCTGGGGGACGAAGGGATAAAAAGTAGGCCGGTACGGATAGCCCTGGGGTGCCAGGGAGAAATAGCCGCCCTGGCCAGTGAAGTTTTACAGCGGGCCGGGGCCGAAGTGGTCCGGCTGGATTTCGATCCTGCCAAGAGCTGGGGGGCCATACAGGAGGATATACCCTTTTTCGCTTCAGAAATCGAGCGCTATGGAGCAGTCCTGGGAGCAGCCATTGACCAGAATGGTGAGGAATTAATCCTTTTTACCGGCGAGGGCCGCCGGTTAACACCCTCCCAGCAGCAGGCCCTTCTGGCCCGGGTCTACCTGGAGGCAAACCGGGGGGCAATACTGGTCCTGCCGGTGACAGCTTCCAAGGCAGCGGAACTGGTGGCCGGGTACATGGGGGGAATGATAGAGCGGGTGAAGAGCCATCCCGGTATCCACCAGGAAGCCATGGCCCGGGTGGATGGAGAAGCCGCCCTGGCGCAGCAGCACCTGCAACTGGATGCCCTGGGAGCCCTCCTTTATATCCTGGACTGGCTGGCCCGGCGGGATGAGAGCCTGGCTGAAGCGGTGGCCGGCCTGCCCGCCATCCATACCGTCACCCGGACCGTACCCTGCCCATGGGAAGCCAAGGGCCGGGTTATGCGGACCTTGATCAGCGAGGAACCGGCCGAAAGGGTGGAACTGCTGGACGGAGTCCAGATACGCCATAAAGATGGCTGGTCCCTGGTATTCCCCGACGGGGAAACACCCCATTACCGCATTTACAGCGAAGCTTTTTCCCAGGAGATGGCTGAAGAGCTGGCCGGTTTTTATGAGCAGCGCTTAAGGGAATTAATCGCCCGGGAGAAGGATTGGGAGTAAGGGCCACCTGACCAAGGTGGTCTTTTTTATTGACAAATATTACTTGCTACTGATATTACCTGGTGGTAGAATATAAAGGTAGGGGGTAGAAAAATGTTACAGATTCGCTGGCATGGTCGTGGCGGCCAGGGCGCCGTTACTGCGGCGCGCATCTTTGGCCTGGCGGCAGCCGTCTATGGGGACTGGTATGCCCAGTCTTTTCCTTCCTTTGGCACGGAACGGCGGGGAGCGCCGGTGACGGCCTTTACCCGCCTGGATGACCGGCCTATTCGCGACCGCAGCCAGATCTATAACCCTGATTATGTGGTGGTACTGGATGCCACCTTGCTGGAGTGCACTGATGTCTTTGCCGGTCTGGCAACCGGGGGGACGGTCCTCATCAATGCCGACCGGGAGAAGGCGGCTGTACGGGCGTTGGACCGCGCCCGGGTCTATTACCTTGACGCCACCCGCCTGGCCCGGGAGGTCCTGGGCGTTCCAATAGTCAATACAACCATGGTGGCAGCCCTGGCCGGGGCGACCGGCCTCCTCTCCCTGGAGGCGGTAGAAAAAGCCATCGCTGCCGTCCTGCCACAAGGGCTGGCTGCCCAAAACATTGCCGTGGCCCGGCAGGCCTATGACCTGGCAAAGGTTCTCGGCGGTAAGGAGGCAATAGCCAGTGGCAGCCGGGTTAAGAGGGAGGCGTTAGTGAGTGCTGACTGAAGGTGATTTAAGGAAGGGGCCCAACCTGGCAACACCCTTATTGAGTACGACTACCGGTTCCTGGCGATTGGTGCGGCCGGTTCTAAATCCCGAACGCTGTAATAATTGCCTCACCTGCTGGCTCTTTTGCCCGGAAGGCTGCTTTACCAGGGGCGAAAGGATAGTTAGCCTTAATCTAGATTTTTGCAAGGGTTGTGGCATCTGTGTGGCCGAGTGCCCGCGGGAAGCCCTGGCCCTGGTGGAAGAAGGTAGTAACGATGCGCGCTTATCTGAACGGTAACGAGGCGGTAGCGGCGGCCGTGAAGCTCGCCCGGACGGAAGTGGTGGCCGCCTATCCCATTACTCCCCAGTCGACCATTGTGGAGAAAATAGCAGAATACATAGCCGGCGGTTCCATGGAAGCGGACTATATAAGGGTAGAATCCGAACATGCCGCCCTGGCGGCCTGCTACGGGGCGGCGGTTACGGGAACGCGGGTCTTTACGGCCACCTCTTCCCAGGGGCTGGCCTACATGTTTGAAATGCTCCATTATGTCAGCGGCTGCCGCGTACCCATGGTCATGGCTGTGGCCAACCGCGGCCTGGCGGCTCCCTGGACCATCTGGGCCGATCACCAGGACGCCATTGCCTGCCGCGATACGGGCTGGATCCAGCTCTACGTGGAAACGGCCCAGGAAGCCCTGGACACCTGCCTGCAGGCCTATAAAATTGCGGCCCATCCGGAGGTGCTGACGCCGGTTATGGTCTGCCTGGACGGCTATGTCCTGTCCCATACGGAAGAAATTGTGGACTTACCGGACCAGGAGGCCGTGGACCGCTTCCTGCCGCCATACCGGCCGGAGTATAGCGTGGACACGCAGCGGCCCTATGTCTTTGGCGTTGGCGCGGGGCCGGACCTGTATCCTGCCTTTAAGTATTTCCAGCAGCAGGCCATGCTGAAAGCGAAAGAGGTTATTAAAGAAGTAGACCGGGAGTTTCAGGCCCACTTCCAGCGCAGCTACGGCGGCCTGGTGGACCCTTATTGCTGTAATGACGCTGAGGTGGTGCTGGTCGTCATGGGCGCCACCGCCGGAACGGCCCGGGAAGTGGTGGACTGTTTACGCCGGCAGGGCGAAGCGGTAGGCCTCTTGCGCCTGCGGAGTTTCCGGCCTTTCCCGGTGGAAGACCTCCAGGCGGCCCTCGCCAGAGCCAGGGTGGTGGCCGTTCTGGACCGCGACTGCTCTTTCGGTTATGAAGGGGTGCTGGCCACGGAAGTAAAGGCGGCCCTGGCTGATCTACCGGCACAGCCGCAGGTGGCTGGCTTCATCGGCGGCCTGGGCGGCCGCGATATCAGCCAGGAGGAACTGGCAGGTATTTTCCGCCATTGCCTGGAGGCGGTACGGCGCCAGGACAGGGGTGAAGAACAGGTTGTTAGTGGCGGCTGGCAGAAGTAAAAGCCTGGAGGTAGGTACCAATGGTTAAAATAAAAGAATTACCTGATGCAGAACTGGTGCAGGGTTCTTACGCCTGCGCCGGCTGCGGCGGGATACTCGCCGTCCGTCTGGCCCTGAAGGTCTTGGGGCCGGAAACGGTCATCGTCACCACACCGAGCTGCCTGCTGGGGGTAACCACATTTTATCCCCAGCTGGCCTTCAAAGTTCCCTGCGTCAATGTCACCTTCCCCAGCACAGCGGCGGCCGTTTCCGGAGTGGTGGCCGGTTTGAGGCGCCGGGGGAAGAAAGGGGTCAAAGTCGTGGGCCTGGCCGGCGACGGCGGTACCGTCGACATCGGGCTCCAGGCTTTATCCGGCGCCCTGGAGCGGGGCGACAATTTTATCTTCATCTGCTATGACAACGAAGCCTACATGAATACCGGGGTACAGCGGAGCGGGGCCACACCTTTAGGGGCGCGGACCACGACGACGCCGGTGGGCAGCGTGGGCCGGGGCGAAGAAAGGCCCAAAAAGGATATGTTGCGTATTGTAGCGGCCCACGGTGTCCCCTATGCGGCAACAGCCAGCATCGGCTACCCCCAGGATTACCTGACCAAGGTGCAAAAGGCCATGCAGGTGGAAGGCCCGGCATACATTCAGGTTCTTTCCCCCTGCCCACCGGGCTGGGGCTACCGCAGCGACCTGACGGTGAAGCTAGCCCGCCTGGCCGTCCAGACGGGCCAGTGGCCCCTGGCCGAATACGTAAATGGAGAGCTTACGGTAAAAGAGATTCCCAATCCCAGACCCTTGCGCGAATACCTGGCGCCCCAGGCACGTTTTGCCCATATGCTGGGTTAATACCTTAAAATTGCTCCCCTTAGCCTGACTCTGCTAGAGTCAGACGGGTCTTCGGCGATGCGCCCCCGCGTGGAACTGGACCGTAACCGGCCGCGTCCGAGGGGCGAGGTGATTGTGGAATAAAGGCTGTTTATTATAACTGGATCTAACAGGTCGGCCCTGGAGAACTCGAAAGGAAGATTTTCTTCTTGTAAATTAGCTTGGAGATGCCCACAATAATCTTTTAAGCGGGATACCAAAAAATTAACCTCAGCGGTATATCTGGGTGCTCCATAGGCAGCAACAGCATAGCCACCAATAAGGCAGTAGGGCATATCTATTTTTTCCAGTATAGCGCTAACCTTAATTATCGGGTCGCCCATTTTTCCTGGCCCTCTTTATTCCCAGCTTTAGCCTCTCCGCATACCGCCCCAGTTGTGGCACCATCTTCATCTTTTGTTCGGGCGTTAGCTGTTTAAAGTATTTAATAAGGAACTCTCTTTTTATACCAATAGTATCTACTCCTGGATTGATTAAGGTAGCCAGGCCAGGATGGCCAGTAGGGAAGCGATAACCCCCCCCAGACCAACAATAGTAGTTACTATACTGGCGATAGACCATCTATGGATGCTACGTATTTCCTGTTGCCCTGACTTGATTTCCTGCCGTAATATCGCAATTTCCTGCTGTAACCGGGCATCATTTTCCTGCATTTCCTGGCGCAAAGCATTTATCTGGGTATCAATTTTACTGTCAAGTTTATCAATCCGGGTGTCAAGTTTATCGATCCTCGTTTCAATCCGGTCAAAGCGCGCTTCATAACGAGCGTCCATGTTAGTCAGCTGCTGGATGATATAGCCAAACAGGTCGAAACCACGAGGAAATAACCCTTGCTCATCTGTTCCGGCCGCTATTTCTTTTCTGGCTTCCTCTGGCATGGTGGCTCCCCCCTTTGGCTAAATCATACCATTATTTTTCCAGGCGGGCAATGGAAATCCTTTTATTCCCAAAAACTAGCCCCGCTTAACCCGGAATTGTCAGCATCAGCTACCTGTTAGCAGTACCCTATCGTCGGCAAAGGCGCTGCCGCCGGCCGGTTCAAACATTTTCAAGAGGTCGGCTACCGTGGTTCCGGCCGCTGCGACCGGGCAGGTCCAGGATAATAGCCGCGGTAAAGCAGGACAAGGACCAGGGCCACCACCAGAATATGGAGGAGTATGTCAATAGTTTTCGCTGTCATTCTGCCCTTCCCAACAACAAGCTTAAAATTAACATAGCTAACACATAAGTAGTAATCAGTACATAAGGGCGGTCGCGATCAGAGATAAAGGCGATAATCGATGCGGCGACGCGGAAAATGGGAGTGGCGATGAGCAGTAAAAGCCCCAGGTCAATAATGGCAAAGGACTTAAAATGCACCACATCCCTGAGCACCTGGAGGGGGCTGGTGGGGAAGAAACCGGCCGGGTAGCCGCTGTCGCCGGTGAGTAAATAAAGTACCAGACCGACAGCAATTATTATGGCGCTGATAACTACTCCCCAGCGTAAAGACTGGCTGATGAAATCTTCCACAACGATGGCATGGGATTCTTGAGGAGTATCTTTTGGCAAGTTATTTTCCATATCATTCACCTTACTTAAATTTAATACTTATCAAGAACCAACCTTCACCCTTTTAGGCCTTTCAAGAGCATCTGCAGGGAAATATAAAGCAATACCGGCACAAAGATCTTTCTTAAGGTAGTGTTGCGCAGGCGAACCATGAGGCGGGTGCCCAGGGTGGCTCCGATAACGACGCCCAGGGCTACGGGAGCGGCAATGGCGGGGTGGATATCACCCCGGGCGAAATATATACCGGCACTGGCGGCCGCGGTGACACCAATCATGAAATTGCTGGTAGCGGTAGACACCTTCATGGGCAATTTCATGAACATGTCCATAGCCATGACTTTAAAGATCCCATTGCCAATACCCAGCAGGCCGGAAATAACGCCAGCCCCGTACATAATGCCAAAACCCTCGTAAACCCCTGTTGATGTGTATTCTACCTGCCGGTTCAGGACCTGGTCGTAGTAACTTCCCTCTAATTTCAATTTTTTCGCCAGGGGATGGGCGACGACTCCTTCCGGAAGCTCAAGGTTGCGCCGTTTAAACATGGCCAGGGTAGAATAGCCCAGGACAACGGCAAAAATGATATAAAGGTAGTGGGGGCTAATTAGACCGCCTAAATAAGCTCCGGTAATAGCCCCGGTGGTAGTGGCCATTTCCAGGAACATACCGATGCGGATATTGGTAATACGGTCACGAATATAGGCCGCCGCCGCACCGCTGGAAGTAGCGATAACGGAGACGATGCTGGCGCCAATGGCATAGCGGATGTCAATATTGAGGAGCAGGGTCAGCACAGGGATGATGATAATCCCGCCACCCAGCCCCAGCAGGGCCCCCACTATACCGGCAAGAATTGAACCGGTAAAAATCAATATTGCCATGGAAAGACTGACCAAAATAAGGACCTCCCGGAAAACCTGGTTTTAAGTGTTTATTTACCAACATCGAAATTTAGCGCCAGGTTGGCGCTGATGGCTTGAGGCAAAATGATGGGATTGGTTCCCATACCCGGCCCATAGTGAAAAGTTCGGGGCAAACCCAAAACCATAATATCAAATTTATCTTTAATGTACAGATAGAGATTGGTGCGGCGTTCGGCCAGCTGCTTGCTGGCTTCCTGTACTTCTTTGGACGGCAGCGAGCTTATTTTTGACCATGGCCGGGCGGCCTATGCTGTGGCCGGTTTCCCCGACGAATGGCAGCGCCATCACCAGGGGGGCCATTGGCTATGCGCCCCGGGAATACCGGGCCGGGGAAGGTGGCGGAGAAACTGCCCGATTCCTCCCGTACAAGTTTGTAATTTTTAGCCATCAAGTATATAATGATCCTAAAAACACATTTAGGAGTGATTCTAATGCATATAGTAAACGTAACAGACGTTAGGAGAAATATCCGTGAGATCCTGGCAGAAATAGCCAGGACAAAAGCTCCGGCGGTCATTGTCCAGCGGTCAAAGCCTGTCGCGTATCTGGTTGATGCAGACACGTTTGAGAGGATGCGAAAATACGATGCCGTGGATATTTTATCCCAGGCCAGGAGAGAAAGCCTGGACAGGATGCTCCGGTTAAGGGCGAGGGTTGCCAGGAAAACAGAGGCCCGGGGAGATTCCGTGGCAGTGATCCGCGAACTGCGGGAAAGGTTGGGCAGGCATGAGTAGCTATATCTGCCTGGATACTTCCGTTCTAATGAAAGTGCTTGTCGAGGAAGAAGACAGCGATAAAGCCACGGCGCTGATGCGAAGGATAATTGAAGAACGTAAAATAATTGTCCTTCCTGCGTTTGCCTGGGCCGAAGTAGGAAGCGTTTTGCGGCAAAAATGCAAGAGAGGAGAATTGAGCACTCCGGATGCCGATGATTTATGGGCGGAGTTCCAGCAGTTTCCCGGGGTCGAATACCTGAACGACAATATGGTGATGGGACGGGCCTGGGAGCTCGGTAAGCATTTTGATATGCCTACGCTGTATGATGCAGTTTTCATGGCCGTCGCGGAAATAGTAACCGAAAATACGGGCGAAACCTGTGAATATTGGACAGCTGACGAAAGGCTTGTCAAAATAGTGAGCGAGCAAAAAGAATATGTAAAATGGCTGAAAGCGCTGCCACAGGCAGGTGAGTGTGTTGGGCTAAAAAAGTAAGCCCCGGGTTACCCTAAGCAAAGAATAGTACTTCAAGGGGGACCTTTATGACTGATTATCCTGGGTATATCGATAGCTCCAGGAGCGGCAGGCTAAAGGACCTGGCTGCCGGTCTCATGGAACGCCTTAAAGATTGCACTGTTTGTCCCCACCATTGCCATGTCAACCGGCAAAAAGGGGAATTGGGCTTTTGCCGGGCGAGCTGGGAGGTGGAAATCGGCGGCTACGGTCCCCACTTTGGCGAGGAGCCACCCCTGGTAGGGCGAGGTGGCTCCGGGACCATTTTCTTCAGCCACTGCAACTTAGCCTGCGTTTTTTGCCAGAACTTCGATATCAGCCGCGGTCAACATGGCGAAAAGGTTTCCCTGGAGACGCTGGCCCGCATAATGCTATCGTTGCAGGACCGGGGCTGCCATAATATTAATCTGGTAACGCCGTCCCACTATGTCCCCCAGATTATCGCCGCCCTGGCCATTGCCGCCGAAAAAGGTTTGCGGTTACCTCTGGTCTATAACTGCGGCGGCTATGAAGAAAAGGCGACCCTGGAGGAGATTGCCGGCCTCATAGACATCTACATGCCGGACTTCAAGTATGCCGATCCTGAGGTTGGCAGACGCCTTTCCCATGTACCGGATTATCCCCGGGTGGCAAAGATAGCCATTAAAGAAATGCAGCGCCAGGTGGGCGACCTGCAGGTGGATGACGAGGGAATAGCAAGGCGAGGGTTAATTATCCGTCACCTGGTCCTACCGGAGGGCCTGGCCGGAACCGGGGAGGTCATGGAGTTTATCGCCCGGGAAATCTCACCCCATGCCTATATCAACGTCATGAACCAGTATTACCCGGCCTGCGAGGCCTATCGCTACGGCCCTTTGAGCCGGCGGATTACCCGAGAGGAGTTTAAAGAGGCTTTAGAGGCGGCCCACCGGGCCAGCCCCCATTTCCGGCTGGCGGAGTAGCTTTTTTATGGACGGCGCATAAGCTATAAAGAAACAACTTCCAGGGAGGATATAATATGGAAGAAGCACAAAACTTCTGGTTATCTCCTCCCGTGCCTCCCGGCGAGCACCGGTTGCCGCCTTTACCTTATCCTTATGATGCCCTGGAACCGGTCATCAGCGAGAGGCAGTTGCGCCTCCACCACGACCGCCACCATCTGGCCTATGTTGAGGGGCTCAACAAAGCGGAATTAAAACTGGTTGAGGCCCGGCAGAAGGGCGACTTTGCCCTGGTAAAGCACTGGGAGCGGGAGCTGGCCTTTCACGGGTCCGGGCATATCCTGCACAGCATCTACTGGACGGTAATGGCTCCCTGGAGCGGGAGAGGGCCGGGGAGTTTATTGCGGGAGAAAATAAACAGCTATTTTGGTAGCCAAGCTGCCTTCCAGGAACAGTTTAGCCGGGCGGCTGTAGATGTGGAGGGCTCCGGCTGGGCCATCCTGGCCTGGCAGCCGGCCTGGGGCCGCCTGGAAATCCTGACGGCAGAAAAGCACCAGGATTTGACCCAGTGGGGGGCCATTCCCATCCTGGTCCTCGATGTCTGGGAACACGCCTATTACCTGGACTACCAGAACCGGCGCGCCGATTATGTTAAGGACTGGTGGCAGCTGGTCAACTGGCCGGAGGTAGAGCGGCGACTGCAACTCGCATTGCCGGCCCTGGTACCCTTAAGCCTGGCTGGTTATCTGCCCTGATACAGTCCGGAGGACCTTATCTGCTGGCAAAAACCCTATAGTTTATATCCGGAAAGATATTATTAGCGTCCTCCAGGGCCTGGACCTTTTCAGGGTCCAGGTCGTTATTTTTTACTGACCGGGTGAGATCCCAGAAATTCAGCAGGTGTTTTTTCGTCCGCTGGACGGCGTAATCTACCATGGTCCCGGTTTTCATGATGAAGGCCCAGTCACTGCTCTGGGCCACCAGGAGTTCCCGGGCGGCCTGGTTTAAGGCGCGCAGCAGCAGGCCCGTGGCCTCCGGGTGCTGGTTGGACAGTCGGATCATCTCGTCAGCAGCGTGGTGGAGATGGCGGTAAATCCAGTCGTTGGAACCCTCCAGCCAGACCTCGTTATAACCGTTATTCCCCCAGCTGGACATGCAGGGCGTGGCCGGCTGGTTGACGGGGAAACGCTCCAGGTACTCGCTTGGCGTGATAAAGGTAAAGGGTTGATGGGCGAGCCCCGCCACCTGGCGGAAGAGCGATTCCAGGAACTGGGGTCCTTCGAACCACCAGTGCCCGAAGAGCTCGGCGTCATAGGGGCAGACAATGAGGGGCGGCCGGTCCATGTAATCGGCCAGGTAGTTAATCTGGTGTTCCCTGTTAAACAGGAAGTTGCCGGCGTGGGTGTGGGCTTTGAAACTAGCCCATTCCGGTACATAGGGCTCCTTATAGTTGGACTTACCGGTGATGCGGTAGTATTTCATACCCGTATCCAATCGCAGGCCGGAAGGATGGATATAGGGCTTAATATATTCAAAGTCCAGGTCATAGCCGATATCCCGGTAAAACTCCCGGTAATCGAAGTCCCCCGGGTAGCCTTCCTGGGCACTCCACACCTGCTCCGAAGACTCCAGGTCGCGGCCGAAGGCAGCAACTCCTGCCGGGGTGTAGACGGGGGCAAAAATGCTGTAGCGGGGCCGCGGTGTGGCGTAAAGGAGGCCGTGGGCATCGACGAAGAAGTATTTAATGCCGTAATCCCTTAAAATGGCGTCATCTCCAGGGTTATAGGCACATTCGGGCAGCCACAGGCCCATCGGCGGCCGGCCGAAGAGGCGGCGGTGGTTATTGACTGCCACTTCTACCTGAGCACGGACTACTTCTCGCTGCAGGCCGATTAAAGGCAGGTAGCCGTGGGTGGCGGCGCAGGTTATTATTTCCACGTTGCCGCTGTCCTGGAGTTCCCGGAAGGCACTGATCAGGTTGCCTCCGTATGCCAGGTAAGTGCGGTAGATGCTTTCAAAAAGGTCCTGGTACATGCGGGCCACCAGGTGAAAGCGCGGATCGTTCCTGGTACGCCAGACCTCCCGGGCGGCCAGCTCCCGCAGGCGTTCCAGGTAACGGCGGTAATGCTCCTGGACCAGGTTATCGGCCATCATAGCAGTCAAAGGGGGGCTTAAAGAGAGGGTCAATTTATAGGGTATCCGGTCCCGATTCAGGCGCTGGCAGACATGGATCAAGGGGATATAGGTTTCGGTGACAGCTTCGTGGAACCATTTTTCGGCCAGGGAAAATTCGTCTTCCGTATCACGGACATACGGTAAATGAGCGTGTAATACCAGGGCGACATAACCACGGGGCATAAGTTTCTTCCTTTCTTGTTGCTGGCTGGAGTTGGTCCGGACCAATTGCATGAAAGCCTTTTATGTAAATGATATAGGGACGGGTCTTATTTCTAGGAGGCCCGCCCTTATTTTTGTGTTTTTACCAGCTGGATAGAGCTGAAACCTTTTGCTTTACCGTAACGTTCCACCGCCTGCCAGCAGGCTTCCAGGGGCGGCCATAAGGGGTCAATAACGCTGCTGGGTTTATCGGCCGGGGTAGTGACGATATTGGACCGGGCTATGGTAACAAAACCATATTCCGGAAACCAGCGTCCCAGGTCAACGCAAAAGGTGCTGGAGGGTTTACCGGTGTGGATATACCAGTTGTCGGCCATGTCCGTAATGGCTATTTCAAAAAAGGGTGCCTGGAGAAAATCATAGGGGTGGTTGGTAAGGTCGTAAACCCTGAGTAAAGGACGGGACTTTTCCCAGGCACCCGGGCCAAAGCGACGCTTAAGTTCCTCCTTTTTGGCATCGCTTAATTCCCAGTAGGCATAGAGCCAGTAGGGGTCCTTGACCATGAGGACAACTTCATCTTTACCATATTTTGCCGGCAACTCCCGGCCTGCCGGTGCTGGGACTGGCAAGGGTTTGGCAGCCGGTTGGGCGGCCTGCCGGCGCCGGTACCAGAAGAGCGCCCCGGCCAGGATGGCTATGATTAACAGGGCAATAAAGGTTATCATGCAATAATCCCCGCTCTCTGGTGGAATAATGCTAAAGGACCGTTAAACTCATCGCTTAGTATATCCACTTACCTTTACTTTATTGCCGTTAAGATGAGGAAAGTGAAGGGGTGAGAACCATGCCGCGAGAACTGACCCTGGGGAACGGGCGTTTGTTGATTAATTTTGATGCTGAATTTAATATGCGTGACTTATATTACCCTTATGTTGGCTGGCCCAATCACATCGGCGGGGAAAGGAATCGCCTGGGCTGCTGGGTGGATGGCCATTTTAGCTGGCTGGGAAGCCGGGAGTGGGAGCGGGAGGTAGGGTATGAAGCGGATACCCTGGTAGGCCATTGCCGGGCCAGGAATAATGGAATGGAACTGGAAATAATTATCAACAACGCCGTTCATTTTCAAGAAGATATTTACCTGGCTCGAATCACGGTTCACAACATGGCCGGTCGCTCCCGGGAAGTGCGGCTGTTTTTTTATCATGATTTTACTTTAAATGAATCCCCCATCGGTGATACAGTGACTTACCTGCCGGACCAGAAGGTTTTACTTCATTATAAAAGGGGGCTCTACCTTTTAATCAATGGCCGCGCCGGGGCCAATATTTTTTTCCAGTATGCCACCGGTAACAAGCGTTTTCGCGGTGCCGAGGGCACCTGGCGGGATGCCGAGGACGGCTGGCTGGAAGGCCATCCCATCCACCACGGTTCGGTAGACAGTACCTTTAGCTTTCGCCTGCAGCTGGCCGCGGGAGAGAGGGGAGAGATTACCTACTGGATTGTGGCTGCCGAGAACTTTACGGTTGCCGGAGAGCTAAATAACCGGGTGCTGTCCCAGGGGGTAAAAAACTTGCTGGCAGCCACGGCGGCCTACTGGCGGGGCTGGGTCTATAAAAATGGACGCGACTTTGCCGATTTACCCCCGGCGGTAGTTGCCCTCTACCACCGCAGCCTCCTGGTCGTGCGCACCCAGATTGATACTAGGGGGGCGATCCTGGCGGCTACCGATAGCGACATCCTGGCGGAAGCCCGGGATCACTACGGCTATTGCTGGCCCCGAGATGGGGCCCTGGTAGCCAATGCCCTGGACCAAGCCGGCTATGGCGAGTTAACGGCCAGCTTTTTTTATTATTGCTCCCGGGTGCTGGAGCAGGACGGCTTTTTTTATCAAAAATACAATCCCGACGGCAGCCTGGGATCCAGCTGGTTACCGCCGGTGCACCGGGGTGAGCGCATTTTGCCCATCCAGGAAGATGAAACAGCCCTGGTCCTATGGGCCCTGGGCCAGTCCTTCCGCCTGGGGCGGAACTGGGGTCTCATCCACGACCTCTACCCGGCCCTGGTACGGCCGGCAGCCGATTTCCTGGTGGATTACCGCGATCCAGACCTGGGCCTGCCCCTGCCGAGCTATGACCTCTGGGAAGAGCGGCGCGGCATCTTTGCCTTTACTGCGGCTGCCGTCTACGCCGGGTTGACTGCCGCTGCCGATATGGCGCGCCTGGCCGGTGACACGGGCGGGGAAGAACGTTACCGGCGGGCGGCGGTGGAAGTCGGGAGGGGGATTAGCGAACACCTCTATTCCCCGGATCTGGGGCGTTTCATCCGGGGAGTTTACAGGGAAGATGACGGCCGCCTGGTGCCTGATTTTACCCTGGATGCCAGCCTCGCGGCCCTGGCCCTGCTGGAAGCGGTACCCCTGGCTGACCCGCGCCTGACCAGGACTATAGCGGCAGTGGAGGAAGGACTGCAGGTCAAGACGGAAATAGGAGGAGTGGCCCGCTATACCGGGGATTACTACTTCCGTAAAAGCGATAACCTCCAGGTGGCCCCGGGTAACCCATGGTTTATCTGTACCCTGTGGCTGGCCGAGTGGCACGCTTTACGGGCGCAAAATTTAAATGACCTGGCCGCGGCTCGCGGTATTCTTACCTGGGCGGCAGAACGGGCAACGCCGGCGGGGATGCTCCCGGAGCAACTGGACCCCTTTACCGGCGAACCCCTGTCGGTTTCTCCTTTAACCTGGTCCCATGCCACCTTTGTGAGCGCCGTAGAAAAATACCTCGGCCGGAGGCGGCAGTTGCTGGCATAATTTCTATAGAGGCTTTTCAAACATCCGGGGTTGTTATATATTTAGGCCATAAGGCCTGTTTAGTTAAAGGTTTAATGAGGTGGAATTTATGACAGGAGAAACGGAGAAAATACCCTGGAATTTACGGCAGTGTCTTTTGGTATTACTGGGGATGCTGGCGGCAGGTTATGGTACGGCGTTAATGGTCCGATTCTTTGCTTCCTGGTTACCCCTGGCCTACCGTTACCTGTTGGTGGGCCTGGCCCAGGGAGCGGCCGTCCTGGGGGGACTGCATTATTTCGTGCGCAAGAAAAACGGCCTGGGATTGGAAGCTGTGGGTTTAAAAGCCGCTTCTTTGGTCCGGGCCATAGCTTCAGGCCTGGGAGGCGGCCTGGTTTTATTTTTACTGGTAGTTATTGTCGGCAGTCTGTTACAGTTCTTTTTACCCGACCAGGCCCCCCAGCCCTTTACCGAACTGGTCATCAACGCCCGGCAGCCCCGTGACCTGGCTATACCGCTATTTCTCGGTGCTTTTCTGGCTCCCGTTACGGAAGAACTCTATTTCCGGGGGTTTCTCTTCCCGGCCCTCAAAGCGCGCTACGGCTTCGGCAGGGGCCTTCTGGGGAGCGGCCTGATCTTCGCCCTCCTGCACCTGGACCTGGTGCGTTTCTTGCCGCTTGCACTCGGCGGCATGGGCCTGGCTTACCTTTATGAGCGGACAGGAAATATCCTCACCCCCATCGTTGCCCATGCTACCTGGAATACCATTATGATTCTCCTCCTTTATTTTACCCTGCGGTGGGTTTGAAGATATGGAAAAGGTTGACATTACCGGGTTAACCCATGAAGGGGCTGGCGTGGGGCGCTTGCAGGACGGCCTGGCTGTTTTTGTACCAGGGGCCCTGCCGGGGGAAAGGGTAAAAATAGAACTGGTAGCCAGGAAGAAGAATTATGCCCTGGCCCGGCTGCTGGAGATCGAAAAAGCCTCCCCGGACCGGGTGTTGCCTCCCTGTCCAGAGGCGCACCATTGCGGCGGCTGCCACCTGCAGCACCTGGACTACCGGGCCCAGCTGCTGTGGAAACGGCGTCTGGTTGTAGAAGCCTTGCAGCGCCTGGGAGGTTTGCGGGACATCCGGGTCTTGCCGGTTGTGGGAATGGCCAATCCTTGGGGCTACCGCAATAAGGTACGGCTCCATGTGGCGAGAGGCCGGCTGGGCTTTTATCGGCCGGGAAGCCATGAAGTAGTACCCTCTTCTCATTGCCCCCTCTTACCTGCCGGTCTCCTGGAACTGGCCCGGGAGATGGCCCGGCTGCTACCGGGGCTGGCTCCGGGCCTCAAGCACGTGACCCTGCGCCAGGGCCGGGCTACAGGGGAGTTGCTGGTAGCCCTGGAGGTTGAGGCGGGCTGGCCGGGCGGCAAGGAGTTAGCGGTGAAACTGGCCGGCCGCTTCCTGGAGCTGGTGGGAGTGGTAGCCTTGCCTTTTAATAACAGCAGGGAGGCGGTTGAGGAAACTATCCTCTACGGCCGGGATTACCTGGAGGAGCGTCTGGGAGAACTACGCTTCCATATCTCTGCTACTACCTTCTTTCAGGTTAACACCGTCCAGGCTGAGACCCTCTACAACCAGGCAGCAGCCTTTACCAGCCTGCAGGGCGGCGAAGAGGTCCTCGATGCCTACTGCGGCAGCGGGGCCATTGCCTTGTGGTTGAGCCGGCAGGCGGGAAGGGTTACCGGGGTAGAAGTGGTAGCGGAGGCCATTGCGTACGCCCGGCGCAATGCTGCTTTAAATAACATTACCAATACGAGGTTCCGTGCCGGGGCCGCCGAGGTAGTATTACCCCGCCTGGCCGGGGCAGGCTACCGGCCGGAAGTTGTTATCCTGGACCCGCCCCGGGCCGGCTGCGACCGCCGGGTACTGGCGGCAGTGGCGGCCATGGCACCCGGGCGGGTTGTCTACGTTTCCTGTAACCCGGCAACTTTAGCCCGGGACCTGGCCTACCTGCGAGAAGCCGGCTTCACCCCGGGCCCGGTGCAGCCGGTGGACTTGTTTCCCCACACCCGTCATGTTGAGTGCGTGGTTCTGATGCAAAATGTAAAGAACGGATAAAGGCTTGAAAAACGGCTTAAATACAGGGCTTTCCGGTGTTTTACTATCTGCCGAAAGAGTGTCGGCGGGTGGTAAGGATGCCGGGAAGCCCTGCTTTTTTTGTCTATGTGATTGTTCGCGGAAACATGTCTACTGTGATTTTAGAAAGAGGTTTAAATCTCTTGTTTTCATCATATTATCCCGTCAATATTGATACAATGCTGACCCGCGAAAAGTCCAGAAAGACCGGGCTTTTTCGCGCTTTATTAAGAAAAATTGATGAAAGCTTTAATTAGGTATAGGTAGATCTTCTATATCAAAATTACACCAACCGGACAAGATTAGATTTTAATGTTATATCATAAGCTTTCAATAAGTTCGTTAAATATACTTGACTTAGGTTTGAAATGTGATATATTTATAACATGGAGTTATAAATATATCATACAAGGGAGAGATACCATTGAAAAACAAATTGGGTTATTTAAGTCTTCTTGCAGTATTAGGTACACTGGGTTTTTTAACGGATAATAAGGCATACCTAGGATTTTGGGGTTTTCTGTACTACATTCGGTATTTTTTTGTTATACCGGATGAATTGTTTAAAGCCAATGTTCAAAAAGCGGCAACACCCGCATTCTTTACTGGACTTGCATCATCGGCGGTTACGATTATGCTGAGGGTGTTGATGAATAATGATGCATTACCGACGCTTGGAATGGGGCTTGGAATGGCGTTGTCCATCTTCGTGTTCACCGTCATACTGATGGTGTGTGAGATAAGAGAAAGCGGTAGCAGTTTATGATGATCAAAACCAAAATCAAGGAATACAGAGCCAAATACAATATGAAGCAGGAAGAATTGGCGGCTTTGGTCGGCGTAAGGCGTGAAACGATCGGCCATTTGGAAAACGGTAAATACAATCCGTCCTTAAAACTGGCGCTTGACATAGCAAAGGTTTTTCATACAACAGTCGAAGATATTTTTGAAATTACAGAAGAGTGACGTGGGGTGGCTAAGATATGCACAGGTTTGTAAATATTCTGGCAAAATTTAAATGGATCGGCTTAATTGGGCTATTGGGCAGCATCACCGGCAATGCTTACCTTAAGCTTTTCTGGCTGTTCTTTTTGCTTGGGTTTATTGAGATATTCAGCAATCTGCCGGCATTCTACCAGAGTATTCAACAGCTTCTCTCTTATCCTTTGATATTATTCCGCCATCGTTTTCGTCTGCCGTCAAAAGATAATTATGTCGGTATGACGGAATACATATTGCCCTTTAAGGGACAGTGGTACGTCGCAAACGGCGGCGTAGACAAGAGAACCTCCCATTCCTGGGGCGTGTGGCCGCAGCGCTATGCCTATGATTTTGTTATAGTTGATGAAAGTGGAAAAACCTGCTCCGGCAGCGGCAAGCAGCTGCAGGATTATTACTGCTACGGGAAAGACATTCTAGCGCCTGCCGACGGTGAAATTGTTAGTATGGCCGACGGGCATCCTGAAAGCAAGGTATATGGTGACGGCAGGGCTGAATGCAGGGCGAAAGATATCCGCGGAAATTTTATTACGCTCAAACATAATGAAAAAGAGTTCAGCACCATCGCTCACCTCATGCCCAACAGCATAACCGTTACATTAGGTCAGAAGGTTGTCCGGGGGCAAGTAATTGCCAGATGCGGCAACTCCGGGAATACCAGCGAACCCCATGTTCATTTTCAATTGAATGACGGGAGAAGCTTTTTTGCTTCCGCGGGACTGCCTGTTAAGTTTAAAAATGTGTTGGCAAAAGAAAACGGGAAAACAGGTCTCGCAGATTATATCGTTAAAGGTCAATCCGTAGAAAACAGGTTGTGAAGAAGCTTATGAATACTCTATTGCCTTGTAAAGGAGGGGTAATGATAAGTAAAGGTGTAATCAATATTATTTATTGCTTATACAAATCATCCATTCCCCGTCCCTCAGAAGTTCGACCTTCTGCACATCATACCCTTGATTTTTAGCCAGGTCAGGTACGTCCTTTGTTGCGGAAGGACAGTCGACTAAAAGGTTTAAAAAGCTGGCCGGCGGTAGTTTTTCCAGGAGGGTTGCAACGGCGTACTTGGGATACGGGCACATCCACCCGCGCATATCAACCTGATAATGGTTATCGTTTACCTTAACCGCATTAAGCTCTTTCATGCTTTCCAGCCTCCACCCAGAGGATAAATAAGTAGAACAGCAGCAAGAAGCCGTAGATAAAAGCCAGAGCCCCTCCCCAGCCCCATAATTGAGGCAGGTATACCGGTTTCCCGTATAGCCATCCCTGTCCCACCTTCTGGCCATAAATGTGTACCCAGGCACCAGAGGTTAACATGGCGGTTAAAATCGCCACCCAGGAACGCGTGTAGCCTTCACCGCTCCGCGCCAGGATACCCACACCGCATCCTCCGGCCAGGACCATGCCGATACCAAAAATGAAGCCACCCCCGATATTATGCCATCCTGCGGGAAAAACCATATGCGCAGGCTGATAGCCCTGGGCCTTGAGGATGGCGAAACCCATGGCTCCCACAGCCATTCCCAGCAATAGCCACTTCATAACCTTACCGTCACGGCTGACCAAAATTTCACGGAAGGCAGCTACAAAGCAGAGACGCGAACGCTGGATAATCAGCCCAAAAAGAATCCCAAATAAAAAGAGACCTGTATTTTTGGGCATGCCTGCAATGTAATAAATGACAGCGATGAGAAGTGAAAGGGAAAATACCAGGACTCCCCATTGGGGTTGACGGGATAAAACTTCTGCCGCTTTCGTTTCTCCCTTTGGCGCCGTGGTGAAATCAAGCTTTTGCAGGGCTTTACGCATTTGATATTGTAAAATTTTGCCTCCAACATAAGCACCCAGCAAAAGACCTACAGCAGACAGGGGACCGCTTAAAGAAAAGGCCATGGTAGCTACCCAGAATCCTCCTATATTACATGGAGGCATCAGGACAGTACCCAAACCCATCAGTATGCCCCCAGCAGCGCCCCAGAGATAACCCTGCCAGTCTTCTTTACGAATTTTAAATTCACGGGCCAACAGAGAAGCCCCAAGGGTACCAGCTATGATACCTATGTCAATCAAGCTATGCATATCCAGATAAATAGGCTTTACAGGGTAAGGGATAAATGGGCTTTCAGTTTTAATCCCCACCAGATTATAAAGCCAGCTCCCCCACATGGCCATTTGGGGAAAGACGCCCAGGGCCCGGGCATACATGAACATAAATAAGTTGGTAATGGTTAGAGCAAAGACACCTACTCCAATAGGCCAGGGTTCGGTAAATATCCTTAACCAACCACCTTTTATAGATTGCCATACATAACTTCCTTTGCTCGCATCACTCAAAACCGTTTTGCTGGTCAAGGTATCTTCTCACTCCTTTAGCAGTGATATGCCTTTGAGATTCGTCGCCATTTTATAAAGTCCTGCTATGCTTTATATTCCTTTTTGGAATGATTGTACGGTTTATTAAGAGATCCTGCGGTTTTTAGTGGAATGCCTGGCCGGGTTGCAGTCAGGGGAACGAAATGTTAACATAATGAAAGAACAAGGCTGACCATACAGGGAGGGGAGAATAATGGCCGGGACTGCCAGGGATTTCTGGGGAGAAACCTTTAATGCGCTGCAGCAGGGAATGATCTATGTCGACGCCGTCGGTCACATCCTGGTGGCCAACTCCCTGGCTGCCGCCATCCTGGGGCTGGCCGGCCGGGATTTAAAGGGCCGGCGACTGACGGAGGTCTTTCCGGAGACGCGCCTGGCCGAGGTCTTTACCCACCGGCGCCCCCTCCAGGGAACCTGTTTTGCCGCCGGGGGTAAAAACTACCGCGTCGATTATTTCCCCGACGGCCAGGAGGGAGTCCTCGTTCTTTTTACGGAAGAACAGCCGGACGCAGCCTACCTTCAGGCCATTAATGAACTCTACGCCGCCCTCCTCGATGATTTTCCCCTCTACCTGGTGGTGGTTAATCGCCAGGGGGTAATCGTCAGTATCAACCAGATGTATGCCGAACTCCTGGGCCAGAGGGCTGATGTCCTTACAGGCCGGGAGATAGGAGATGTTTTAACCTTCAGCCGCCTGCCGGAGGTACTGGCTACTGGCCGGCCGGTAGTCGGCTTTGAGGTCCAGTATGCCGGCAAGAAACTGTTATTGTCGGAAATGCCTGTCAAAGATGCCGCCGGCAACCTTCTGGGTGCCGTAGGCAAGGCCATGGCAGTTGAAGACCTGGCTGCTGCAGGCCTAAAAGATATTTCCCGGCGCCTGCAGGTTTTAGAGGGCAAGGTCCTCTTTTACCAGCAGGAACTCGCGTCCCTCCATGGGGAACAGGACGCCTGGCAGGGGATACTGGGGACGAGCCCGGCCATGGTGCAGCTGAAAAAACGGGCAGCCCGGGTGGCCCGGGGCGAGGCTAACGTTTTAATTACCGGTGAGAGCGGTACCGGGAAGGAATTGCTGGCCCAAGCCATCCACAGGGCCAGTTCCCGCCGCAATGAACCTTTGATCAAAATCAACTGTGCGGCCATCCCGGAAAACCTGCTGGAAGCCGAGCTCTTTGGCTACGAGGAAGGGGCCTTTACCGGGGCGGCCCGGGGCGGCAAGCCCGGCAAGTTTGAGCTGGCCGATGGCGGCACCATATTCCTGGATGAAATCGGTGACCTGCCTTTGAGTATGCAGCCGAAGCTCCTCAGGGCTTTGCAGGAACGTTCCTTTGAGCGGGTCGGGGGACGTAAGACTATCAAGGTAGATGTGAGGATTATTGCTGCCACCAACCAGGATCTCCTGGCCCTGGAGGCGGCCGGCAAGTTTCGCCGCGACCTTTATTACCGCCTGGCGGTGGTGACCCTCAATATACCGCCCCTGCGGGAGCGGCCGGAAGATATCGAGGTTTTGACGGCGGCCATTATCCGGCGCCTCAATAACCGCTATGGGATGGCCGTCAGGGGCCTCGCCCCGGGGGTGCAGGAGCTATTTTACCGCTATACCTGGCCGGGCAATGTCCGCGAACTGGAGAATGTCCTGGAGCACGCCTTTAATTTCTTAGAGCCGGGGGAAGACATCATCCGCCGGGAACACCTGCCGCCGGCTATGCAACAGGTGAGGGACAACGAGGCCGGCCTGGAATTGAAGGAGGCCGTTGCAGAAGCGGAAAAGGCGGCTATCCAGAGGGCCCTGGCGGCTGCCGGGGGGAATAAGCAGGAGGCGGCAAGGCTTTTGGGCATTCATCCGTCCGGCCTCTACCAGAAATTGAAGCGCTACAGTATCAACTGAAGTATTTGGAACTGGCATGGAAATTATTCTAACCCATGGCTGGTAATAAATGAGGGAGCGCTAATGGCACTGGCGGAGCTGCAACAAGGAATATTTAGCTTGTTCCAGGATCAGGAGGAAATAGCTGTAGACCGCTGGGTGGCTACCACCTGCGGTTATTGCGGTACCGGCTGCGGCCTTTTCCTGGGGGTTAAAGACGGCCGGGCAGTGGCCGTCAAACCTGATACCGCCGCGCCGGTAAATAAAGGCCACCTGTGCCTCAAGGGCCTTTACGAGTGGAAAACCCTGCACCACCCGGAGCGGGCGACGGTACCCCTTCGTCGCCGGGGCGGGGAAATGCATCCTGTGACCTGGGAAAAAGCCCTGGCCGAGGTGGCGCAGCGTCTCCGGGAAGCCCTGGCAAGCGGCGGCCCGGAAGCCGTCGGCATTTATCACGGCGGGCAGCTGACCCTGGAGGAATACTACGCCATCCACAAGCTGGCTAAAGGCGTGCTGGGTACGCCCAATATTGATGCCAATACCCGGCTCTGTATGGCCTCCACGGTAAGCGGCTATATCCGCTCTTTTGGCGTGGACGCCCCACCGGGCTGCTACGAAGACCTGGATGTGAGCAGCCTCATCTTTATCTTTGGCGCCAACCCGGCGGAGATGCACCCCCAGCTCTGGCAGCGGATTTTACGCAACCGTAAACTTAACGGGGCCAGAATCATGGTGGCCGACCCGCGTCTTACCCTGCCGGCCCGGGTGGCCGATCTCCACCTGCGCCTGCGCTGCGGCAGCAACATCCCCCTCCTCTACGGTTTGATTAATATTATAGTTAAGGAAGGTCTGCTGGATCGGGACTTTATCCGGCGGTCAACGACAGGCTTTGAAGAACTGGCCCGTGCCGCCGCCGCCTACCCGCCGGAGCGGGTGGCCGCTCTCACCGGCGTGCCGGGGGCGGATATTGTGGCCGCCGCCCGCCTCTTCGGCCAATCCCCCAGCGCCGTCACCGTTTTTTGTCAGGGGGTTAACCAGAGCAGCCAGGCGGTTGATACGGTAACTCTGATTAACTCCCTGCACCTCATCACCGGCAAAATCGGCCGGCCGGGTTCGGCGCCCTTTTCCCTTACCGGCCAGGCCTCGGCCATGAGCATGCGGGAGATCGGCGGGGGCGGCGGCCTCCCTGGCTTCCGCAACCCCGAGAATCCCGAGCATCGCCGCCAGGTGGCCAACTACTGGGGTATCCCGGAAGACCGGTTGCCCCGCCGGGTCAATGATATCAACTACATGCTGGAGCTAATTGCTGCCGGCAGGCTCAAGGTCCTGTGGGTCATAGGCACCAACCCGGCCGTTTCCCTGCCCGACCAGGGGTTTAGCCGTCGCCAGCTAGAAAAGGTCTTTTTAATTGTCCAGGACGTCTTTTATCCCATGGAGACGGCGGCCTTCGCCGACATCTTCCTTCCCGGCGCCGGGTGGGGGGAAAAGGACGGGATAATTACCAATTCCGAGCGGCGGCTGAATCTCGTCCGCCGCGCTGTGAATCCACCAGGAGAGGCGCGGGACGACCTGGCCATCGTCAGCCAGGTGGCCCGCTACCTGGGTGCAGGGAGCCTCTTTGCCTGGCAGGGGCCGGCGGCGGCCTTTGAGGAGTTAAGGGAGCTTACCCGCCACCGGCCCAATGACCTGACAGGCGTGGACTACACCCTGCTTGAACGCCAGGGGGGCATCCAGTGGCCCTGCCCGGAGGGCGGCCGGGGAACACCGCGGCTCTACACCGCCGGCGTTTTTCCCACGCTGCCAGAAGAAGCCCAGGGTTATGGCGAGTTTAATCACCCGGAGGGCAGGGCGCGTCTCTGGGCTGTTCCTTATACACCGCCGCCAGAAGTACCTGACGGAGAATTTCCCTTCTGGCTCAATACCGGCCGGATTATTGAACATTACCATACCCGGACCAAGACCAAGCGCATACCGGAACTCCAGGCCCTGGTACCCGGGGCCTATGTGGAAATTAACCCGCAAGACGCGGCACGTTTAAAGGTGGCTGAGGGCGAGGTGGTTCGGGTGGTGTCCCGCCGAGGCTGGGTTGAGGTGCCGGCCAGGATTACAGAGGTGGTAGCGCCGGGGGAGGTCTTTGTCCCCTTCCACTTTGGTGATCTGGACCCCAGCGAGAGGGAAAGGCGCCAGGCGGCCAACCACCTCACCGGCCGGAACGTCGATCCCCTTTCCGGTCAGCCCCTGGCCAAGGCCGGAGCCTGCCGGATAGAGAGGCTAAACTCTCTATAATTCTAGAGATGGGTTATAAAATTTTAGAGAGCCCTTATACCCTTGCAGGGCAGAAAAGCCCCGGATAACAGAGACCGGGGCTTTTTACTTTGCTGGCATGAAACTTGCTATAAAAGGCATGTATAAATATGTTACTTTCACAAGTTGGGGGAGGGGAATATATGACCAGAAATACTACCAGTTGGCAGTTTTATTACGGGGTATAGTTGGCCCCATAACACCAAGAATATTATTTTAGAAAAGTGCGACGGAACTCGTAAATGAATAACCAGTTCCCAGCACCACGGGATACCGGGGTCTGGTCCCTAAATGCCGCTTGGAGGTGACCTTAATGAAGAAGAAAGAGAAGCGAGAATTCAGGCTCAGTCGGCGCCAGTTTTTAAAGGCGTCGGCAGCAACGGCCGTCCTGGCGGGTACGGCGGGGCCTACGCGATATTTTATCCCGAAAGCCGGGGCAGAGAATACGTCCCCATTAAAAGAAGTTAAATACGTGCGCAGTACCTGTTCACCCAACTGTACCCTGGCCTGCGGTATTAAGGCCATGGTGGTGGACGGGCAGATCAAGGCCCTTTTACCGTCCAACGACTACCCCGAGCCCGAATATGGACCCCGGGGATGCCTGCGGGGGCTCTCCTTTATCAACCTAATCTACGGTCCTGACCGTATAAAAAAACCATTGATCCGTACCGGGGAACGCGGTGCGGGGGAGTTCCGGGAGGTATCCTGGGAAGAAGCCCTGGACTATACGGCAAAACGCCTTAAGGAGATTGCCGCCAAATACGGGCCGGAATCCATCGGCTTTATTTTCCAGGTCGGCGGGACCGGCCACGTCCAGAAGGGAGCCTGGCTTGCCCTGGCTACTATGGCGGGGTGGAGCCTGATCCACCCTTACGACCAGAACGGCGATCTGCCTATGTTCTGGCCCATGACCTTCGGCGTCCAGACGGAAGAGCTGGAACCCCTGGAATGGCTTAATTCCCGCTATATAGCGATATTTGGTTCTAACATTATGGTTACCCGCCTTATTGACTCTGACTTCCTGATTAAAGCCAGGAATAATGGTACAAAGGTGGTTGTTTTTGACCCCAACTACAGCCCGACGGCCGCCAAGGCCGACGAATGGGTCCAGCTTAAACCCAGCAGCGATGCGGCCCTGGCCCTGGGGATGGCCAGGGTAATCATTGAAGAAAAACTCTATGACGAGGCATTCATCAAAACCTACAGCGATATGCCCCTTCTGGTTCGTCTTGATAACGGGCGGCGCCTGAAAGCGGATGAGGTAAAGGGCCTGACCAGACCGGACGGACTACCGCCCTACCGGGAGGCCTTTGTCGCTTACAACGGGCAGTTCCTGGCCGTGCACCCGGAAAAGCTGGAGCTTCCTCTGGATGTAATCCTAGAGGGCGAAGTAGATATCGAATTAAAGGACGGCCGGCGGGTTAAGGCCAAACCGGTCTTCCAGCTGTTAAAAGAACATTTAGCCAGCTATACACCGGCCTATGTAGAGCAGGAGACTGGCGTTCCCGGGGATACGGTGGTCCGCCTGGCCCGGGAGATGGCGACAACGAAACCGCTCCATGTCATCTATGGTGCCAGCAACTACCAGTGGTATCACGGCGACTTGAAGGGCCGCGCCCTGGCTCTGTTGCCGGTGCTGACCGGCAATCTCGGCAAGCCGGGTGCGGGTATTTCCACCTATGCCGGCCAGTACAAGATCCGGTTCAATGTCAAAGAATGGTGGTTTCCCAGGCCGCCCAGATGGCTTCCCTGGCTTTATATCCTCCATGGCCCGACCCCCGGTATGAAAGCCAGGTGGCCCAAGAACGGGGTCAAAGCCCTGATCTTTGGCTGGGGCAACCCCTTCGACCAGCATAATATGGCCGACCGCCTGCGGCAGATGGCAATAAAGGGCGAACTGGAATTCATCGCCGGCCTGGATTTTTCCCTGACCACCAGCTGCCGTTACAGCGATGTCGTTTTCCCGGCTGCCACCTGGTATGAAAAGACCGAACTGGTAACCACTCCTTTGCACCCCTACATGCAGCTGCAGCAGCCGGCTATCAGGCCTCTTTATGAAGCCAGGTCCGAACTATGGATGGCCAGGGAACTAGCTAAAAGGCTCAATCCCGACTTTGCAAAACACTTTTTCCCCGATCTGGATGAGAACACGGCGGCGGAAAAAGCCATTGAACTTCTCCTTGCCACCGGCGGCCAGCCTGTGGCCGGGATTACCCTGGAGCAACTAAAAAAGGGGCCGGTGCGGCTGAAATCGGAGGTGCCGGGAAATCGCCAGATTCCCTTTTATGAACAGGTACAGTTTAAAAAGCCCTTCCCGCCTGTCAGCCGGCCGGCGGCATTGGAAGCGACGGCAAAATTTGTCAGGAGTGGTCGGATCGAGTTTTATAAGGAAGAGGAAACCTTTATCCAGCTGGGTGAGACTTTGCCCGTGCACAAGCCGCCCTTTGAGGATAGCGAGTATGCCTTGAATCCGGAAGTTAAAGGCAAGTACCAGTTTGCCTATATCACTCGTAATTCCCTTTACCGGGTCCACTCCACCCATTCCAATAATCTCTGGATGAACGAGCTGCAGGATAATAAGCCGAAGGTTTTCTTGAACCCCCAGGACGCTGCCGCAAAGGGTATTAAAGAAGGCGACTTGGTCGAAGTTTACAATGACCGCGGCCGGGTGCGTGGTTATGCCGTCCTGGACCCGGGCCTGGGGAGAAAAATAGTCGTCTTTGAGCAGGGCTGGTGGAGCCGCTATCTTAACGGTGACTCTTATAACTCCCTGACCTATCCTTTTATCAAGCCCACCCATGAGGTCTACTTCGTACCGGGGATATGGGCCCCCAATACAGCCTGGAACGAAGCCCTCTGCGATGTAAGAAAGGCAGGTGAGGTATAGTGAGACTGGGAATGGTCATCGACCTGGACCGCTGCATCGGCTGCCGTACCTGCGCGGTGGTTTGCAAAGGGCACAACTCCCAGCCGCCGGGTATGTGGTGGAACCGGGTCTTTACTCCTGGAAGTCCTGAACACCAGCTTCCCGTAGCGAAAAACGGGGAAGTGGAGATGTATTTCTTACCCGTATCCTGCCAGATGTGTGAAAACGCGCCCTGTGAAAAGGTCTGCCCGGTGGGGGCGACCTACACCGACGACCGGGGCCGGGTGCTGGTTGACTACGAGCGCTGTATCGGTTGCCGTTACTGCATGGCCGCCTGTCCCTACGGCGTGCGCCAGTTCAACTGGGAGGACCAGCAAAAGGCCAAAGCAAAGGCGGGTTATATGCCGGGGTATGATTACGGCTATCCTTTCGAGCATCGCGACCGGAACAGCCGCCTGGTCTACATGCCGGATCGTCCCAAAGGAATAGTGGAAAAATGTACCTTCTGCGTGCAGTATACCGATAAAGGGGAATTACCGGTTTGTGTCCAGGCCTGTCCGGCCGGGGCGCGCTTCTTTGGCGACCTCGATGACCCCAAGTCGGAAGTAAGCCGCCTGGTGCGGGAGCGGCAGGCTTTAAGGCTAAAAGAAGAACTGGGTACAAAGCCCAAAGTCTTTTACCTGCCGCCAGCAGGACCGCGGAAGTAAAAGGAGGGAGATCTTGTGAGGAAACTAAATGTGGCTTTTACCATAGGCCTGGTTCTTTTGCTGGTAAGTTTATTTACCTGGGGCTACCAGCTTAAAAGCGGTCTGATTGTGACCGGCATGCGCAATCCCTTTAGCTGGGGCCTGTATATTGCCACCTTCGCCTTCTTTGTGGGGATTGCCGCCGGGGGGCTAATCGTTTCTTCTTCGGTTTACCTCTTCAATCTTGAGCAGTTGAAGCCCTTTACCCGCATTGCTTCCCTGTCTGCCTTTGCCAGCATTATGGCCGCGGCGGTAATCATCCTGCCGGATCTGGGGCGGGTAGACAGGATTTACAACTTGCTGCTGCACCCCAATTTCCGGTCGCCTTTAATCTGGGACGTAATAGTTGTTTCCGCCTATACCGTCTTAACTTTCTTGAGCGTTTATTTTCAGCTTTTACCGGACTGGAAAAAGGAAGGACGCGGCTTTCTCAACGGTTGGACAAGGAAGCTTTCCCAGGAGGAGGTAGAAAGCATTGCTGCCAGGTGGTCCCGGCGGGTAGCCATGGTGGGGCTCCCGGTGGCGATTCTAATTCACACCATCACGGCCTTGATTTTTGCCACCCAGGCTTCGCGCGGCTGGTGGTATACGGCCATCTTACCCCCGGATTTCATCGCCGTGGCGGTGGCTTCCGGGACGGCCCTGGTGCTGGTGATTGCCATCCTGGTGGTCGGGAAAGATGGGTTTAACCAGTATGCAGGCGCCTTTAATACCCTGGCCAGGATTGCGGCCAGCGCCCTGGCCGTCCACTTCTTTTTCGTAGCCATGGATATCTTAATTCACTGGTGGTGGGGCAGCCCCGAAGCCTTAAGCACCCTGGGCCTGGTTTTCAAGCGTTATGGCCCGGTCTACCTGGTGGAAATCGCCCTGCCGGCCCTGGTCATGGTTTACTTCTTCAGCGAAAAAGGCGGTCGGTCGGCCGGTTCCCTCTTGCTGGGATGCGCCCTGCTTTTTACCGGCGTATTTGCCCACCGGCTGATGTTAATGTTCCCGGCCTTTAACCAGTTCCCTTTAAGCCTCTCTATCCCTGGAATGGAAATTGAAGGCTGGAATTATCCCATAGCAGTTGGCGTATTTAAGGCAGGAGCGCCGGTATTTGCCGGCTCCTGGCCCTACGTGCCCACCTTATTTGAAGTTGCCGTTGATCTTTTACCCTTTGGCCTGGCCTTGTTGGTCATTTCCTTGATGGTGAGTGCTTATAGTTTCCTGCCGCAGATACCGGGCAGAAGTAGTTCTGCACCCGGCGGTCGCCCCTGAGTGTCTTGATGACTAAGTTGCTAAAGTTTGCCGGCATTTGACTTGTGCTCTAAAAAATTTCCTATCCAGGTATTAATAAGAAAAGGCGAGATGATGTTACGTCAAGAAGCAGGGGTTTTTTGACCCGGAACGGATACGCCCGGCCCTGACCAGGGTTCTCCCCTCACCATACAATAGGGTGGGGGTGTTTTTTTATGGAAGCAATTGTCCGGCGGGAGGCCGAATGGATCCTCAGCCAGCAGTTACCCCGGGGGGCGGTGGTTACCTCCTACCCCGGCCGGCCTAAAATTGTTCCCTACTTTGCCCATCTGGCCCTCTACGGCCTGGCGGCCTGGGGATTGAGTCTACCGCGGGTGCGGGCCTACCTGGACTGGTACCTGTCCCGCCTGGAAAGGCCGGACCGCTACGGCGTCACGGGTACCGTCTACGATTATTACCTGGATGAGAGGGGCGCGGAGGTTCCGGCCTGCACCTATGATTCCTCTGATTCTTACGCTGCCACCTTCCTCACCCTGGTGCGGCTTTATTACGAGAGTAGCGGCGACAGGGCCTGGGTGGAGGACCACAGGCCGGAGCTGGACCTGGTGGCTGGGGCCATACTGGCGACCCTCCAGCGGGATAACCTCACCGTGGCCCGGCCGGACTGGCGGGTGAAGTACCTGATGGACAACTGTGAGGTCTATCAGGGGTTAAAAGATTACGCCTGGCTGCTGGCGCGCGTAAGGGGGTACGCCGGAGAAGCACGGATGCCAAACGGACACCTGGAGGCGGAGGGGGAGAAAAAGGTCAGTAAGTACGCCCAAGAAGCCGGTAGATATGCAGCCCTGGCCGCAAGAGTAAAAGATGCCATCCAGGCTAAGATGCTTCTCGATGGCGGCTACTGCCCGGCTATTTACCGCGCCGGCCTGCGCCGGCGGCCCAACTGGAAAAAGTGGTATCCGGATGCCATGGCGCAGCTCTTTCCCATTATAACCGGCGTCCTCACGCCCCGGGAAGAGGCTGCCAGGCGCCTGTACGCCAATTTCCTGCGGAATTATCCCCATTGGTACCGGCAGACGGCGCCGGAGAATTTTATCACCACGCTGGTAGTCTATACCGCCGCCCTCATGGAAGACCGCTGGCGGGTGCGCCAGTATGTGGAAGGGCTGGAGGAGAATATTATCGCCCGGGGTCACCCCTGGCCCTACCACGCCGCCGAGGCCGGCATTCTGCTCCTGGCCCTAAAAACTTATCTGGCTGGGGGTGTAAAGGTATAAAATAGTGCTTATATGTAAGCCCTTCATAGCTGTGAGATTTCAACTAGTTACTTACTTACTTACTTATCAGATATAAAAAGGCCGGTACGGCATTTTTATACCTTGGCAGGATTTTGTACCCGCAGGGAGAACATAAAAACGAGGGGAACAGGGAGGTGTTAATCGATGACGGACTTGACCCGTTCCTACCAAGTTGCCATCCCTCCTACACCCCGCATCTTAATAGAGGAAGGTGATACAGATGCCCTTACCACCCTTTATTGAAGCCCTATCGGAGCGGGATCCGGAGTTTTACCGGGCTGTTAAAGCTGTAGCGGAAACGGCCATGGCCCCCGGCGCCCTGGACGCCAAGACCAAGACCCTCATCACCCTGGCCCTGGACGCCGCCCACGGCGCCGGCGAAGGGGTAGCCGTCCTGGCTAAACAGGCCCGGGAGCTCGGCGCCAGCGAAGAGGAGATCCGGGAAGCCCTGCGCCTGGCCTACTTTGTCGCCGGCAACGGCGTCCTGGCGGCCGGCAGGGCGGCTTATCGGTAAAAATATTGCGACCATAGCAGGGGCAACAGCAGTGCCCCGGATTCGCGTTAAAGGTGTACAGTATACATGCATTGATTCTGTTGACCTTCCTTCAGCCCCTGTGGTATATTGCTAAAGATTATAGAGGGAGAAGGAAGGGAGAGTTTATGGGCAGTACTTATGGTTTAGAGCGATTAGGCCTCATTAATCCCGGTACTGTTTACCGCAACCTGCCGGTGGCCCGGCTGGTTGAAATAGCCCTGGCGCGGGGAGAGGGCATCCTGGCTCCCAGCGGGGCATTAAGCGTGAATACAGGCAAGTATACCGGCCGTTCCCCTAACGACAGGTTTATCGTGGACACACCCGCCGTTCACGACAGCATCAGCTGGGGTGGCGTCAACCAGCCTGTGAGCGAAGCGACCTTTGAGCGCCTTTACAGTCGCCTGACGGCCTACCTCCAGGGAAAGGAACTCTTTGTTTTTGACGGCTTTGTCGGGGCTGATCCTGCCTACCGCATGCCCATCAGGATCGTCAACCAGTATGCCTGGCAGAACCTGTTTGTCCACCAGCTTTTTATCAGGCCGACGGCGGAAGAACTGGCCGGCCATGAGCCCCGGTTTACCGTTATCTGCGCTCCGGGCTTCAAGGCCATTCCGGAGGAAGACGGTACCCGTTCCGAAGCCTTTATTATTTTAAACTTTGACCGGCGGCTGGTCATCATCGGCGGTACCTCCTATGCCGGCGAGATGAAAAAATCCATCTTTACCGTTATGAACTATTTGCTGCCGGAGCAAGGAGTTTGTCCCATGCACTGCTCGGCCAACATGGGGCCGGCAGGCGATACGGCCCTGTTTTTCGGCCTTTCCGGCACCGGCAAGACTACCCTGTCGGCCGATCCGGAACGCTACCTCATTGGCGACGATGAGCATGGCTGGTCGGATAAAGGGATTTTTAACTTTGAAGGCGGTTGCTACGCCAAGTGCATCAAGCTCTCCGCCGAGCACGAGCCCCAGATCTGGAACGCTATCCGTTTCGGCAGCGTCCTGGAGAATGTTGTTGTAGACCCCGAGTGCCGGACCATTGATTACGACAGCGATGCCCTGACGGAAAACACCCGCGCTGCCTATCCGGTAGATTTCATCCCCAACGCCGTAATCCCGGGGGTGGGCGGCCATCCCCGGTCGATAGTTTTCCTCACCGCTGACGCCTTTGGCGTTATGCCGCCCATAGCCAAACTGACCCGGGAACAGGCCATGTACCATTTCCTGTCCGGTTATACCAGCAAGCTGGCCGGCACCGAGCGGGGTATCACCGACCCCCAGGCCACCTTTTCCACCTGTTTCGGGGCGCCCTTCCTGCCCCGGTCGCCCATGGTTTACGCCAACCTCCTGGGGGAAAGGATAGCCAAGCACAACGCCAGCGTTTACCTGGTCAATACCGGCTGGACAGGGGGACCCTACGGCACCGGCCGGCGCATGAGCCTGCCCCATACCCGCGCCATGGTCCGGGCGGCTTTAAACGGCGAACTGGATGAGGTGGAATTTACCCCCGACCCGGTCTTCGGCTTCCTTGTACCTAAAGCCTGCCCCGGAGTTCCGGCGGAAATCCTCAATCCCCGCAACACCTGGGCGGAACCGGAAAAATATGATGCCATGGCCCGCAAGCTGGCCGGCCTCTTTAAAGAGAATTTTGCCAAATTCAAGGACGTACCGACCGGCATCCTGGAGGCCGGGCCTGTCAGTAAATAGCAATGACCCTGCTGAGCATATCAAAAAGCCGGCTGTATATGATATACACCGGCTTTTTGATTCCGGAAAGGGAGTTCAGCCTTTACGGGCCGCATTGGAAAGGGTAACGACCATGCTGACCTCGCCTGCCGAACTGGCCCGGTCGAAAAGGGAACGGATACCGGCCCAGACCTGTTCTTCCTTACCGTGGATTTCGGTACTGATGGGGCCGACATTGTAGCTAACGCCCTGCTGGGCCAGGGACTGGAGGGAGTCGTTGATAATCTCACTGGCCCGGGCTGTCTTTTGCGGGTAAAGGCTTACTTCCGCGCTGAGCATGGCAGCTTCCTCCTTTCGTTTGTAACTATTTTTTATCAAGGAGTAAGTGGTTATGCAAAAGGGTAGAGTAGAAGCAATTCTCAAGGCTTTACGAGCCGCTTACCCGGGGGCGCGGTCGCGCCTTAAATACAGAAATCCCTTTGAACTCCTGGTGGCGGCCATTCTCTCGGCCCAAACCACCGATGACCAGGTAAACAAGGTGACAGCGGAGCTTTTCCGGCGTTATCCCACCCCGGCGGCCCTGGCGGCGGCAGACCCGGAAGAGGTTGCTGCCTGTATTAAAAGCCTGGGCCTGTACCGGATGAAGGCCGCCCACCTGGTGGCTGCCTGCCGGACCCTGGTCAGGGAGTATGGCGGCCGGGTTCCGGATAAACTTGAGGACCTCCTGCGCCTCCCCGGGGTAGGGCGGAAGGTGGCCAATGTGGTCCTGAGCAACGCCTATGGCCGGGATGTCATCGCCGTCGACACCCATGTTTTCCGGGTGGCCAACCGCCTGGGTCTGGCACGTGCCGGTAATGTCCTGGAAACAGAAAAGCAGCTTATGGCTATTCTGCCCCCCGGTACCCGCGGTGAAGCCCACCACTTGCTAATCCACCACGGCCGGGCGGTCTGCAGGGCCAGGCGTCCCGAGTGCCGGCAGTGTGTGGTTAGTAGTTACTGTAGTGATGCGGATCACAAGAGCCTGGGTAAGGCATCACAATGAGCTTTGCTTAAAGGAGATAAAATATAGGTAAGCAAAGCAGCTTGATAAAAATCTAAGTCTTCCAAGAAGGTGATCTTATGAAACGCAAGATTGTCCTATAGACGAAGAGAAATGCACCGGCTGCGGCCTGTGCGTATCGCCCTGCGCCGAGGGAGCCATTGAGATTATTGACGGTAAGGCCAGGGTTCTGCGGGAGGAACTGTGTGATGGTGCCGGCGTTTGCCTGAACGTATGTCCCACCGGGGCCCTGACTATTGAGGAGCGGGAGGCGCCGGCCTTTGATCCCATTGCGGCCGAAGAGAATCTGGCTGCCAAAAGGGCAGAGGGTACGGCTCCCCGTTGCCTGCGTTGCGGTGCCGATGAAACCCGGGCCGTCCTTCTCTTTGCCCGCCACCACGGCGAAAGCACATGGGTTTGCACCCGCTGCCTGCCGGTACTGATCCACGGGTAAAGCTTTTAGGGAATAAATTGCCGGCCTGAAAGAAAGAGGGACCTTTAATATTAGGTCTCTCTTTTTATGTTAAATTTTACGCTATCATTTTCCAGGAGATGAAGCAGGCAATAGAGGCGCAGTTTCATACAAAGAATAAGGCTAGACCGGTAAAATACTACCAGGTCTAGCCCCATTAACCGTTAAATGTCACCGGGGTATTTACTTCGCTGCCTGTTGCCTGGTGTAATTTAATAGCCCGCCGGCTAAAATGATTGCCTGCTGGCGGGGGGAAAGGCCGTGGCGTACTTTAAAGGTAAAGCCCCTGGTAACGTTGGTAACGGCGATTTCATCCTGCTCCAGGCCGGCGTGCAAATCAATGATCAGCCTATCACCCGCTTCAATGCGGTCATAATCGGCCGGGTCGGCAAAGGTTAGGGGCAGGATGCCGAAATTCACCAGGTTACTGCGGTGGATCCGGGCAAAGGATTTGGCGATGACGGCCTTGATGCCCAGGTACATGGGGCAGAGGGCGGCATGCTCGCGGCTGGAACCCTGGCCGTAGTTTTGCCCGCCGAGAATAATTCCCCGCCCGGCTTCCCTGGCCCGCCGGGCAAAGGTGGGGTCCACCCCTTCGAAAGCGTGCTCGGCCAGAGCGGGAATATTGGAACGCAGGGGCAGGTATTTGGCCCCGGCCGGTGAAATATGGTCAGTGGTAATATTATCGCCCGTCTTTAAGATTACCGGCGCTTCGATCATCGGGTCCGGCGGCTGGGGTAAGGGCAGCGGTTTGATGTTGGGCCCGCGCCGGATCTCCACCTGCGCACCATCCTCCGGCGGGAAGATAAACATGCCGTCGTCGACGGGGAAGCTCGCCGGTAAAGTTATATTGATGGGGTCACCCAGTTCCCGGGGATCGCTTAAGTAGCCGTTGATAGCCGTCGCGGCAGCAACCTCCGGGCTGGCCAGGTAGACTAATGCGTCAGCGGTACCGCTGCGACCCTGGAAGTTGCGGTTGAAGGTACGCACCGAAACGCCGCCCGAAGGAGGGGCCTGTCCCATACCAATACAGGGGCCGCAGGCGCACTCAAGGATCCGGGCACCCGCCGTGACCAGGTCGGCCAGGGCGCCGTTCTGCGCCAGCATACGCAAGACCTGGCGGGAACCGGGGGCAATGACCAGGCTGACATCCGGGTGGACGCGCTTGCCTTTAAGGATGGCCGCCACGCGCATGAGATCGGTATAAGAAGAATTGGTGCAGCTGCCTATGGCCACCTGGTTGACTTTAATGGGGCCAACTTCCCGGACGGTGGCCACGTTATCCGGCATGTGGGGCCTGGCCACCAGGGGTTCCAGGCTTCCCAGGTCGATGTCAATGACCTGCTCGTAAGTAGCATCGGCATCCGGCAGCAATTCCACCCAGTCATCAGGCCGTCCCTGGGCGGCCAGGAAGGACCGGGTAACCTCGTCGCTGGGAAAGATGGAGGTGGTGGCGCCCAGTTCGGCGCCCATATTGGTAATGGTGGCGCGTTCCGGTACGGAAAGGGTGGCGACACCATCCCCGCCGTATTCGATGATTTTACCTACCCCGCCTTTGACCGTCAGGCGACGCAAAACCTCCAGGATAATATCCTTGGCGCTGACCCAGGGGGACAAACGGCCGTGTAAATTGACACGGATCACGGCCGGCATGTTAAAATAAAAAGGTCCCCCGGCCATGGCCACGGCGACATCGAGGCCACCGGCACCTATAGCCAGGGCGCCCACCCCGCCGGCGGTAGGGGTATGGCTGTCGGAGCCCAGGAGGGTTGTCCCCGGGACGGCAAAGCGCTCCAGGTGAACCTGATGGCAGATGCCGTTACCGGGGCGGGAAAAGATAATGCCGTATTTAGCGGCTATGCTCTGCAGGAAAAGGTGGTCATCGGCGTTTTCAAAGCCGGTCTGGAGGGTATTATGGTCGACATAGCTGACAGAAAGTTTGGTCCGCACCCGGGGGATGCCCATGGCTTCCAGCTGCAGGTAGGCCATGGTGCCGGTGGCATCCTGGGTCAGGGTCTGGTCGATGCGGATGGCGACTTCCTCCCCCGGCACCATCCTGCCGGCCACCAGGTGCTGGCTGATTATTTTCTGGGCTAAATTCTGGCCCACGGTATTTCCTCCTTTCCCAAAGGCTATAATCCATTATAATATAACAGAAGCAGGCCGGAATGTGAACCCGGGGAAGGGGATGAACCCTGATGGTAATTGGGGTAAGCCAGGCAACCTTGCGTATTGCCGGGGCAAGGAGTTTAAAGGATAAACGGCGGGTATTAAAGAGTTTACTCACACGTTTGCACAACCGCTTTAACGTCGCCGCCGCCGAAGTAGGGCGTCACGACAGCCACCAGGAAGCCGAGGTGGGCATTGCCTGCGTCAGCACCGCCGGCAGCCATGCCGACCAGGTCATGGCCGCGATCCTGGACTTTTTGGAGGCGCAAGGGGATATTGAGCTGGTGGATTATCATACGGAGTTACTATAGTTTAAGAAAATCTCTCCACTCGGGCTGGATACCGCCCGTGAAGCATGAAAGACATTTACAAAGGAGATTGGGTTACCTTGCCGCTGCACGTTGTCCTCTACCAGCCGGAAATCCCCCAGAATACCGGCAATATTGCCCGTACCTGCGCGGCTACGGGGACGGTTTTGCACTTAATCCATCCTCTGGGTTTTCGCCTGGATGAGAAGCACTTGAAACGCGCCGGTCTGGATTACTGGGATGAAGTAACTATCCATGAACACAACAGCTGGCAGTCTTTCCTGGAAACCTACCCCCAGGCCACCTGTTACTACCTGTCGACCAGGGGCCATCGCTATTATACGGATGTCAATTATCGTCCGGGGGACTTTCTCGTTTTTGGCCCCGAAACCCGGGGCCTGCCGGCCTCCATCCTGGAGCCGGCGGGGGAGAGGGTATTGCGTATCCCCATGCGCCCGGGGCTTCGCTCCCTTAATCTAGCCAATACCGTCGCCCTGGTCCTCTACGAAGCCCTGCGCCAGCTTGCTTTCCCCGGCCTGGTGTAACAAAAGGGCCGGGTTGCCCCGGCCCCGGACTAAAATTTAATTGTTTAATTGTCACCGAAGAACAGCAGGATGAGGATGAGGAAAAGGATGAAAGCAAAACGTCTATCCAGGGTGAGGCCGCCCATGTAACTTCCCCTCCTTGATTGGTTTCAATATATCCTATGTCGGCCGCCTCAAATAGTGATGACCTAAAAATAAAAAGGCCCATCTCTTGATGAGATAGGCCTTTTATCTTTCGAAAACAATGGTCGGGATGACTGGATTCGAACCAGCGACCTCACGGTCCCGAACCGTGCGCTCTAAGCCAAGCTGAGCTACATCCCGACAGCAAAATTTATTATAACCCAAAAATCGGGTGAAGTCAATGCAGCTTTTTTCTTTACGCTGGAAAATATCCATATGACTTCTCGGTAGTTTGCTATAACTTTTCTTTAACTTTCTAAAACAGGTATCGCTGAGCTTTCCAGGTTATATTTTACTATTTTTCCAGGCAAGATAAAAATAGCATTTAAAGGAGGAGAAATCCTGGTGGCTAATAAATCCTGGCGTTACCTGGGACATAGGAATAAGGCCGTTCCCCTGGTCGATGAAGGGCAAGCGGCAGCACTGCCGTTGCAATATAGTTTGGCGGTTAATCTAGAAACTTTACAAGCCATTTTTGCCGACTGCCAGGATGTTGTCTTCAGGCGGATGCGAATTGGCGGGGTTATGGGGCATCAGGCGGCTCTTGTTTATGTCGACGGGCTGGTAAATAATGATCTAGTCAATGATCAGATTATGAAGTCAATCCTCCTGGAAGGGCCCCAGGCGATGCCAGTATTGACGGGGGCACCTTATGAACTCTACCGCCAGGTCAGGGACTCCCTTTTAACTGTAGCCAATGTGCGGGAAATCCTTGAATTCCGGGAAGCGGCACGCTGTATCCTGAGCGGCTTTGCTTTATTTTTCCTGGATGGTATCAAACGGGCCCTGGCTATTGAGGTTTGTGGGTGGGAATACCGGGGGGTGGAAGAGCCGCCTACCGAAGCCTTGATCAGGGGTTCCCGGGAGGGTTTTTCTGATTGCCTGCGGACCAATACGGCCCTCTTGCGGCGCCGCCTGCGGGACCCCCAGCTTAAATTAAAGACTTATTTTTTAGGCCGGCGCAGCCAGACGACAGTTGGTTTAATGTACATTGAGGGTATAGCTAACCCCGGGTTGATCACTGAAGTGGAGCAGCGCCTCAACGTAATCGATATCGATGGTATCCTTGAAAGCGCCTATATCGAGCAGTTTATCGAGGATAAATGGTATTCCCCCTTTGCCCAGATCCAGAACACCGAAAGGCCCGATGAAGCTGCCGCCGCCCTTCTGGAAGGGCGGGTAGTTATTCTAACCGATAATACACCTTTTGCCCTGATTGTACCTGCGACTTTCAACTCCTTAATGCATAGCCCGGAAGATCATTACCACCGCTGGTTTATTGCCGTCCTGATTCGCACCTTGCGTTTTGTCGGCTCTTTCCTGGCCCTGCTGCTACCGTCCTTCTACATTGCCATGGTATCCTTTACGCCGGAAATGATCCCTACCTCCCTGGCCATTTCCATCGGCGCCGGTCGTGAAGGTCTACCTTTTCCAACTATTATCGAGGCCTTTATCATGGAAAGCGTCCTGGAACTGTTGCGGGAAGCGGGTATCCGCCTGCCAGGTCCTCTGGGGGAAACCCTGGGTGTTGTTGGGGCGCTTATTTTGGGCCAGGCGGCGGTCCAGGCGGGTATTGTCAGCTCGGCCATGGTAATTGTTGTGGCGCTGACAGCTATAGCCGGGTTTGTCGTTCCCAGTTATGACGCCGCTATCTCCTTACGGATCTTGCGTTTCTTTTTAATGATCATGGCGGCAATTTTTGGCCTTTATGGTGTTATTTTAGGGTTAATGCTAATCCTTACCCATATGGTTTCTTTAAAAAGCTTCGGTGTGCCTTATCTTAAACCCTGGGCACCCTGGACAGCAGCGGATCTTAAAGATAGTATTTACCGGGCCGCCCTTTTCAGGGAGCGCCTCCGCCCGGTTTATCACAAGCCTTTGGAAGCCAGGCGCATAGGTAGAGGTAATAAAAAGCGATGAACCGGAGGAACCTGTACCGGGCTGTTTTCCTTCTATCATTAATAATATTTACCGCCGGCTGCTGGGATAACAAAGACCTGGAACGCCGGGCCCTGGTGCTGGGGGCGGCAGTTGACCTGGCTGCTGCCGGTGGTGATTTGGCGGTGACGGAACTTTGGAAAATTACCCTGGAAATGCCGATCCTGCGCCGCATGGTTACCAGGGGTGGGGGCGGTGGTGGCGGTGGCGAAGGGCAAGATGAGAATACCATGCCGACCTGGCGTCTGGCTTTGACTGGAACTACCTTTGCCGAGGCCATAAATAAGGCGGCTACCCGTTCGGAACGGACCCTTTTCTTTGGCCACCAAAAAATACTGCTCATAGGCGAAGAACTGGCCCGCCGGGGTGATTTAAAGTCGGTATTAGATTGGTGGGCCCGCAATCGGGAAAGCTATCTAGCTATTAATGTCCTGCTGGCCGAGGGGCCTGCCGGGGGTATAATGGAAGCCCGTCCCGAATTTGCCCGCAGTGTCAGCATGTTTTTACATGAACAGATGCAGCAAGTTATTAAGACTTCCCGTTTTGTCAAGCATTCTTTAGCTGAAGTGCTGGCCGCCCTGAACGCCGGCCAAGATATCTTACTTTCAAGGGTAAAGATGGTTCCAGGGCAAAAATTAGAAGTCAGCGGTGCCGGTGTAATTCGCGAAGGACGGCTGGTGGGGTGGCTCACTCCCCAAGAAACCCAGGCCGCCCTCTGGATCACCGGGGAAACTAAAGGTTGCGACATTCTAGTAGTACCGGTACCGGAGTTACAGCAAACATTAAGTGTAGAATTTAATAAGCTCCAGGCGCAAGTAAAGCCTGTAATAGAAGAAGATAAATTAAGTTTTACTATAAAAATAAAGGTTGAAGGTAAAATAGCTGAAAAAATGGGCAATCCCAGGTTGTTTGCAGCTGGCGACCTGCAGCAAGTGGAAAACAGGGCGGCCAGACTAATGGAGGAGCGTATCAGGGAGGTACTGGGCAAGTTACAGCAACAGTACCAGGCTGATGTACTGGGCTTTGGTCGCAAGGTGGAAAAAGTTAGGCCGCACCAGTGGGAAGCTATGAAAGGGCAGTGGCGGCAAATATACCCCAGTCTACCGGTTACTGTACAGGTAAAGGTAAGCATCAGGGGTACAGGAATGGTGAGCTAAATGCTATCGCAAGAAAGAATTGGTACCAGCGAGGCCTTCTTTTTAACTGTAGCCGCAATGATCGAAGTTGGGACCTTAATCGGCGCCAGGGACATAGCCGATCAGGTGGGGGTGGACATGTGGCTGGTTTCACCCCTGGAGACTTTTTTCAGCCTGGGAGCAATATACATTCTTACCCGCCTGGCCATGAAGTTTCCCCGGCAGGATTTTTTCGGCTTCAGCCGGCAAATTGCCGGCCGCTGGGTGGCCTGGCCCCTGAGTTTAGGTTTACTTTTTTACTGGCTTGCTTTGACGGCCCACGTTACGCGGGTTACTACTGATGTAATCAAAAATTCCCTGCTGGCGCGTACGCCGGCCGAAGTTATCATTTTATCTTTACTTATTGCGGCAGCCTACCTAGCCAGCCGGGGCCTGGAACCCCTGGCGCGCGCCTGCATTATTATCATCATAGTCACTTTACCGTTGATTATGATCCTTTTTTTACTGGTCCTGCCCCATCTTCGCTTTGACAATTTCTTACCAATATTACCCAGAGGACCCTGGCCGGTCCTGCGCCTGGCCTTCTGGCGCATTAGCAATGCCGAAGAAATGAGCTTGTTTCTAATCCTGGTGCCATTCTTGCAGCAACCCCGGGAAGCCTGGCAGGCTGCCAGCCGGGGTTACCTGGTGGTAATGGTCGTCGTAATCACTGTCCTGACCACCTGCCAGGGAGTTTTAGGAATTGAGCTCCTTAAGTATGCTTTAATTCCGGGGTTAAGTGTCACCCAGCTGGCCGAGTTTGCCGGCACCTTTATTGAACGCACCAGCCTGGTTTTTATCTCCCTGTGGATTATTCTGGCGTTTCCTACGGTCGCAGCTCTTCTCTGGGCCAGCGCTTACCTGGCCGGGCGCATGTTCGATTTAAAAGACTATCGCCTGCTGGCTTTTTACCAGTTGCCTCTGGTCTATTTTCTGGCCCGGCATCCAGGGAACAACCTGGAAGTGAAAAGCTTTTTTTTCTTCCTCCAACCCCTGGGCTTTGCTTACTTGCTGATTATACCAGCAATCCTCTATCTTATTGCTAGCATACGTTTTCCTCCCGCCGGATCTTCCTGATAGCACCGGACGGCAAATCCAGGCAAAAAGCCGGGGAATATTCCCCGGCTTTAAGTGTGTACGCCCTTTTCAGTAATGCAGCCCTATTTACTTGAAGTAGCGATTAAGCAGGCCTTCCAGGGCCAGGGCGTGGCGGCCTTCGTCCCGGGAGGACTCGTCAAAGAAGTCGTGGGCATGGTCGATGTTGTTTTCCTTGGCCTTGACAGCGGCTTCGCGCTTGCCTTTGTTGGCTCCCAGCTCGCCGGCCAGCATCTTTTCCAGGTTTTCCTTGGTGCTGGCGCTAATTTTGCCATTCAGTTCGGCAAAGTGGGCGGCGTGCTCGGCTTCTTCCCAGGCGATTTTTTCCAGGACCAGGGCCACCTCGGGATAGCCTTCCCGCATGGCCTGGCGGGCCATGGCCAGATACAGGCCAACCTCCATGGTTTCCCCTTTGAAATTGGCCTCGACGGCATCCTCGACTACCGTGCCCTTGGTTACACCCAGTTTGACATCATTGACCAGTTCTGCCATTGCTAATTTCCTCCTTCAATAATAGTAATGGTTACTGTTAATGTTTACGGTTTTATTATATATATTGTACCCATTCCTGTCAACCTATTAATCAAAAAAATACCAGGGTAAAAGGTTAATGTTAAAGCTGGCTAATGACCGTGATAAGTTTTATGTATTTTACACCATACCCTCCCCCATGCTATCCTGGATTTAAAATTGACCAAAAGGGGAGGAAGAGCATGTCTACCAAAAGCCTTATAGCCACAGGCGGCAATCAGGGCCTGGGGCTTATCCAGGGGCTGAGCCTGACTATAACTCTGGCCCTGGTAGCCAGGCAACTGGCCGCCCTGCCCGTATTAAACATCATGGGCAGCATGGTACTGGCTATTCTGTTAGGTATTGCCTGGCGTTCCTTCATGGCCGTCCCGGAAACGGCCGAGGTGGGTATAAATTACGCCGGCAAAAAAATTCTCCGTTACGGTATCATCCTTATGGGACTGCGCCTGGATATACCTAAAATTGTTGCTGCCGGCCCGCAGGTGATTTTTCTTGATGTCCTTGCCATTTTCCTGGCTATGGTCGTTATTACTTTTTTGGGGCAGAAGGTGGGGCTTAATAAAAAATTAGCCACCCTCATAGCCGCCGGTACCGGCATTTGTGGGGCGGCAGCCATTGCCGCCATTGCCCCGGTAGTCAGGTCCCGGGACGATGAAACTGCCGTGGCGGTGGCTATTATCGCCTTGCTTGGTACACTGTTTACAATAATTTACACTCTTCTCTATCCAGCAATTAATTTAACATCTTATCAGTACGGTTTATTTTCCGGCAGCAGCCTCCATGAACTGGCCCACGTCATTGCGGCAGCCCAGGTCGGCGGCAACGCCAGTACAGATATCGCTATCCTGGTAAAGCTGGGACGAGTGGCCCTCCTGGTGCCGGTAGTTCTATTGCTGGGTATAATTTTTGCCCCCCGGGATAAAACAGGCGCCGGTTGGAACTGGCGCCAGCTGCAGGTACCATGGTTTATTTTCGGTTTCCTGGCCTTAAGTGGCCTCAATACCATGGCCATTCTGCCGGTTTCCCTGACAGCGACCCTGATCCAGGGCGGGGTTTTTCTCCTTACCATGGCCATGGCCGGCTTGGGCCTCAACGTCAGCCTGGAGATGATTAAAAGGGTTGGCACCAGGGGCCTGGTAACCGGCCTGGTGGGTTCAGTTGTACTTAGTTTAACTCTTTTGCTGGTTATTGCCAGCTTGATAAGTTAAAAAGGACGGCTGGAGCGCAAAAGCTCAAGGAAGGCTTCGGTTGCGGCGCTGCGAAATTTATGACGGTTATAGGCGAGATGGAAGGTACGCCGGAAATCAGCCCCCTGTATTCTTACTTCCCGGAGCAGGTTATGCCTGCTCTCTTTTCTTATTGCCAGCCGGGAGATAATGGCTACCCCCAGCCCGGCTTCCACAGCTTCTTTAATGGCCTGGGTACTGCCCAATTCCATTATTACTTTAAGGCTGGAGGGTTCTAATCCTGCTTGCCTTAAACCTGCTTCGGCTACCTGCCTGGTTCCGGACCCCTCTTCCCGCAGGATAAGGGGTTCCTCCTTCAATTCTCCTGGCCGGACTTCCCCGCGGCTACCCCAGGGGTGTCCCGGGGGAACGATGAGCACCAGTTCGTCCTGGAAGAGATCTTCCTGGATTAAGTTGGGGTGCTCAACCTGGCCTTCAATGACGCTTAAATCCAGATCACCAGCTAAAACCCGGCGGATGATTTCCTGGGTATTGGCAATTTGTAAGGTTATTTCTACCTCGGGGTATTGCTGTTTAAATTGCCCGGTAAAACGGGGTAAAAAGTACTCGCCGATGGTAAGGGTAGCTCCCACAACCAGGTGTCCTTTCACTTTCCCGCTGACCTCGGCCAGGGCTTTTTGGGCTTCGTCATATAGTTTGCTCAGTTCCAGGGCGTAATTATAGAGGACCCGGCCTGCCTCGGTGAGGGTAACCTGGCGGTTGTTGCGATTCAGGAGGCGGGTGCCAAAATATTCTTCCAGGGACTGGATGTGCAGGCTGATGGCCGGCTGGGTCAGGTGCAATACCCGGGCGGCCCGGGAAAAACTCTTTTGTTCGGCTACAGCTTTGAAAACGAGCAGCTGGGTATCGAGCAAGAGGCATCACCCATAAAAACTATAACAGCTTTTTAGCCCCCGGTCTATCCCCTTAATAACCATACCGTATTTGCGAAAGGATGGCCATATTATGGGGGAGTTCTGCTTTTACCAGTTTATTCGCGGCCCGGTTAAGGCATAATAAACTTACCATGGCTAAACAATATTCGACCTGGCAGATCGCCGCAACCTATATCGGCACCGTTGTAGGGGCCGGTTTTGCCTCCGGCCAGGAGGTGCTGCAGTTTTTTGGCTACTTCGGACTGCGGGGGGTATTCGGCCTTATCCTGGCTACGGCCCTGTTTATCTTTTTTGGCTACACCGTCCTGCGCCTGGGACATCAACTGGCAGCCGCATCCCACCTGGAGGTGATGCACCGGGCCGCCGGCCCCTGGATAGGCCGGGCGGTAGATATTATTACGACTTTCTTCCTTTTTGGTGCCCTGGCCGTCATGGCGGCCGGTGCCGGGGCCATTTTCAGCCAGGAATTTCACCTGCCCGGTTTATTGGGCAGCAGCTTGATGGTGATTATCACCTTAATCACCGTGCTGGCAGGCATCAACAAGGTAATCGGTTCCATTAGCCTGGTAGCACCGGTCTTAGTAGCCTCTGTCTTGGGAATAAGCATACTAACGGTAACTAAAAATCTACCTGCTCTCCTGGCCAACCTTTCCTGGAGTCAGGTTCCCAGAGCTGCTGTGCCCTTCTGGCCCCTGGCGGCCCTGTTGTATGCTTCCTATAACCTGATCCTATCCATAGCAGTCCTGGCCCCCCTGGGAGCCCTGGGCCGGCCGGAGCATCTCCTGCCGGGAGCGACCCTGGGCGGCCTGGGCCTGGGGCTGGGGGCCATGGCCATTACCCTGGCGCTGATAACTACCGCCCCGGCAGTAACGGCCCTGGAAGTACCCATGCTGCATATAGCCGGCAGTTTCACCCCTCTTTTACGTACCGTTTACAGCGCCGTTTTGCTGGCAGAGATTTATACTACCGCCGTCAGCAGCCTCTATGGCTTTACCGCCCGTATAGCGCGGCCGGGAGGAAACGGTTTTCGCTGGCTGGCAATCGGAGCCAGCATTGTGGCCCTGGTAGCCTCGCAATTCGGCTTTTCCCGCCTGGTGGCCACCCTTTTCCCCCTGGTTGGTTACGCCGGGCTCTTGCTTCTGGGAGCGCTGGCCTATTCCACCTTAAGAGAAATCGGGCTGACTTTGCAGAGAGCGCCTGTAAGGCGCCTGGCCCCGGTCCCGGCCCGCAAACTTCTTAAAGAAGCGTATAGATGGGAGAGAAGGAACGGGCGGGAGCAGCAGTAGGGAAGACGATTTAGAGTGCAGGTGATTCATATGAGTAAAAAAAGGGAAGATCCGGAAGCTCAGGCTTTAAAACTGGAAGTGGCCGCCGAACTGGGCCTGCTGGACAAAATAGAAAAGGAGGGCTGGGGGGCCTTGAGCGCGGCGGAAAGCGGTAAAATTGGCGGGTTACTGGCAAAGATGAAGATTGGCTCCGCCTATATGGCTACGGTGGCGGGACAACCGGCCATCAGGGATACGGCTGAGGACGAAGAAGAAGGCAGCCCCTGAGCCTGGACGTGGACAATTACCTTATCGCTGATCAAGAGCAGGGTAACTTTAAGTTTAAACTGGCGGCCGTTTACCTTGACGGTACGGCCGTCAATCATAGCGGGGACAAGGGCCGGATTTAAACGGCGCACTTCCTGGCCCTTAAGGGGAGCCAGGATGTCCTGGATTTCCCGGGTAAGGGATTGGGTAACGGCCCGGCCTTCTACTGCCGGAGGCCTGTCGCCGCTAAAAGTAATTACCGGTTCGATGGCCACAATTACCTGGCGGCTTTCCCGGTCCAGGTTTTCTTTTAATTGGGCCAGTTCTTCACTGGCTGCCGCCAGGCGCTGTTCCAGTTCCGCCCGGGCCAGGTGGAGTTGCTCCTGCTGGCGGGCCAGGAGGAGATTGGTCAGGCTGGCGCCCAGGAGAAAACCAAGGATAAAGAAGGCCAGGTAGCGCATTACTTACCTCCGGCCAGGTTTTGAATGAGCCAGTAACCAACCTGGGCGCCGATAAAGGCCATAATGATAAATAATAGTTGTTTGGCCAGGACGCGGAACTGGCCTTCCAGGAGACCCTGGCCCAGGATTTCGATAGCGCTGAAGGTACCGCCCATGGCGGCGGCAATGGCCCAGATCTTTATTTCCAGGGCCAGGCGGGTCATGGTCCTTAAAGGTGGCTGCCCGACGATGACGGCCGCGAGGGAGCCGACTACTGCGGCTCCCAGGACGACTCCCATGGCGGTAAAAAAGATGAGCAGCAACCTGGGGAAAAAACCATCCACTGGGATTATACCTCCGGTTTTGTTGGCTTTATTTACGCTCGCTCTCCGTCTTTTACGGAGCGGCCTGCGGCTCTGCGGCTCAGCCAGCGGCAACTTCGCCGTTCGGTAGAAGCTCGCGCATTCCAGGCGTCTTGCTCTTATTTATACGGGCGTCGAGGCTGGCCTATGCCAGATAAAAGTAAGAGGAATCTGGGCCTGGATGTAGAAATTACTCCCCATGAATTCCTTTGTCCACCTCCATGTCCACAGTGAATACAGCCTCCTGGACGGGGCCGGCCGCATTAAGGATCTGGTCAGGGCTGCTAGGGAGATGGGCATGCCCGCCCTGGCCCTGACGGACCATGGTGTTATGTACGGGGCCGTGGAATTTTACAAAGCAGCCAGGGAAGAAGGGATCAAACCTATTATTGGCTGCGAGGTTTATGTGGCTCCCCGTTCCCGCCATGACCGGGAACCCCACCGGGACGACTACCAGTACCACCTGGTCCTCCTGGCTGCCGATGCTAACGGTTACCGGAATCTGGCGGCCCTTGTTTCGGCCGCCTACCTGGAGGGCTTTTATTATAAACCCCGGGTGGACAGGGAACTTTTGAGCCGCCATAGCCAGGGCCTCATTGCTTTAAGTGCCTGCCTGGCCGGCGAGGTACCGGGGTGGCTTTTAAAGGACCAGGAAGATAAGGCTTATGAAGCTGCTGCCTGGCTAAAGGAGGTCTTTGGCCGCGAGAATTTCTACTTGGAACTCCAGGACCAGGGCCTGGCGGAACAGCGCAAAATAAATCGCCGTCTCATTGAACTGGGGCGGAGATTAAATTTACCCCTGGTCGCCACCAATGATGTTCATTACGTCTTCCAGGACCAGGCCCGCGTCCATGATATCCTCCTCTGTATCCAGACTGGTAAAACCCTTAACGATCCCAACCGCCTCCGCTTTCCCAACACCCAGTTTTATTTAAAAAGCCCTGGAGAAATGGCGGCCCTTTTTACCGAAGTACCATCTGCTTTGACCAATACCCTGGCCATTGCCGAACGTTGTAACTTCGACTTCACCTTTGGCCAGCTGCACCTGCCGGCCTACCGGGTACCGGCGGGAGAGGATACAGCCAGTTACCTGCGCCGCCTCTGCTATGAGGGTTTTAACAGGCGTTACCCCCGGGATGACGGTACGGCGCGGCAGCGCCTGGACTATGAGCTGGCCATTATTGAACAAATGGGTTACCCGGGCTATTTCCTGATTGTCTGGGATATAGTCAATTTTGCCCGCCGGCGGGGTATCCCGGTAGGGCCGGGAAGGGGCTCGGCTGCCGGCAGCCTGGTGGCCTACTGCCTGGGGATAACCGCCGTAGACCCCCTGCGCTATAACCTCCTCTTTGAGCGCTTTCTCAACCCGGAGCGGGTTAGTATGCCCGATATAGATATTGACTTTTGCTTTGAGCGCCGGGACGAGGTTATCCAGTATGTTCAGGAAAAATACGGCAGGGAGCACGTGGCCCAGATTATTACCTTTGGCACCATGGCCGCCCGGGGTGCTGTCAGGGATGTTGGCCGGGTCCTGGGGATGCCCTTGAGTGAAGTCGACCGGATTGCCAGGTTGGTCCCCCTGGAGCTGGGCATTACCCTGGACCGGGCCCTGGCAACAACGCCAGAATTGAAGGAAAGCTATGAAAGCAGTACGGCCGTACGGGAACTCCTGGATACGGCCCGGGCCCTGGAGGGTATGCCCCGCCATGCCTCTACCCATGCGGCCGGGATTGTTATTACCCAGGAACCTCTAACCCACTACCTGCCCTTGCAAAAAAACGGCGAGGCCGTGACGACCCAGTTTCCTATGCAAGTAGTAGAAGAACTGGGTCTTTTAAAAATGGATATCCTGGGTCTCCGCACCCTGACGGTCATCGACCGGGCCTGCCGGGCTATCCGTATGAACTATGGCCGCGACCTGGATCTGGAAAACCTGCCCCTTGATGATGAGGCTACCTACCGGCTCCTGGCAAGTGGAGAAACCAGCGGCATCTTCCAGCTGGAAAGCAGCGGCATGCGGGCCATTTTAAAGGAATTAAAACCGGAACGCTTTGAGGATATTATCGCCCTTGTGGCCCTGTACCGGCCCGGCCCTCTGGGTAGCGGCATGGTAGAGGATTTTATAGAGCGCAAGCACGGCCTAAAGCCCATTACTTACCTCCACCCGGCCCTGGAACCTATCCTGAAGGATACCTACGGTGTCATCCTTTACCAGGAGCAGGTCATGCGCATTGCCAGCGAGCTGGCCGGCTTTACCCTGGGCCAGGCTGATATATTGCGCCGGGCCATGGGCAAAAAGAAGCCGGAAGTCCTGGCGGCCCAGCGTGAGCATTTCCTGGCGGGGGCTGTCAAAAAAGGCCTTCCTGAGGAGATTGCCCTCAAAATCTTTGAACTCATGGAATACTTTGCCGGGTACGGTTTTAATGCCAGCCACTCGGCGGCCTATGCCCTGGTTGCTTACCAAACGGCCTATCTCAAGGCCCATTACCCGGCGGAACTGATGGGCGCCCTGCTGTCCAGTGTGGCCGAACACCTGGACAAAATGGGGCCTTATCTTGCCGAATGTCAACGTTTGGGGATCAAGGTCCTGCCACCTGATGTCAACGAATCTGGTGTGGATTTCACCATCGCCGGCGGGCACATCCGCTTCGGCCTGGCAGCTGTCAAAAATGTCGGCCGTGCCGCCGTGGAGGCCATCATTGCCGCCCGGGAGGCCGGGGGTCCCTTTACTTCCCTCCTGGACTTCTGTCGCCGGGTGGACTCAAGGCTTGCCAACAAAAGGGTGGTGGAGAGCCTCATCCGTTGCGGCGCCTTCAACTCCCTGCACCCCAACCGGCGGCAGCTGCTGGCTATCCTGGATTCCTGTTTTGAGCTGGCGGCCCAGCGCCAGGAGGAACGCCGCAGCGGCCAGATATCTTTACTGGATATGGTACCGGAAGAAGTTAACGAACCCCCCCTGCCGGATCTGGCCGATTTTTCCCGGGCCGATATCCTGGATATGGAAAAGGAACTCCTGGGCTTCTACTTAAGCGGTCACCCCCTGGAACCCTATGCAGCAGCCTTGCAGCAGTTCGTTTCCCATACCCTGGCTGATCTCGCCGAAATACCCGACGGCAGCCAGGTTGTCCTTGGCGGTCTGGTAAGCGGTTTGCGCCGCCTGGTCACCCGCAAGGGTGAGCCCATGGCCATCCTCACCCTGGAGGACTTCAGCGGCCAGGGGGAAGTCGTCCTTTTCCCCCGTGTCTACAGCCAGGGCCGCGCCTGGCTCGCCCCCGACCGAGCGGTTATTGTTTATGGCCATACTGATAAACAGGAGGAAGGGGTCCAGGTCCTGGCCGACCAGGTTAAACCGGTAAGGGTAGGCCCCGGCGAGGCAGGAACACCGGCCGGCGGTCTTCCGGTCGAGACGTCGTCGACCGGAGCAGTGAGCCGGGAGCGGGCATACGGCCAGGAGGCAGTGGCAGCGCCGCCTGCCCATACCGGCACCGGGAAGGCGGGGGAGCGCAGGTCTGGTCGGCGCCTGTATCTGAAGTTGACGGGAAAAGAGCAGGGGGCAGCACTGCAGGATATTTTGACGGCTTTTCCAGGTGACTGCCCGGTGTACCTGCACTTGAGCAGCGAGGGGCGGACCCTTATTCTCCACCGCCGGCTATGGGTTGAACCGGTTCCGGCCCTGCTGGCAAGTTTGGCCCGCCTGTTAGGTGGGCAAGATAAAGTTAAATTAGTACCGGAAAAATAGATAATTTAAAGTCTCCTTAGCAGGAATATCAATGGAGGAGTGGAATTAGCTAAAATTAAGGAGAAAAGGGGGTGAGAGCCATTGAGGGTGGCTGTATATCCAGGTACCTTTGATCCTATCACCAACGGGCACCTGGATATCATCCGGCGGGCCATCGGGATCTTTGACCGGGTGATTGTAGGCGTTGCTGCTGATAATTATAAAGAAACCCTGTTTTCCCTTGAGGAAAGGGTAAAATTAATAAAGGCTGTTACCAGAGATTGGCCTGCGGTTACGGTCAAAGCCTTCTCCGGGCTGCTGGTTGATTTTGCCCACCAGGAAGGGGCTGTGGCCATCGTCAGGGGTCTAAGGGCTGTTTCCGACTTTGAATATGAGTTCCAGATGTCCATCATGAATAAAAAACTGGCCGGCGACCTGGAGACTATATTTTTAATGACAGCTACCGAATACTCCTTCATTAGTTCAAGCATTATTCGCCAGGCAGCCTCCCTGGGAGGGTGCATCCGCGGCCTGGTACCGCCGGAAGTAGAACGTGCTTTATTACAACGCTACGGATTTTTGTAAAAGGAGGTGGAGGCTATAAATGGAGGTTAGGGACAATGTGACCGCTGCCGATTTTATTGCCATTAAAGCCCTGGAGAACGGGGTAACCATCATTGGCTTGACGCGGGGCAAGGATACTAAGTTTCATCACTCCGAAAAACTAGATAAAGGAGAAATCATGATTGCCCAGTTTACCGAGCATACCTCTGCTATGAAAATCCGCGGCCGGGCGCTGGTGCTCACCAAATACGGGAGTTTAGAAGCGGGGGAGTGAGCGGTATGTGGACTGTGATCTACATTGCGTCCAACCGGAAACAGGCCTTGCGCCTGAAAGAGATATTGACCGGGGAGGGTATCATGGTAAACTTGCGGCCCATTGGCTCCTGCCAGATGGAAGACCTGGCGGGGTATGAGCTCCTGGTCCCCGAATCGGAAGCTGAAGAAGCCAATGAAATATTAAATACAGCCCTGGTACGATAAAAAGTGACGGGGATATATACCCCCGCGAAAACCATTTAGTTTTTAGGAGGGAACTTGTTGCGGACCATAGGAGTACTGACCAGCGGTGGTGATGCCCCGGGAATGAATGCGGCCATCAGGGCGGTAGTCCGCCAGGCTGCCGCCCTGGACATGGAGGTAATCGGCATTGCCCGGGGTTACGCAGGATTAATCCAGGGTGACTTTCGCCGCCTCAATACCGGTTCGGTGGCTGACATTATCCACCGGGGCGGTACTATTTTATTAACGGCCCGGTCAGAGGAATTTCGCACGGAAGCAGGTCGGGCCATAGCCCTGGACAACCTCAGGCGGGAAGGTATTGAAGGCCTGGTGGTCATCGGTGGCGATGGTTCATTCCGTGGCGCTGTCCACCTGGCAAAAAAAGGAGTACCGGTAGTTGGTATTCCCGGTACCATCGACAACGACATAGCAGGTACCGATCATACCATTGGCTTCGATACGGCGGTCAATACGGCCGTGGAAGCCATCAACCGCATCCGGGATACGGCAACATCCCACGAACGAATTTTTATCATTGAAGTTATGGGGCGCCATTCAGGCCAGATTGCCCTGGCAGCCGGCATTGCCGGGGGCGCCGAGTCCATCCTGATACCGGAATATCCCGTCGATTATGACCAGGTGGTCGAACGCATTGAGCGGGGCCGCCACCGGGGCAAGCTCCACAGCATTATTGTGGTAGCTGAGGGTGTGGGTAGTGCCCTTGAAGTTAGTCAGGAAATCGGCAAGCGCACCAAATTGGAAAGCCGGGTAACAATACTCGGCCATATCCAGCGGGGAGGAGCGCCAACGGCCTTTGACTGCCTGCTGGCTAGCCGCCTGGGTGCCTATGCGGTAGAACTGCTAGCTTCCGGTGCCAGCAGCCGTATGGTTGGTATCGCGGCCAATGAACTGGTAAACCGGGATCTGGAAACAGTCATCCAGGAAAAAAAGACCATCAATCCTGATTTATACCGCCTGGCCGAAGTGCTGGCTTTGTAAGGAAGTTAAGGAGGCAACCATGCGCCACACCAAAATTGTATGCACCTTGGGCCCGGCGAGTTCCCGGGTTGATATTATCAAAGAAATGATCCGGGCGGGCATGAATGTAGCCCGTTTCAATTTTTCCCACGGCAGCCATGCCGAGCACGGCGCGCGGATGGCTGCCGTCCGCCAGGCAGCGGCGGAACTTGGTGTCAGGGTGGCCCTGCTGCTGGACAATAAAGGCCCGGAAATCCGCCTGGGAGAAATCAAAGGCGAGGTAACCCTCAAGGATGGGGACGAAGTTATACTCACCACGGAACCCATTATCGGCGATGCCCGCCGCCTGCCGGTAAGCTTTGCCGGCCTGCCCGGGGACGTCCGGCCCGGCCAGACAATATTATTAGATGATGGCTTAATTGAGCTGGAAGTACTGGATACCACCGGCACCGAAATTCGCTGCCGGGTTCGCCATGGAGATGTTATTTCCAGCCATAAAGGTGTTAACGTTCCCGGAGCCGAGATAAGCCTGCCGGCCCTAACGGAACAGGACATTAAAGACCTGGAGTTTGGCCTGGAGCAGGGGATAGATTTTATCGCCCTTTCCTTTGTCCGTACGGCTGCCGACGTCATGGCGGCGCGCAAAGAGCTGGAGAAACGCGGCGCCAGGGTGGCGCTTATCGCCAAGATCGAAAACCGGGCCGGTGTAAACAACCTGGAGGAAATACTCCAGGTGGCCGACGGGATCATGGTGGCCCGGGGTGATCTGGGAGTAGAAATCCCGGTAGAAGAAGTACCCCTGGTCCAGAAAAAGATTATTGAGGCCTGTAACCGGGCCGGCAAGCCGGTAATAACGGCCACCCAGATGCTGGAGTCCATGATCCATAACCCGCGGCCGACCAGGGCCGAGGCCAGCGATGTAGCCAACGCCATTTTCGACGGCACCGATGCCATCATGCTTTCCGGGGAAACGGCCATGGGCCGTTATCCGGTAGAGGCGGTGGCCACCATGGCGCGCATTGCCCGCCGGGCGGAAAAGGAATTGCCCTACCGTGACCTTTTGCTGAAAAAGGGACTGGCCGCCGAACGGACGGCAACCGATGCCATCAGCCATGCCAGCTGTACCATCGCCTATGAGCTGGGCGCAGCAGCCATCATTACCCCAACAGCTTCCGGGTCTACGGCCCGGCGGGTGGCCAAATACCGCCCCCAGGCCCCCATCCTGGCTACCAGCCCAGATGAAAGGGTGCTGAACCAGCTCTGCCTGGTCTGGGGCGTCGAACCCCTGCTTGTCGAGCCCACCAGCGGTACCGATGAAATGGTCAACGCGGCCGTAGCAGCAGCTATACTTTCGGGCCGGGTCAAACAGGGCGACCTGGTCGTCATTACCGCCGGTGTACCTGCCGGGGTGCCCGGCACGACCAACCTGCTCAAAGTACATATCGTGGGCGAGGTGCTAGTGCGGGGCCGGGGGATCGGCAGGGAGGTGACCAGCGGCCCGGTGCGCCTGGTGAAGACGGCGGCCGAGGCCATAGCGAGGGTCCAAAAGGGCGATATCTTGGTTACGGCAGAAACCGGACCCGATTTCCTGCCGGCTATGGAAAGGGCAGCAGCCATTATCACCGAGGCCGCAGGCTTGACTTCCCACGCAGCCGTCAATGGATTCAGCCTGGGAATCCCTGTCGTGGTGGGAGCTAAAGGTGCAACCCAAAAGCTGGCCGACGGTATGATTGTAACTGTTGATGTTGTCCGGGGCCTGGTCTACCGCGGCCAGACGCGGGTGTTATAATGTAAGAAGCTAATTTCGCGAGAGGAGGAAGCTTATGCCCCGGAGGGTGGGTATAACAGATACAACCCTGCGGGATGGCCACCAGTCGTTACTGGCCACCCGACTCAAAACAGAGGATATGCTCCCCATAGCGGCCCAGATGGATGCTATCGGGTTTCATTCCCTGGAGGTATGGGGTGGTGCCACTTTTGATGCTTGTATGCGTTTTTTAAATGAAGACCCGTGGGAACGACTGCGGGCCTTACGCCAGGCCATGCCCCGTACCAGGTTGCAGATGCTTCTCCGTGGGCAGAACCTCCTGGGTTATCGCCATTATGCCGACGACGTTGTTACCGAATTTGTAAAAATGAGTATAAAAAACGGCATCGATATCTTACGCATCTTCGATGCCCTGAATGATGTCCGCAATATGGCCCTGGCTATGAAGGTAGCCAAGGAAGAAGGCGGCCATGTCCAGGCTACTATCTGCTATACCCTGGGACCCGTTTATGACGATGAGTATTATTTACGCCTGGCCCGCAAGCTGGCCGACCTGGGCGCCGATTCCTTGTGCCTGAAAGATATGGCCGGCCTCCTCACCCCGGCGGATGCCTACCGGCTGGTGCAGAAAATTAAGGCCGAAGTAGACCTGCCCCTCCAGCTTCACTGCCACTATACCAGCGGCATGGCGGCCATGACTTATCTCAAAGCCGTCGAAGCCGGCGTCGATGTCCTGGATACGGCCATGTCTCCCCTGGCCCTGGGTACTTCCCAGCCGGCTACCGAGACCATGGTGGCCGCCCTGGCCGGAACTCCATGGGATACCGGCCTCGAACTGGATAAGCTGGTCGAAATAGCCGCATATTTTCGCCAGGTTCGCAAGAAGTACCGGGAATTTGACGTAAGCGACGGTACTGTTGACGCCAACGTATTGCGCTACCAGATCCCGGGCGGAATGCTTTCCAATTTTATATCCCAGCTGGCCCGGCAGAATGCCCTGGAACGCCTGCCGGAAGTGCTGGCCGAAGTACCGCGGGTAAGGGCCGATCTCGGCTACCCGCCCCTGGTTACCCCTTCCAGCCAGATGGTTGGTGCCCAGGCAGTATTGAATGTCCTGGCCGGGGAACGCTACAAGATGGTCACCCGGGAAGTGAAGGATTACATGCGGGGTCTCTATGGCCAGCCACCGGTACCGGTCAATGAAGAGGTCCGCCGTAAAATCATTGGTGATGAAGAACCTATTACCTGCCGCCCCGCCGACCTGCTGGAACCCCAGCTGTCAGCGGCCCGCAAGGAAATAGCGCCCTACATGGAGAAGGAAGAAGACGTCCTCTCTTACGCCATTTTTCCGGCAGTAGCTAAACAATTCCTGGCCGAGCGCCTGGCCGCAAGTACCAGGGTGGATTACGAACTGGTAGCTGCAGCCAGGGAAGCATATTACCCGGCATAAATTAAAAAGGAGGAGAAACCATGGCCGATTTAGACAAAACCACTATGGCCAGAAGGTTGACTGAAGTCCTGCGCCTGGACACGGGTATCGTTGGAGTAAAGCTCTATAAAAATAGAAAGGACCTGCCCCGGCGGCCGTACAACTGGAAGATCAACATCTGCCAGCAGGTGGCGGCGGCCCGCTACCAGGGCCGGGCCAGTGCCGGTACGCCGGACCTGATGGTCTGCGCCATTGGCGCGGCCTGCACCGGCCTCATCAAGACCCCGGAGCGCTTCACCAGCGGTAAAGCCCCCCTGGGCCGCTATGTAGCCGATCTCGAAGCCGGCCGGCGCTTTATGGCCAATACGTATAAACTGGGGGATGCCGGTAAAATATACGACGGTATTTTTGTGGCCCCGGTAGAAGGCTTTACCCAAGAAGACCCCGATGTGGTGGTCATTTACGCCAACCCGGCGCAGGTTATGCGCCTGGTTCATTGCTGCCTACATGAAACCGGGGAACCGGTCAAGGCTGATACGGTAGCTGAAGCGGCTCTCTGTTCTTCCATTGCCTTTGCCCTGAAAGAACAAAAGCCTATCATTGGCTTCCCCTGTGCCGGCGACCGCACCTTCGGGGGCACCCAGAAGGATGAGCTGGTTTTCGCAGCGCCTTACAGTTTGCTGGAAACAATAGTCGAAAATATGGAGAGCCTGCTCATGGGCCACGGTCAGCTCTACCCCATCGCACCCTTTAACAATTACACACCAACTATGGTACCGGCCTATACCATGCAGCCGGAAGACCTGGAAGACAAGTAAAATTCAATTACGGGGAGCTTTACGGTTTAAATATGGTTCAACGATAATTTTGTCACCAACAAGGCGGGCTATCTCCGGATAGGCCCTCCTTATTTTTTCTTCGGGGGAGCGGGCGAGTATCCCGGCGATACTGAGTTGCTCCGGGACCAGCCGGTGGGCAACAATAACGGCTGCCCTGTTACCTGAGACTCCGGCATGGGCGCTGCCCAGGAGCGTTCCCATGACCAGGATGTTGCCGCCGGCTTTAATGGTGGCGCCCTGATGGACGTTACCCACCAGCACCACATGGCCGTTATAAGTTAGTTCCTGGCCGTTACGGAGATTCCCTTCTTCCAGCAGGGTAGAGAGTTCAGCTGCGTCGGCTACGGCAGGAGCAGGCGCTACCTCGTCATAATTGACCCCTGCTACATTAGTGGCAGGGGCGGGTCTTTCCCGCTTTATGTGGGGCCGGTAGCGGTCCGGCAAAGGTATATTTTTTCCCGGAACCAGGCCGTGTGCCCGGCAGATAGCTTCCAGTTCGGCTGTTTCCCGGCTGCTTAAAGGGGAGGTTGGTACCAGGGCAAAGGAAGCGCCCTGAAAGAAGCCCCGGGCTGCGGCGAATTTAGCGGCGAGGTTAGCCCGCAGTTCATTAAAATCCCGGCTGGCATCCAGCAAAATCAGCAGGCCGCCGCGGGTCCCTTTAAAGGTGATACAATCCTGCGCCATGTGGCTGCTCCTTTCCGGGGAAGGAAAGTCTTCGCTAGTAAATTACATCTTCCTGGAAAGATTCGCCTTGAAAAACCATTTTTCCTGCTGCAGGTAAAAAAGTTGCCGCTATTTGTTGCCGGGACCAATGCGGGTAAAATAGATGTAAAGCCTTGTCGATGTTTTAAAGGCAAAAAAGGATTCACATCTCTTCAGGTGAATAATAAGCTATTAATCTTTGGTTAACTTTCCTGGCAGGGGCAAAAGCAGGATGGTTAAAATTAAATTACGGCGTTATTTTTTAAGCTTAACAGCGTTTTTACTCTTGCCCATAGCGGCGAGTACCGGATGGTTGCAACCAAAAGCGGCAACCCATCAGGTACGGGCGGGGCTCTTAATTACGACGCCGGGGACAGATCAGGGCACCCTGGCGGCTTATGCGGCGGTCTTAAAGGAAGAAGGTTTTCCCTGGGTGGAAATTGGCCCTGGGGACCTGAACCTTCCTCCCGGGGAACTGGTAGCGCGCTACCCGGCCATGATTTTGCCGGAAGGGTTAAACCAGGTTTTACCGTCGCCGCTACCCCGGGTATTAACCGACTATGTCCTATCCGGAGGCAAGGTTTTACTGGTCTATGACCCGGGTACCAGGGGGGCCGGCGGGGAAAGGCTACCCGAGCCGGTCCTGGCTGGCCTTGCCGGGGTAAATTACGGCCCGGCCCCGGGTGGGGACCAGAAAACCTATGATGACGGCTACTGGCAGTTCCCCACGCCCCGGCTGGCGGTATCCTGGGGGATCACACCCGGTAAGCTTGACCGGGACAATGCTGTCAGCAGCTATGGGTACGGGCGGTTACGTTACCGCCATAACCGGGCAAGGCTTCTGGATGCCCGGCTGATAGCCTATGACAGCCGGGCAGGCTTAAATCCCGTTATCACTGAAAAATCTTACCCCTCCGGGGGCGTGGTGATTTTTGTTAACATACCCCTGGGTTTTTACAAGCAAATGTCCGACGACCTTCCCTTACGTTCCGTTCTCCGGACATTTTTAATCAAATATGCCCACCTGCCCCGCCTGGTCAATACTCCCCAGGGTAAAGGCGGGTTGGTAGTCAACTTTCACCTGGACAGCAATGCCCATATCGGACCGTTGCGGGCCATGATCCAGCGGGGGGTCTTCCGGCCCGACCTCCAGTATTCCATTCACATCACCGCCGGCCCGGATACATACCGGCCAGGAGATGGCTACGGCTTTGATGCCGCCTCGCCCTTCAAAGGCCGGCCCTGGGTGGAACTGATGCAGAAATACGGGGCCATCGGTTCCCACGGCGGCTGGATCCATAATTATTTTGCGGCCAACCTTAAAAAAATGCCGCGCCAGGAGGTCTGGCGCTACCTGGCCTTGAATTGCGATACCTTGACCAGGATTACCGGCCGGCCGGTGCTGGAATACAGCGCTCCCTCAGGGAATCATCCTCCCTTTGTCAATGAGTGGCTACAGCAACATGGCGTCCTGGCTTACTACAGCCCCGGGGATACCGGCTCCAGCCCTACCCGGAGCATTTTTCACGGCCGCCAGGTGAGCGGCAACTTGTGGTCATTTCCAATCACTCCTTACCAGGAGTATGCCGCCCTGGAGGAATTAATGACCGCCGGTGTACCCCTGGCGGAGGTTAAAGGCTGGTTCGATGACCTCCTTAATTTTATTGAAGAAGAACACGTCATCCGCTTGATTTATACCCACGCCAACAAAAAGGAGTATGCCCTGGAGGCCCTGGCTCACCTCGCCAACCGGGCGGCCCGGGATCAGGAAGAAGAACGCTTGCTGGTCTGGCCTATGAGCCGGTTTGCTGCCTTTTTAAACCGCCATGAACAAACAGAAGCCACCTTTAACCAGGAACCAGCAGGCTGGGTAATAAAGCTTCGGAATAAGGCCGGCCTGGCCGACCTGACGGTAGCCGTCTACACTGGCGGTCACCCTTATCGCGTGATCGGCCATCATCTGACGTGGCGGCAGGAAAGAGAATGGCTGTATATAACCACGACTGCCGGTATAGTTGAGAACGATATTTATTTGCGCCGGCTAAAATAAAAACTTGCCTGCCTTTTCAACACGTAACGACCTGGAGGTACATGCACTCCTGCCTGGGAAACAGAAAAACAAGAAAAGTGGCGTAAATTAACGCCACCTTTTAGAACGGTAGGGTCCTTTGAAGTTTATCAGGCCAGGGCCAGCTCGTCGAAACGGGCTTGATGTTGAATTGCAGTCGCTAACCGATCTATTATTTCCCGGACCATGCCCAGAGGCTTACCGTGGACTTGAGCACCAATAGTTGCCCCGGTTTCCCGGGCATAAGCCACCTTTACCGCCACATCTCTGGCTATCACGCCAGGAGCAATATCGACTGTTAGCATTTCTCTAGCCGTTTCCGGGTTCGTTCTTTGAATGAGACCCACGGAGCCAAAGGCATGATCGCCAATGGTGACAGAGAACTTCTCTAAAGCTATTTCCCTGGGGCGCTTGAGGGCGAAGAGATTGGCGGCGGCCACGCGGGCCTCGCGGCCGCCTTCTATAGCCCGTCTGGCATTAGCGCCCCCGGGACCGGAAAGAGAGCATTTCGCGGCACAATCGCCAACGGCAAAGATATCTCCATCACTGGTGCGCATATACTCATCAACGAGGATGCCAGCGTGTTCGTCGGTTGCCAGACCGGCCTCTCGGGCCAACCTGGTATTGGGCACGACACCTGTGGCCAGAATAACCGTATCAGCAGGTAAAGTCCGGCCGCTGGTGAGCTTCACCTGTTCAATCCGTTTATTGCCCTGCAATTCTTCTACTCCGGTTGCGGTTATAATGTTGATACCTCGCAGCCGGAGGTTTTCCTCCACCAGGGTGCAAATTTCATCGTCAAAAGCCCAGGCCAGGCAGTGGGGGAGAAGTTCTATCATGGTGATGTTTAACTGCCGGTTGGCGGTGCATGCCTCGGCAAACTCTATACCGGCGGGTCCGGCACCCACAATGACCAGGGACCTGGCAGAAGCCAGAGAAGCGCGAATGTTTTCCAGGTAGGGGAACTCTTTTTTTAAGGCAAACACGCCTTGCAGGTCGGCGCCTTTAAAAAAAGCCGTTGCCGGGAGGGAACCGGTAGCCAGAATTAATTTATCATAAATAATATCTTCAGCAAAGGCGGTGGTGACGCATTTGCCCTGGCGGTCAATGGCTGTCACTTCATCGATTACCAGTTCAATTCCCTCATCATAAAGACGGTCGTCCCGCAAGACATTGTTATAGAGCGTACCTTTGGCGCAATTGTAAGCAAGGCACCACGGAATTAAAGCCCGGACTTCTTTACGCACCAGGGTGATCTTTTTGCCGCCATAGTACCGCCTGGCAGCCAGCGCTGCCGTATACCCGCAAATACCCCCGCCCACAACCAGCACATCCGTCCGTTTCATAGCTGCACCCCTTTCCGGTTTTTAACCCAGGCAACTGGCCAGGCGCCCGTTATCCGGCATTGGTGGAGGGAGACGCAGAACCTTTACCGTTTCTTCGTCAATCCCGATTTCACCCAGTATCTTCTTGACACGGCGCCAGGCCTGCTCCTGGCAAAGCATAGGGTCGGGTCCAGAGCGCTGGCTGCCGAAGGCCCTGGCCGGCCGGAAGTGGCACTGGCCTTCAATGCAGCCCGTCAGCCAAATCTTCTGCGCGCCGGCTTCAATGGCCTTAAGCACCTCCAGGGTGCCAATCCGGCTTAAACACGGTACCTGCAATACAAAAACGTCATTCTGGCACTCCAGGCCAGCAGCATTTTCAAAGCTGGCATAAGCGCAGTAGCTGCAGGTGAAGATAACGGTAGGCAGCACCTTCCCTGGCTCATCTGGCAGGGCCTTGAGTTCAGCTTCCATTTCAGTATGACTGTAACCTGTAAGGGTAATGGCTTGCGCCGGGCATGCCGCCACGCAAGCGCCGCATCCCTGGCAGAGCAGGGGATCGATATAGGAACGGTGTTCCTTAATTGCAGGGGCACCATGGGGACAAACACGCACACAGGTAAGACAGGCCGCGCAGGCGCCTTCTACCCGGGCTACCCGTTCGGGAAGGGTTTGGCGCTCTTGCACCAGGAGGGCGGCCGCCTTTACGGCCGCGGCCTGCGCTGAAGCTATGGCTTCCTCGAGATTTTTAGGCCCTTCTGCCAGCCCGCAGGTGAAGATGCCTGGCACCGGCGTCTCAACAGTTTTTAATTTGGGATGGCTGGTAGCAAAGAAACCATTCTCGTCCAGGGGGATGTGGCATAAAGACGCCAGGCACCAATTCTCCGCCCGTGGCTCCATCCCGGTCGCCAGCACCAGGAGATCGGCATCAATGACAATTTCTTCGCCCAGAATGGGATCGTAAACCCTGACTTGTATTTTGCCCTCTGGTCCTGCTTTCTTTGCGGGCACCGTTACTTCCGGCGGCACTTCCAGGTTATAACGCAGGAACAGGATGCCCTGGGAGCGGGCGGTCTCGTACCACTGTTCCTGTAGGCCGTAGGTCATAATATCCCGGTTGAGCACGTATACATCAACTTCCGGGTTGATTTTCTTGAGTTCCAGGGCATTTTTTAAAGTTTCGCTGCAGCAGATCCGGCTGCAGTAAGGATGAGAGTCATCGCGGGAATCTACGCATTGAATAAAGACAACCTTTTGCAGGCTCTCCAGCCGCCGGCTCCGGGTTTTAAGCAGGTCTTCTAACTCCAGGCCGGTAATTGCTGCCGGGTGCTGGCCATACAAGTGCTGCCGCGGCTTCTTTTCTGCAGCACCGGTGGCAATAATAATTACGCCGTGCCGGATGTTCTCCTTTAGCCCGCCTGTGCCTTCTATCTCTGTAGTAAAACTTCCCAGCCGGCCGGTTATGGTCCTGGCTTGAGCGTTCAGGTGGATATGGATGCGGGGGTGTTTGCTGAGACGCTGGCTTAGCCTGGCCAGATATGCCTCAACGTCGGCGCCCTGTAAGGTGTACTGCAGGCGAAGGGCATTACCACCCAGTCGTCCCTCCTTTTCTACCAGGTGGACTTCCAAATCTAGATCGGCCAGGGTAAGGGCGGCAACCATGCCGGCCACCCCACCCCCGATTACCAGGGCGGCGGGTGTTATTGACCATTCCTCCACCATGCCGGCAGGAGCAGTCAATGCCCTGGCCGCTGCCATCCGCACCAGGTCCCTGGCTTTTCTGGTAGCGCGATCTTTCCTGCCACTGTAAATCCGGACCGCATGATCCAGGACATTAACCACCTTTGCTACATGGCCCGGCAGGCCGGCCTGCCGCAGATAAGTTTTTACCAGGGGTTCCAGAGCACGCGCGCTGCAGGCAGCTACTACAATACGGTTTAAGCTATGTTCCTTTATGGCCTGGCGTAATTGTTCGCCTGCCCCCCCGGCGCAAAGGAATAATCTTTCCACCCAGGCAACCCCAGGCAAGGAGCGGCTATATTCTTCCAGCTCCTTTAAATCCAGGCCGGCAGACAACTGGTCACACCCGCAGACAAAGACGCCGGTCCGCGGCGGGATACTATTGCCGCCAGGAAGTGAAACCAATTGTATTTTAGGGGGCAGGGAACTCCTATAAAATAAACCTGCTTCTTTTAGCCAGGAAGCGCAGGCAGCGGCAGCGGCCGAGCCCTGGGTGACGGCATCGATTACGTCGCAGGGGCCGCTAAAGGCGCCGGCGACAAATACTCCTTCCCGTGTGGTGGCCAAGGGAGAAAGGGTAGGGGACTGGCAGAAACCATAGGTATCGACCTTAATGTCCAGCTTGGCGGCGAGGTCCCGGGCGCCATCCGGCGGTCGCAAGCCGGTAGCCAGTACTGCCAGGTCAAATTCTTCGACGTTGATCTGGCCGTTTTCCCGGGCATAGCGAATGACCAGCCGGGGTTCTCCTGGAGACTGGATAATGCTGTGAATGCGGGAACGAACAAGCCTTAATCCGTATTCCCGCCGGGCCTTCTCCAGATATTCCTGGTAAGTTTTGCTGTAGGTACGCAGGTCCATGTAAAACAGGGTTATTTGCGGTAAAGGGAGTTTCAAATTAGCAGCGGTCTCATAAAGCATCAGGGCCTCCTTCAGGGCATACATACAGCAGACGGCCGAGCAGTAAGCCACTCCGTTGGCGGGATCGCGGGAGCCGGCACACTGGATGAAAGCCACCCGTTGCACCGGCTCTTTGCCCGGGGGACGGTGCGGGTACCCACTGTTAGCCAGCTGTTGCTCCAGCTCCAGGCCCGTCAAGACACCGCTATAACGGCCATAACCGTAACGGGCGTTTAAACTAGGGGGTAAATATTCCTCATAACCGGGACAAAGGATGATGGCAGCCACATTGATGGTTTCTTCCCGGCCCTGCCGGTTAAGATGGAGACAAAAATGGCCTGCTTTCCCGGTTAAGTTTTTAACTTCAGCACCGGTCAAGAGTACGATTTTATCTTCCCCGGCCAGCCTGATAAAGTGCGGGGAGCGTATACAGAAGAAACCATTCCAGGGCGTCATAGCGCAGGCGCTGCAGTCGTTGGTGGGAAAGGTCTTGGGTAAAATAGCCAGCTTGCCGCCCGGCCGGGCAGCGCGTTCTACCAGGATTACCTGGTAGCCGAGGCAGGCCAGGTCTAGAGCCGCCTGGACCCCGGCGATACCTGCTCCCAGTACGGCTACCGGCAACGAACCATTTTTAACCATCAATACCTCACTCCTTGCCATTAATTACGAGAGCGTCGGCTACCAGCTCGACTATGTTTTTCGCCTTAACATCGAGGTGATAATGACGGCATAAATCGTTCAATTGGTCAACGCAGTTATGGCAGGGAGTGGCGATAATCTTTGCTCCCGTGCGCCGGATCTGTTCTATTTTCACCTTTCCTTTAGCCATGCGTTCCTGGCCAAACTCGCTCAAAGAGAGCAGGCCGCCACCGCCGCCGCAGCAGTAGTTATTCTCACGGTTGGGTGTCATCTCCCGGAAATCTGCTACCGCCGCCCGGAGTATCTGCCGCGGTTCTTCAAAAATGCCCTCCTTGCGGCCTAGATTGCAGGGATCGTGATAGGTTACCGGTTCGCTGTTGCGGGAGGGGTCAAGGCGGATGCGGCCGTCTTGCAGGTATTCGGCCATGAGCTGGACGATACTGCGCACGCTGAAGGGGAGTTTGTACCCCAGCCACTGCTCCGGCCCCCAGCGAATGGCGCGGAAGGCATGGCCGCACTCGGTCATGATCAACTCCTGGCAGCCCAGGCGCTCCACCTCATCGGCCAGGCGTTGCACCAGGATAGCGCCGGCTTTGTCGTCCCCGGAGAAAAGGGCGTAGTTGGTCGCGTCCCAGTAGCGGCTGGAAAGGGTCCAGCTTTCGCCGGCGGCATGGAACACTTTGGCCGCCGCTAGAATGGAGAGGGGGAAGAACTTCGCTTCCCGCGGGTTGATAACGTACAATATCCTGGCGTCCTTCTTATCAACGGGTATTTCCGCCTCACTGCCGAACTCCGCCTGGAGCTCTTCCTGCATCCAGTCCAGGGTGTCGAGGTAATCCTCCTGGCTGATCCCCATATTATTGCCAGACTCTAGAGCCAGGTCTACCACTTTCTGCAGGTTTACGGGGACGCGGCCTTCTGCCGCCAGTTCCGACCGCATGGCCCGGACCAGGTCGCCCATATTCACGCCCACCGGGCAGTAGACTGTACAGCGGCCGCACATGGTGCAGAGCCAGATCATATCTGACGCCAGGAGCCGGTCTTCCATCCCCAAAAGGAGCAGGCGCACCATTTTACGGGGGTCTACGGGGGCGCCGATGTCGCCGGTAGGGCAGCCGCCGGTGCACACGCCGCAGGCCAGGCAGGTCTGCAGGCTGGCTCCGCCCATGGCCCGGGAGATTTTTGCAAGGCCAGGCGCTTCTGTAGCCAGCAAAATGGACATAAACAACACTCCTGGATAAAATTTAATGAATGGTGCTAGAAGTTAAAAAACGGATATTTCCTTGCCTTGTAACCCTGACTATACTTTCCGGTGGAACTGGTAGCCACAATACCAGTTTTTCTTTTGCCAGCAGGGACGCGCCCCTTCCTTTGGCTCTTCTAAAGGGGTGCTTATGCATTTGCCATCCTGCCAGCAGGGGTAAAAGGCGAGGTAATTAGGGAGGTTTGCGAGCCGGCAATGTTTGCCATCAAGGAGGCGTTTAATAAACATTAACCGTTGTAAGTCCAGTTCCGAATAGCAGCGCCGGCCGTTTTTCCTCATGGGAACAACCAGTCCCTTTCGTTCCCAGCGACGCAGGCGGTGGGGAGAAATATCTAAGACCTGGATAACCATACCGATGGGATACACCGGCCTTCTTCGCCCCGCTTACTATTGATCTTACTTATATCATATTTGTTGAACAAACCCATGTCAATAAACTTATAAAAAATCTTACAACAAAGTTATTTAGATATAGCAAAATTATGTTTTCAGATAGGAGAAAAGCGATACTTGATCTGGGATGATAAGTTAACGTAAAATAAAACTGCCAATAATTTATAAACTGATTGTTAAGCGAGGCGGCTTTTAATGCCTGAACAAATGTTATATACCATCAGCGTGGTCGCCGATTTACTGGGCATACAGCCGGGCACCCTGCGGGTCTGGGAAAGACATAAACTCATCCAGCCCGCACGCAAGAACGGGCGGCGCCTTTACTCAAATAATGACTTGAAACGGCTGCGCTTCATTCAAAAGCTCATCGATAAAGGCTTCAATTTAAACTCCATCAAACACTACCTGGCCTTCTATCCTTGCTGGTTATACGAGGACTGCCCGGCCTGCTCCCGGAAGACTGAACGCATAGGGTGCGCCAAGCCATGCTGGAAGGAGGAAGGGACTTACTGCCAGATCTCCTTTGACGATCCCTCCCTTTGTAATACCTGCCCCCATAGAAAACAGGAAACAAAGTAATTCCAGCAAGGAAAAATAGCCCCAGGTGAATAAAAACAGTGCTTAACCGGGGGATGAGAAGGTTATATAGCGGCAGGATTTTGCCTCATCTTTGTCGAAGATTACTGTGTTGAACATTACCAGAAAAGGATTCTCGCGGGTGCCAGGGAAGCCGGTGCAAGTCCGGCGCGGTGCCGCCACTGTGAGGGGGAGTACCTGCTAAAGGAGCCACTGGTCCAGCACTCAGCAAGATATTTACAGCTACGGGTTAATTTCTTATAGTATTAAGAAGTACCCGGAGTAGTGCATCTAAAGGAGCTGAGTGCTGGACTGGGAAGGCAGCAGGGAGCGTTGAACCCGAGCCAGGAGACCTGCCCGTGAGATTTCACCGTTAAACCACGGCCATGGTGAAGGTGAGGTAAGGGAGGATTTACCCCAGCTACGCAGGCGTGGTTGGGGTTTTTCATTCAGGCAGGCGAAAGGAGATTTAAATTTTATCATGATACCCAAGAAGATCATCAAGCGCGACGGCCGGGTAGTGGACTTTGACGAGGAGAGGATAATCAATGCTATTTACAAAGCGGCCCAGGCTGTCGGGGGCCAGGACCGCCGCCAGGCCAGCCAGCTGGCCAACCAGGTGACGGCCCTTCTGGCGGAAAAATTTGCCGACAGGCTGCCTACCGTCGAAGACGTGCAGGACCTGGTGGAAAAAGTATTGATTGAGAATGGCCATGCCCGGACGGCCAAGGCTTATATCCTTTACCGGCAACAACATGCGGAATGGCGGGATTTCCGCCACCTTCTGGTCAACGTGCAGGAAATGGTCCAGGGCTACCTGGACGGCCAGGACTGGCGGATTAATGAGAACAGCAACATGAATTATTCCCTCCAGGGCCTCAACAACCATATCATCGCCGCCGTCAGTTCCAGGTATTGGCTGGAAAAGGTCTACCCGCCGGCTATCCGCGAGGCCCATGAAAGGGGCGATATCCATATCCACGACCTGGGGTTGTTGGCGCCCTATTGCTGTGGCTGGGACCTGGCCGATTTACTGGAAAGCGGCTTTGCCGGCGTGGGGCAGAAGGTAGAAAGCGCGCCGCCCAGGCATTTCCGGACGGCCCTGGGGCAGATAGCCAATTTCTTTTATACTTTGCAGGGAGAAGCTGCCGGTGCCCAGGCCTTTTCCAACTTCGATACTTACCTCGCCCCTTTTATCCGTTACGACGGCCTGGACTACCGGGAAGTCAAGCAGGCCCTGCAGGAATTCATCTTTAACCTCAATGTACCCACCAGGGTGGGATTCCAGACGCCCTTTGTCAACCTGACCATGGATGTGGTTGTGCCGCAGATTTTAGCTAACGAGCCGGTGATTATCGGCGGCGAGCGCAGGAAAGAATGTTACGGCGACTTCCAGCAGGAGATGGACTGGCTGAATACGGCCTTCTGCGAGGTGATGATGGAGGGAGACGCCCGGGGCCGCATTTTTACCTTCCCCATACCTACCTACAATATCACACCGGATTTTCCCTGGGAAAGCCCGGTGGTAGAAAAAATCCTGGCCATGACGGCCAAATACGGCATCCCCTACTTCGCCAATTTTATCAATTCCGATTTAAAGCCCGAAGACGTGCGGAGTATGTGCTGTCGCCTGCGTCTGGATAACCGGGAACTCAAGAAACGCGGCGGCGGTCTCTTTGGGGCCAACCCCCTCACCGGGTCGATAGGTGTAGTCACCATAAATTTGCCCCGACTGGGTTATCTTTCTAAAACGAAGGAAGAATTTTTCACCGGCCTCAAAGCGAAGATGGACCTGGCAAAAGAGAGCTTGCTTCTCAAACGCAATATCCTGGAAAAATTTACTGAGCAAGGGCTTTATCCTTACTCCCGGTTCTATTTGCGGCAGGTTAAAGAACGCTTCGGCAGGTACTGGGAGAACCATTTTAACACCATCGGTATCGTGGGCATGCACGAGGCCCTCCTGAATTTTATAGGGAAAGGTATTAATACCCGCGAGGGAAGGGGTCTGGCTTTAGAAATCCTGGACTTCATGCGTTCTGTCCTGGCCACCTACCAGGTAGAAACCGGCCAGCTCTTCAACCTGGAAGCCACGCCGGCGGAGGGGACGTCCTACCGTCTGGCGCGGCTGGACAAACGCAATTATCCCGACATCTTCACTTCCGGAACAGAGGAGCCGTATTATACCAATTCCACCCATCTGCCGGTCGGCTACACCGACGACGTGTTTACCGCCCTGGAGCACCAGGACGAGCTGCAGCTAAAATATACCGGAGGTACGGTCTTTCACGCCTACCTGGGGGAAAGGGTGACAGATACAGCAACCTGCCGGCGTTTTCTGCAGACGGTGATGGATAATTTCCGCCTGCCGTATTTCACCATTACTCCTACCTTCAGCATCTGCCCCGAGCACGGATATCTTTCCGGCGAGCAGTGGACATGCCCGGCCTGCGGCCGGGAAACGGAGGTCTGGAGCCGGATCGTCGGCTATTACCGGCCGGTGAAGAACTGGAATAAAGGCAAGCAGGAGGAGTTCCGGGAGCGGCGTGGCTTCCGTCCTGTCTCCTGCGACGACGAACAAACACGCCAGGCGGCAGTTTAGGAAAGGCTGGATAATATGACGGCCATTGCCTGTTTTAAGGAAATGATCCCTATCGCCATTAGAGGCATCCAGCAAACGAGCCTGGTGGACTTCCCCTGCGAGGTTTGCACTACCGTCTTTTTGGGCGGGTGCAATTTCCGCTGCCCTTGGTGCCACAATGCCGACCTGGTGCTGCGCCCTGCTACTTTGCCGGAAGTCAGCCCGGCGGAGGTTTTAAACCTGTTGCTTCGGCGCCGCTCCTGGGTGCAGGCCGTTTGTATAACCGGGGGTGAGCCAACCCTGGCGCCGGGCCTGGAGGAATTTATCCGGTCACTGAAATCCCACGGTTTTAAAGTCAAACTGGATACCAACGGTTCACAGCCTGATGTTATAGCCAGGCTGCTGGCCGGTGACCTCCTGGACTATGTGGCCATGGACATAAAAGCGCCGCCGGAGAAGTATGACCTTTTAACCGGCACCAGGGCGAACCTGGAGGCTGTAAAGGAAAGTATTGCTCTCATTAAAAACAGCCGGGTTGCTTATGAATTTCGTACCACGGTAGTTCCCGGCCTGTTAATGGAGGAAGATTTCCTGGCCATAGGCCGGCTGCTGCGTGGAGCACGGCGTTACGTACTACAGCAGTACCAGCCCGCCGGAACGTTACTGGATGCAGATTTCCAGGCGCTCCGGCCTTATCCAGGGGCAACCTTGCAGAGCATGGCGCAAAAATTGCATCCATTTATTCACAAGGTAGATGTTAGAAATTAGAACTAAACGGGAAAAATAATTGACAATAGCTTCTACCTTAAGTTATAGTAGATAGTAGTAACAATCACAAAGTAGGGTGGGAGTAATATGACATACTTTCCAAACCTTTTTTCGGAAGGTAAAATAGGAAACCTGGTAATCCGGAACCGCATTGTCATGCCACCGATGGCCACAAATCTTGCCAATGAGGACGGATCAGTAAGCCAGAGGCTTATTGACTATTACGTAGCACGTGCGAGGGGTGGGGTAGGACTTATAATCTTAGAAAATGTACAGATAGATTACCCCCGGGGCAAAAATATTGCTTGTCAGTTGCGGCTCGATGATGATAAGTACATGACCGGATTTTTTGAGCTGGCAGAAGCTGTCCACAACTATGGTGCTAAAATCTTTATGCAGATACACCATGCTGGTCGTCAGACCACTCCTGGTATAACAGAGGGGCTTCAACCGGTAGCTCCCTCTCCGGTTCCTTGTTCATTTCTTGGTACTCAACCGCGGGAGCTTACAATCAACGAAATCGAAGAGTTAATCCAGAAATTCGTTAATACGGCTGTGAGAGCTAAAGGAGCCATGTTTGACGGGATAGAACTGCATGGCGCCCATGGGTATCTTATTGGACAGTTCATGTCACCGCGGACAAACCGGCGAGTCGACAAATATGGCGGTAGCTTTGAGAGAAGGATGCGCTTCCCGTTGGAGATAATCAGAAGGATTAAGGAAGCTGTGGGAGAAGACTACCCGATCAGTTTCCGCTTCAGCGCTGACGAATTTGTCGAGGACGGCAATACTTTAGAAGAGGGCAAACAAATAGCTAAGATGCTAGAGGATGCAGGCGTCCATGTATTACATGTAAGTTCGGGCATATATGAATCAATGCCTACACTTCTGGAGACTTCGAGGTTCGAACAGGGATGGCGAGTATATCTGGCAGAAGAAATCAAGAAGGTAGTCAGTATCCCGGTAATTACAGTGGGCGTGATTCGTGAACCGGAGTTTGCTGAAAAAGTCATTGCTGAAGGAAGAGCGGATTTTGTAGCTATTGGTCGTGGCTTGATCGCTGATCCGGAATGGGCTCAGAAAGCTAAAGAGGGACGGCACAATGAGATACGAAAGTGTATTTCTTGCAACATTGGGTGTATAGGCGGTCGAGTGTTCCATAATCTCCGCCTCCGTTGTACGGTTAACCCAGTGACGGGCCACGAGGGTGTATACAGTGAGATTAAGCAAGCCCCTGTAAAGAAGAAAGTGGTAGTTGTCGGTGGAGGCCCGGCAGGTATGCAGGCAGCTATTACGGCAGCCAAACGAGGTCACCAGGTTATCCTCTATGAAAAAAGGGAACAACTGGGGGGGCAGCTGGGGATTGCTTCGGCGGCGCCAGGGAAAGCTAAAATTAATTGGTTCCGTGATTGGCTTGAGGCGGAGCTTTCAAGGGCGGGCGTAGAAATCAGAAGCGGTGTTGCTGCCGAGGCTGAGACTATTGCAGCGCTTTCCCCGGACTATGTGATCCTTGCTACGGGGTCTGAACCTGTAGTACCCAGGATTAAAGGTGCGGAGAGTGAAAGTACGTTTGTCGTCCAGGCATGGGATGTACTTGCCGGGAAGCTATCTTTCGAAAAAGATGAAGAAGTTGTTGTCGTTGGTGGGGGATTAGTAGGTTGCGAAACTGCCCATTATCTGGCTGAAAAAGGAGCCAAAGTTACTGTGGTTGAAATGTTACCCGATGTAGCTATAGATATGGAGCCGATCAGCCGCTTTGATATAATGCAGCAACTCACCAGGCTCGGTATCACAATAAGGACAAGCAATATGGTTACTGAGATCACTCCTGAAGGTGTATCTGTAGTTGGTAAAGAAGGAAAACAGGACTTCATACGCGGCCGTAGGGTTGTATTAGCTATTGGACAGTCACCTGTAGGAAAAGAACTTAATAAAGCTTTGGAGGATAAAGGTATTCCTGTAAGAGTGATTGGAGACGCTGGGAATGTTGGTAAAATCATTGATGCGGTTTCCAGCGGTTTCCAGGCAGCCTGGCAAGTATAGTCTTTATTCACGTATAGTTAAAGCCTCGCATAGAGAGATAAAACCTCTTATGCGAGGCATTTTTTGATTCACCCGGTACTGGGGCATTAAACGTTTTTCACCGGCGGTGCCGTGACGGCGGGGGCATCAGCACAAATGAGGGAAAGGGCCGTTTTTTGCTGTTCAGAAGCCTCCAAAGGAGGAATTTTTAAACCAGTGACGAATATAACTAACGGGTAAATTACCTGGCAGGTAGCCAGGGTAAAAAGAGAACCATGGAGGTTCTTCGCCGGCGCGGAGCTGCTTCCATGGTTTTTTGTTTGCCAGGAATAGGCTCCGGGCCAGAACTGCATTCCAAAGTTTTGGGAGGTCGATATTATGTTTTCCTCAAGAAATATGGCTCGTTTCATGGCCAATATCGTTTTACTGTTCCTTTTGCTATTTGTTGTTACTGGTTGTAATTCCCGGCAGACGAGTAATAAGCTTAAGGTAGTAACCGGCACCTCTCTTTTGATGACTGCTGTGCAGGAAGTAGGTAAGGACAAGGTGGAAGTAAAGAATATTATCCCGCCGGCTTCCTGCCCCGGACACTTCGACATCAAGCCTTCCGATGTAGCCGTACTTAGCCAGGCCCGGGTTTTCCTGATGCATGACTGGCAGGGTAAACTTTTTACCAAAGAATTGGTGGCTTCCGCCAATAATCCCCAGTTAGAAGTAGTTCCGGTGGCAGTAAAGGGTAACTGGATGGCACCACCGGTATGGCAGCAGGCGTTACAGGCAGTAGCCAGTATACTCGCAGAGAAAGACCCGGCTAATAAAGATTACTATAAGGCTAAGGCCCAGGAAGCTGTTGACCAGGCAGCCAGGGTGGGACAAGAAACGCAGGCCCGCCTGCAGGCAGCGGGCGCGGGGAACTTGAAAGTTCTTTGCTCCGACCAGCAAGAGGACTTTGTTCGCTGGGCCGGTTTCCAGGTTATAGGTACTTATGGCCGTCCGGAAGAACTTACACCGCAGCGGGTAAAGGAACTGGTAGATAAGGGCCGGCAGGCAGGTGTGCAATTAATAATTGATAATCTCCAGAGCGGGCCGGATGCCGGCGCCGGTATTGCTAAGGAACTGGGAATACCCAGGGTTACTATTTCCAACTTTCCCGGCGGCCTCCCTGGAACAGATAAATGGGACCAGGCTTTACAAAAAAACGTCGAATTGCTGCTGGCGGCCCTCCCCAAATAGGGAAGAAAAGCAATGGTACCAGTAGTTATTAAAATTAAAAATGCCGTGGTGTCCTATCGTGAAGATGTAGCGCTGCGTGGCGTGTCGCTAGAAGTTAAAGCAGGGGAACTAATAGGGATCATTGGTCCCAATGGGGCCGGGAAAACGACACTGCTAACTCTGGTCAATGGCCTGGGACATTTGCTCCAGGGAGAAGTGTGGGTGCTGGGCCATAACCTGGCTCGTGGCTGCCCGGCGGCCCTGCGCAGTAAAATCGGCTACGTCCCCCAGTTGCCGGCCATCGATCCCCGGATGCCGGTAACGGCCAGGGAAGTAGTCATGATGGGGCGTTACGGACGGCTGGGCTTTTTCCGCCGGCCGGGACCCGGCGATTGGCAGGTAGTAGACCGCATGCTGGAGCTGGTAGGTATGACGGCTTTGGCCGGGCGTCCCATCGGCCATCTTTCCGGCGGCGAACAACAGCGGGTAGCCATCGCCCGCGCCCTGGCCCAGGAACCGTCAATTCTCCTGCTGGATGAACCCACCGCTTCCCTGGACCGGCGGGCGCAGCAGCAGATATTACAGCTGGTACAACGTATTCATAAGGAACGCAACTTAACTACTTTAATGGTTACCCATTCCCTGACAGGGTTGACTGAATTGTGCGACCGCCTGGTGCTCATGAAAAAAGGGCGTATTTGGAAAACAGGAAACCCGGAAGAGCTTCTCCAGGACAGGGTGCTGGAGCAGCTATTTTAACTTGCTTGAAAATAGCAACTGCCATTTTCATCCTCTCGTAGTGCCGCCTGCCGGCCTGGGTGTTTCAAATTAATTTTAGGAAGAAGCAGGAAATGTGTATTTTAAGCTACAAGTTTATGCAGGAGGCCTTGCTGGCCGGCCTGCTGGCCGGCGTAGCCTGCTCCTTAATCGGCGTTTTTGTCGTTACTATGCACCTTTCTTTTATTGGGGTTTCCCTTTCCCATGCCGCCTTTGCCGGGGCCCTCTTTGCTACCTGGCTGGGCTTTGAACCATTGCTGGGAGCCATACTCTTCAGCCTGATAGGGGCGGCTGTCATCGGGCCCCTGGCCGACCGGGGCGAATTTAACCTCGATACGCCCATCGGCATCATATTTTCCATAACTATGGGTCTGGCTTTCCTTTTTATGGGCCTATTGCCCGGTCCCAAAACCCAGGCCTTAGAACTCCTATGGGGCAGTATCCTGACGGTCACGACAGCGGATCTCTGGCTACTGGCCGTGGTGACGATCATAGTTACCGGGCTGGTTGTCATGTTTTTTAAAGAGATCCAGGCGGTTATCTTTCACCGGGAAATGGCCCGGGCGGTAGGCATACCTGCCGACGCCATCTTTTACAGTATCCTTTTTCTTACCGGAGCAACGGTAACCGCTTCCCTGCGCAGCATTGGCGGGCTGTTAATTTTTAATCTGATTTTAAATCCGGCAGCCGCTGCTTACCAACTCACCTATAGCTTGAAACGCATGTTCTTCCTGGCGGCGCTTTTTGGTGTCCTTTCCTGCTGGGCCGGGCTTGGTGTTTCATATATCCTGGATGTTCCCAGCGGGGCGGCGATAGTCCTTACTTCGGCGGTTATTTTTGTCCTGGCAACAATTTTCTCCCCGAAACGCAAGGTAAAACAGTGGCAAGAAAATGAGTGATTGCGGGTTAAAACAATATGCGAGCGCAGGAGGGAGTTATATGCTTACCCACCGCGAGTATTTTAACAGCAAGGCTGATATTTGGGACAGCCTGTGTGCGCCGGAAGAAAAAGCCAAGCTGGAAACAATTATTAAAGGATTGAACATTGCTCCCGGCAGCACGGTGTTAGATGTGGGTTGCGGCACAGGGATATTAATTCCCTATTTACTGGCTGCCGTAGGCCCTGCTGGCCGGATAGTGGCCCTGGATATAGCCGAGGCCATGCTGGAACGGGCGCAAAGTAAAGGGTTCCCCGCTAATGTGGAGTTCATTTGCGCCGACGTTGTTTCCATACCCTATCCGGATGCTACTTTCGACGAGGTTATCTGCAACTCGGCTTTCCCCCATTTTCCCCATAAACTTAAGGCCTTAAAAGAGATGGCCCGGGTGTTGAAACCAGGCGGGCGGGTGGTTATCTGCCATACGAAAGCAAGGGAAACCATAAATAATTTGCATAGATCCCTGGGGGGCGTTATAGCCGGGGACCAGATCCCGCCGGGCAACGAAATGATGGGTATGCTGGTAGCTGCCGGGTTAACGGAAATAGAGATTGACGAGGGTCTTGATTATTACCTGGCATCTGGGTTCAAGGCGAGGTATGAGTAATCGCTAAACTACCAGCAGGATTTTTTGTACGGTTCAGAGACCCTTTTAGAGTTTGTTTAAAAGGTCTCTGAACCATTTTTTATTTTTAGAGCTCTGTTTTGTTTCATAGGTATAACAAAAAGTCATATAAAATATGAAGGAATATCCTTCCGGCGGATAGAAATGGTTATAGACAAGTGACCAATATACCGATCGAATAAAAGGAGGCAAGGGGGGGTGGCAAATCCTTTAATCATTTTATATTTATCCCTATTAATTTTATAACCGGAGGTGTTTTAAATAAATGAATAGGGTTTTTTCACCAAAAAACTTCATGATTATGGCAGGGTTTGTTGGCGGTGCCCTGGCAGCCTTTATGAGCTACCTTGGCAATCCCGCCAATATGGGCATTTGTATCGCCTGTTTCTACCGGGACATTGCCGGCGCCCTGGGTCTGCACCGGGCAGCGATAGTCCAGTATTTGCGGCCGGAAATTATGGGGATCGCTTTAGGGGCCTTCCTGTCCGCCATTGTTTTCGGTGAATTCCGGGCCCGCGGTGGCTCAGCACCCCTGGTGCGGTTCTTTTTGGGCGCCTTTTTCATGATAGGTGCCCTGGTGTTTTTAGGATGCCCGGTAAGGGCTGTATTGCGCCTTGCCGGCGGTGACTTGAACGCTGTCGCCGGCTTGGCGGGGGTAGTGGCAGGCGCCCTGGTGGGCATTTATTTTCTTAAGAAAGGTTTCAACTTGGGCCGCTGGCAATCTACCTATACAGCGGCCGGCTGGTTGATGCCGCTCTTTATGCTGGGGTTGCTCCTTCTTGCTATTGCCAAACCCTCATTTATTTTCTTCAGCAAGGAAGGCCCCGGCGCTGCCCATGCCCTGTTGGGAGTATCCCTGGCGGCAGGTTTAATTATCGGTTTTTTAGCCCAGAGAACCAGGATGTGTTTTGTCGGCGGCTGGCGCGATCTTTTCCTGGTAAAGGATACCTACCTCTTCAGTGGCATCGCGGCCTTTTTTGCGGGGGCTCTTGTAGTTAACGCCATCCTTGGTAAAATTAACATAGGTTTTGCGGGCCAGCCCGTGGCCCATACAAATCAATTATGGAATTTTTTAGGAATGGCCCTGGCCGGACTTACCGCTACCTTGCTGGGCGGCTGTCCATTACGGCAAACAGTTCTCGCCGGTGAAGGTGACACCGACGCGGGAGTGGTTATAATGGGCATGCTGGCAGGGGCTGCCTTTGCCCACAATTTCCAAATTGCCTCTAGCCCCCAGGGCCCCGGCCCCTTCGGGCCCACAGCTGTAATAATAGGTCTGGTTTTCGCCGCCGGCGTCGGGTTCTTTATGCGGGAGAGTCTAGATTAACGTAATAAGCGGGGGAATGCCAAATGGTTTTAAGCTGGCTGAAAAAAAGCTTAGAGGCCCGGGCCGGAACTGCTGACGCCAGGGGTTTGGTGATTTTCACTACGGTGGAGGAAGCTATGAAAGCCGAAAAGGTGTTGAAAAAAGCCGGCTTCGACTGCAAACTGGTAGCGCCCCCGCCCGATATGCGCAAAGGCTGCGACCTGGCCCTGGAAATCGACCTGGTCGAGCAAACGGCAGTAGCCAGGACCCTTACCGGCAGGGTGTCCTTCATGGGTATTTATCCCTTCAAGGGCGAGATGGAACCCCTACAGGTAGAAAAAGTAACCCGGTTTGCCGAGCACATTATGATAAAGTTAGGTAATATGAAACTTGTTTTTGATATAAAGACAGGTGTGATAGTTAATATTTCCGGTGGAGGGTGTCCCGATATCCCCTATCTTTATACCAGGCTGGTGGGCACCCACCTGGCTGCAGCCCCCCGGCCCAAGGACGAAGGCCGTACCCTGTGCGCCCTGATGCTCGACCGCGCCCTGGAAAAGGCTTTAGAAATTTGGAAAGGGGTAGCGCTCAATTGATGCTTATTGCCGGGACCGTCCCAGTAACAGACATGCCCCTGATCCTTGGCCGGGTGGAAAAGGAAGGAGAAAAACTTCGGGTCGACGGCCATTATTTGCCCTGTACCCAGGGGACAATGGCCATGGTAAGTGCGGCTCTGGCCACTACCTGTCACCTCGGGCTGGAACCGCCCCGGGTATTGCTGGCAGGCGATATTGGCACAGGAAAAGGAAGCAGGTTGATTTATCAGTATCTAATAGAACATATAGAGGAGCTGGCGCCCAGGGTTTTAGCTCTCCATTATTGTCTACCCATCGTTACGTTAATGCAAAAGCTCTATACCGCAGTAGAAAAATGCCGCCCCCGGCCGGTGCTAATTGCCGATGCCGGCTCCATGTATGCGGCAAAGGCGGCAGGTGTAGCGCCCCACTTTGATATTTTCACCCCGGACCCCAGTGAAATTGCTTTCCTGGCCGACCCGGAAGCCGTTCACCCGGCTTATATCAGCCGCCATCTGTTCGAGGATGCCTTCGCCCGCGTACCAGAACTAATTAAACACGCTTATGCTAACGGGGGTGCGGCCAAATGCCTCCTGGTTAAAGGAGCTGTCGATTATATAGTAAAAGATGGGGTTATCGTTGATGAGATTAAAGAGCCGGATATCCCCCAAATGGAGTGCATAGGCGGCACGGGCGATACCATCACCGGTATGGTCACTGCTTTTGCTTATGCTGAACTGGATCCGGACCAGGCGGCCAGCATCAGCGCAAAAGCCAACCGGGTAGCAGGCCAGAGGGCAAACCCGACGCCTGCCACCAGTGTTGCTGAAATCATCGACCAGTTGCCAGTCGTTTTCAGGGAAAATCTCTGCAGCTGGAGCGGTATTTGCACGAGGTAACTTCAGAATAAAAGGAGGAGATGTTTTTATGGTGGAAGTTGATGTGCGCGGGCTTTCCTGTCCCATACCTGTAGTAAAGACGAAAAAGGCCATGGAACAAAACCCGGGCCAAACCCTGGCAGTATTGACCGATAACGAGACCACCAAAGAAAACGTATCCCGCCTGGCAGAAAACCGGGGTTATCAGGTTCAGGTGGAAAAGATGGCCGGTGGCTACCGGCTATTGTTGACCCCCAATAAAAGCTAAATTGGCTTCCTTCAATATGAAATCCCTGGTATAGAATAGATGCCAGGGGTTATTTTTTACTCTGTTTGCCACCTCCCACAGCAGCACCAGGGAATCTGTTTTAGGCGGTATTATAAAATTAGAACTACCGGCAGGAATTTGCTATCTTACAGCGAATAATATAAAGAACATATGCTTAAATATTTACATCCTCCGAGCCATCCTGCCTAAAGGAATAACCCATGGCAGGTTGGCCTGGACCGCTGGTCCACGGGGTGTACCGGGAAACGGGTATGCCTTCCAGGTATTGAAAAGGAGGGGGTTGGCTATAAGAGAGCTCTCGCTTTTTAAGTTAAACCCCGCTCCGCCGTGGAGACGGGGTTTTTAATTTATTGCTGATTAACAGGAAAGGAGATAGCTTCGATGCATTTCTTAGAAGGCATCAGAGAAAAATTTTACAGGCTGGTAAAAGACAGGCACCTGAGCGGTGAGGAAGAAATCCAGGTGGTCAGCGCCCGACCCCTCACGCCTGAAGAAGCCATCGGCCGGCCGGAACGCCAGGACTTCCCTCTCTTGAAAGGTAAAGAAGTGATGCTCCAGGCCACCTTTGCTGGCGCGGTGGGGCAGGCATATACCGATATGCCGGGGAATTACCAGGGCACCCTGAAGGATGTCCTTTCCCTACCACTGCGTAACAACTACGAACGGGCCATATTTATAGCCACCCTGAACGCCGTGATGCGGCATTTCAAGCTGGTAGACAAGACCATCCACTGCCGTGATCAAGAACCGGGGCTGTGTGCTGCCCGCCTGGTAGAATATGTCCGGGAGCGTTTCGGCAACCCCCGGATTGCTTTTATCGGCCTGCAGCCGGCCATGGTGGCCAGCCTGGCCGGTCATTTTCCCATCCGGGTAACCGACCTGGACCCGGATAATGTCGGTCAGCGCAAAAACGGGGTTATGATAGAAGACGCCCGGTATACAGAGGAAATTATTGAATGGAGCGACCTGGTACTGGCGACCGGTACGACAGCGGTAAATGATACCCTGACAGCGATAGTGGGCCGGAAACCGGTTATCTTTTACGGGGTAACCATCAGCGGTATTGCCCGCCTGGCCGGTTACGAGCAGTATTGTTCTTTTGGGCATTGATTGTTGGAATGGAGGAGGAAACAACAGTGAGGCTTGCAAAATCTGTAACATTATTATTGGGCTTACTATTATTTGGGTTGCTGGTGCTGGCCGGCTGCGGTAAAAGCCAAAGCCAGCTGGGAGGTAATAATAAGGAGGCGGACAACGCTGCCGGGCGCTCCCTTTTAGTCTATAGCGGCGCCGGCCTCAAAAACCCGGTCGAGGAAATTGGTGCCGCCTTTCAAGCCAAAGCAGGGATAAAGGTTACCTATACCTTTGGCGGCGCGGCCCAGCTCAACAACCAGATCCTGTTAACCGGGCAGGGAGACGTCTACCTGCCGGGGGATATAGCGGAATTAAAGCCTATTAAAGAGAAAAACCTGGTAGCATGGGAAAAGAATGTTGTTTATCACATCCCGGTGCTGGCGGTACCGAAGGGCAACCCTGCCGGCATCCACAAATTAGCCGATCTGGGGCGGCCGGGAGTGAAAGTAGCCCTGGGTGATCCCCAGGCCAATCCTATCGGCAAGCTGGCCGACCAGCTCTTGCAAAAGCACGGCCTTCTGGAGGCAGTCAATAAAAATGTGGTGGTCAGGACGCCGACGGTAAACGAACTGGTGGTATATTTAAGCACCAAACAAGCCGACGCCGCCGTCATCTGGGAGGAAAATTACCAGGGGGCAAAAGACAGGCTCGATCTGGTGCCAGTACCCGAACTAAAGGATTACGTCAAAACAGTACCTGTGGCAGTGCTGAATTGTTCTGAAGACAAGGAGCTGGCCCAACAGCTGGCCGAATTTATAACTTCACCACCGGCCTACCAGATTTGGCAAAAATGGGGTTACAAGCCGGTTAACCCGTGAGGTTTCAGGGGGGAAAACCTTGGGGGCAAAACTTTTTAAAATGGTTAACGTGTTGATAACTTCAATGGTAGTGCTCTTTATTTTAGCAGCCGTAAGTACTGTGCTGATAAGGGGTATTCCTTACATTCCTGCCTCTCTGAAGGCGCCGGAACTGGTCTTCGCCATCAGGCTCAGCCTGATAACATCTATAGTTTCAACAACCGCCTGCCTGCTGGTAGCTATGCCGGTGGCCTATACCCTGGCCCGCTACAACCTGCCGGGCCAGGGTATAGCAGCCAATCTTTTAAGAATCCCTTTAACCCTGCCGCCAGTTGTCTCCGGCGTTTGCCTGCTCCTGCTTTTTGGCACTACGACCTTTGGCGAAATCCTAACCAGGATGGGTTTACGTTTTGTGTTTACCGTACCCGGGATTATCCTGGCCCAATTTTTCGTCAATCTTCCTTCCCTGATTACCGTTCTAAAGGCTGCTATCGAGGCCGTGGATATCCGCCTGGAATATGTGGCCAGGACCCTGGGCTGTACCCCGTCCCGGGCTTTTCTGAAGGTGACGTTACCGTTAATACGTAATAATATCCTTGCCGGCCTGGTTCTTACCTGGGGTAAAGCCCTGGGGGAATTTGGGGCGGTGCTTATGCTGGCCGGCGCCACCAGGTTTAAAACGGAAACCCTGCCCATCTCCCTTTACTTAAATATGGCTACCGGCGACATGGAGGCCCTGATGGCTTCGGCTGCCATCCTGATCCTGATCGCCGTGATTTCCCTGGCCGTTTTTGAACGGGCAGGAGTAAAGCTGTACGAGCGGGTGCCGGGCCTGTGAAAGAACGATTGTCTGGGCGTTCGCTGCGGCTATTCCGGATAACTAAAAAGATAGGCGAGTTTCAACTCCGGGATATATCTCTAGAAGTCTTTCCGGAAGAATACTTCGTTATCCTGGGGCCGACGGGTGCCGGCAAAACCGTTCTCCTGGAGGTTATTGCCGGCATGCACGCGCCGGATGCCGGCGAGATATGGCTGGGGGAAGAAAATATAACCGCCTGGCCGCCGGAAAAGAGGCGCTTTGGTTTTGTTTACCAGGATTATGCCTTATTCCCCCATATAAACGTCAGGGAAAATATTGTCTTCGGGCTCAAAAACAAAAAATTACCTCCGGGCGAGATAAAAAGGGAATTAGAAGCCGTGGCGTCCCTGCTTGGTATCGCCCACCTTCTCCGGCGTCTTCCATATACTTTAAGCGGCGGCGAGCAGCAGCGGGTGGCCCTGGCCCGGGCTTTAATAATGAAGCCCCGGGTCCTTTTACTGGATGAACCCCTATCAGCCCTGGACCCCTGTACAAAGGAGACGCTTCAGCAGGAGCTAAAGCGCCTGCACCGGTTTACCGGTACCCTGATTGTTCATGTAACCCACGATTTTGAAGAAGCCTTATACCTGGGCGACCGCATCGGGGTTCTCATGGGAGGCGGTTTGCTCCAGGTGGGCTCACCGGAGGAAATTTTTACTCGGCCGCGGACGGCGGCGGTTGCCCGCTTTGTCGGGGTGGAAAATATTTATTATAGCGATATTATCCTGCGCGGCGGCCGGAAATACGTCACCCTTGGAGGGGCGCTGCTGCAGGTAGAGACGCAATTAACCGGCCGGGCGGGTTTTTCCGTCAGGCCGGAACATATCCTGGTGAGCAGTTTGCCGCGGCCCGGGAACTGCCTGCCGGGAAAGGTGCTCGCGGTTTACCCACGGGGCTTACTGACCAGGGTAATAATCGATGCCGGCGAAAGGCTTGTCGCACTGGTTGTTGCCAGGGAAGATAAAGGTTGTTCCCTGTCGCCGGGCAGCACAGTTTACTGCACTATCCCGCCGGCCGCCATTAATGTTTTCCCGCATTATTGACATGTAAGTATTTGCATACTAGAATACTTATATGAGGTGATTAAACATGCGCACTACCATTGAAATCAGCAATGAAACCCGGGCTAAACTTATGGCCCTGGCGGCCAGGCGAGGTTTACGGGGTTATTCAGAAATAGTAAATGAAGCCCTTGAGGAATATTTAGCAAGGGCGGAGAACCGGGAAAAAGAGATTAACGAGATTCTAAAACTTGCCGGTAGTTTAAGCGAAGAAGAAGGCCCAAAATATGCAGCCAGGGTGAAGGAGTTCTGGTCGCGGTGGGAGTCGTAACCGATACTTCGATAATTATTGGCTTTTTGAAGGGTCACCAGCCGGAAGTTGATTATGTCGAGCATGCTTTAAGAAATGGTACGCTTACCATAACAGCTATAACAGTTTTTGAACTCCAGGTAGGTCTTGCTGCCAACAGTAAAAGGGAAAGGCTGCTGGCTAAATTTTTTCAGCAGGTTACCATCTTGCCCTTTGATGGCCAGGCAGCCATGGCAGCGGCTATGATCGAAAATAGATTGCGGTCTGGCGGGGAGGTAATTGGGGTGCCTGATACCCTCATTGCCGGCATCTGTCTGGCGCGCAACCTGCCCCTGTTTACATTAAACGTAGAACATTTCAAACGGGTACCCGGGCTAGAAGTGCTTACCCCCGCCTCCCTCTCGTCGTCGCAGGTGTAGCTCGAAAACAGAAGATCTCTGGAAGGGTCTTCTCCGGTGATTAGTCTTTAATCATTACCACCAGGGAAGGGCCGCTGGTGCTCTTAGGCTGCGGTTTTAATAAGGACAGTCAACAACAATTCCAGGGATAAAATCAAAATGCTTTTTATTCTTTGTGGCGAGAACAGCGTCCAGATGTAATGCTGTTGCCGCTATCCCATTTAAGCCCTCGAACAGCAGGGCCATTTTTTCTTGCTGTTCAGCCGTAATATGCGGCGCGGCATATAATTCCATAACGGTTATGGAACTGATCCATCGTTTTCTCCAATCTCTTTTGTGCGGCTAAACGGAGTTCCTCGACATACTTTGAGTCTACATGTGGCCATATTCCTGCTGTTTCTTCAAGTATCTGCTGCCAATCTTCTTTTTTGGATTTATTAAGTGGTTCAATTACAACTTTATCGCCCACCAGGTTAACAATTAAAATATCACCTTTTTTTATACATGCTTTTTCCTTAATTTGGCAGGTAACACAATCTGGCCTTTGCTGGATACTTTTATCATACCCTGCAATTTTACTACACCTCCACAAAAGTAAGTCGCGTCTTACCATAATTATATCCCAAGTTATAGCTAGTCAATATTGCACATTATTTGCGCCAGATAGGAGGTGTGCGGCATTACCGGGCGAGGGCTTGACAATTTATTTACCTGTGTGGTATTTTTTTATTAACCTAATGAGAATGAATGTCATTATCTTTTAATGAAAATTAAGCAACCTTAATTTGCTTAAAGAAGGAAAGGAGGCTGTTGTCATGGAGGCTTTAGAAACCATTAGCACACGGGCCTTAAGCGAACTGGGGAAGGGCTCTCGCGGCAGGGTGATTAAAATTACCGCTACCGGCGAACTCCGCCGCCGGCTCTTGGACATGGGAGTAGTTCCTGGTACTGAAGTGGCTGTCGCAGGAGCAGCTCCTCTGGGCGACCCTATAGAAGTAAAAGTAAAGGGTTACCATTTGAGCTTACGCAAAAAAGAAGCAGCCGCTATTTTTGTCGAGCAACTCAATTAATGTTAAGAGGTGTTCAGTTATGGGCAGCAGGTTATTACCCCTGGAATTTTTAAATACAGGCCGGGAGGCAGTTATTAAAGAAGTCGCTGGCGGCATAAGTTTGCGTCGCCGGCTAACAGAGCTGGGCCTGGTACGCGGGTCAACCATTAAGATTATCCGCAATGATAACTTTGGACCCATAATTGTTTCGCTAGGGAATGGTTCAGGGGGCGGCCGCCTGGCAATCGGGAGAGGTATGGCCCATAAGATTATGGTAGAAGAAGTAGGTTAAGGGCAAGGGTAATCCTTTTTGCAGGCAGGGAGTATATGTCAGCAAGATGATGTAAGTTGATGTTAGGCATACTTAACACTTTTCGTTGGGAACTGGCATTTTAAGGAGGGGAACCCATGGAGGCAGTAGCAATGGCTAAACCTGAAAGGGAAAAGGTTATCGCCCTGGTCGGCAATCCCAATTCAGGTAAGACCAGTATTTTTAATGATCTGACTGGCGCCCGCCAGCATGTTGGCAACTGGCCAGGCGTGACGGTGGAGAAAAAAGAAGGGAAGCTTAGCTATCAAGGACAAACTTTCAATATTGTTGATTTGCCTGGGACTTACAGCCTTGGTGCTTACAGTGAGGACGAGCTTATCGCCCGCAATTTTATCCTCTTTGATAAACCTGAGGCCGTTATCAATGTCGTCGACGCCTCCAACCTGGAACGCAACTTGTACTTGACTACCCAATTGCTGGAGATGGGGGCCAACGTCGTCGTCGCCTTAAATATGGTTGATGAGGCCCGGGCACGCAAGATCGAAATCAATATCCCCCGCCTGGCGCAAGCTCTAGGAGTGCCGGTGGTGCCGACCGTAGCCACACGTAACGAGGGTATAAAAGAACTTGTGGCTACGGTTGCGAAGAGGGTCCAGGAGACAATATGCCAGCCGCTAAAAGTTAACTACGGACGGGAAATTGAAAACGAACTAGATAAATTAGAACAAATCATTAAGCAGGACGCTAAGCTGGCAGCGAAATACCCTCCCCGGTGGCTGGCGATAAAACTCTTAGAAGACGATGAGCGCTTAGAGGCAGAGCTGCAAAAAGAAGGGGCCAGGCAGGTCCTTGATGCGGCAACTAAAAGCAAAAAACAACTGCATGAGATTTTAGGAGAAGAAGTAGAAGCCATTATTGCCGATCGGCGCTATGGTTTTATCAACGGCCTGGTAAAAGAGGCTGTTACCAGGCGCCAGACCCTGGAAGAAAGGCTTACTTTATCTGATAAGATTGACAACATAGTAACTAATCGATACCTGGGGTTGCCGATTTTTCTCCTGACTATGTGGGCTGTCTTTCAATTTACCTTTAAGCTGGGTGACCCCATGATTGGCTGGGTGGAAAGCGCCTTTGAGGGGTTAACCGGCCTTGCTACCGGCTGGCTGGAAGCCCTGGGTGCCCCGCAACTCCTGACTTCCTTCATAGCTGATGGGATAATCGGCGGTCTGGGTTCGGTGCTTGTCTTTATACCCCCCATCTTCTTGCTCTTCCTGGCCATTTCTCTCCTGGAGGACAGCGGTTATATGGCCCGCGCTGCTTATATCATGGACCGTCTGATGCACGCCCTGGGCCTGCACGGCAAATCCTTTGTCCCGCTTTTAATCGGCTTTGGCTGCAACGTCCCGGGCATCATGGCTACCAGAACCCTGGAAAGCCGGCAGGACCGCTTGATTACTATCCTTATTAATCCTTTGATGTCCTGCACGGCCCGCTTACCGGTATACGTCCTCTTCACCGGCGCCTTCTTTACGGCTAAACAGGGATGGGTAATCTTTTCCCTGTACCTTTTAGGTATTGTGTTGGCTATTATCATGGGAAAAATCTTTAAGACCTTTCTTTTTAAAGGAGAAACAGCTCCCTTTGTCATGGAACTGCCGCCTTACCGGGTACCGACACTTAAAGGCACGATGATTCACATGTGGGAGCGAGGCAGTTCCTTTGTCCGTAAAGCCGGTACCGTTATTGTCGGTGTCGTGGTGCTTATCTGGGTACTTTCCAACTTACCACTGGGTGTGGAATACGCCAGCCAGGAGAGCCTGATCGGGAGATTGGGAACTATACTGGCGCCGGTCTTTAAACCGGCCGGTTTTGGCACCTGGGAAGCGGCGGTAGCCCTGGTATTTGGCATCCTGGCTAAAGAAGTGGTCGTCGGCACCCTGGGCGTCCTCTACGGCGTAGAGGAAGACGGCTTGACAGCGGCCATCGCTCAATCCTGGACGCCCCTTTCAGCGTACGCATTTATGGTTATGACCCTGATTTACATCCCCTGCGTGGCGGCCATTGGCGCCATCCGCCGGGAAACCAATTCCTGGGGCTGGACTGCCTTTACCATCGGCTACAGTTTGCTGCTGGGCTGGGTGATGGCGGTGCTGGTCTTCCAGGTAGGCAGGCTCCTCGGGCTTGGCTAAAACGGGCACCCGGAATGTTTAAGCATGGTTAAAAGAGACGGAAAGCGATGGAGATAACCATTTTAGCCGGAGCAGGTATTATAGCAGGTGCCATCCTGGCGCGTCATCTGTTGGAAACTGCCAGAGGGGCAGGCTGCCCACGTTGTGATCAAGTTTGTAACGGTGGTCAAGGAGCCAGATCGGGAAGACAATATAACCCGTAGCCTTTACAGTCTGAAGGGGACCTCAGGAGGGAAGCCTGAACTGCCAACCTTCTCTGCTGAGGAAATTAACCCCTTATTTTAACAGGAACAAATGAGAAAAATTATCAACTTAGACAAAGGGGGACATGGCTTTGTCTATTTTAATCGTTGGCGGTGACCGTTTGGGGAACATCCCTGATAACCTCAAAAGCCTGGGTTTCACTGAAATCGAACACTTAAGCGGGCGTAAAATTGGCCATATAGCTGTAGATTTGCCCCACGAGATTGATGTCGTGCTGGTGTTTACTGACTATGTCAACCATGGGCTGGCCGCAAAGATCAAAAAGGATGCCCGGAAAAAGGGGGTTAGAACTATTTTTGCCCGGCGTTCTTGGGCCTATATAGCTAAAGCCTGGAAGGGCTTTATAAACGGCTAAAATAGCGGCGACGGGGAAGGGGAACCGGGATGCTTTCCTGGATATGCGGGCATACCCTGCATGGGGTCTACCATGACATTATTGAATGTTTAACGGCTGCCCTGGAAGCCAGGGATCATTATAGTGAAGACCATTCGCAACGCGTGGCTGATATGGCCTTTGACCTAGCCAGGAGAGTTGGGATTAAGGGCGCAGAACTCGAGAATATACATATGGCTGCCCATTTGCATGATATCGGGAAAATTGGCGTCCCGGACCAGATTTTGCGCAAACCGGGCCGCCTTTTACCTCACGAATGGGCAATGATCAAGCGCCATCCCGAGATAGGCTATAAAATCTTGAACAAATCGCGGCGATTGAGCTCGATAGCTCGATTGGTCCTTTACCATCACGAACGCTGGGACGGTAAGGGTTACCCGGCTGGTTTAAAAGGCGAGGCCATCCCTTTAGGCTCACGGATTATTGCCTTATGCGATGCCATTGATGCCATGACCTCAGAAAGGCCTTACCGCCCGGCCCTTACCTGGCACCACTGCTGGGAAGAAGTTGTTGCCAACAAAGCCATCCAGTTCGATGCTGTGCTGGTGGAGGCGGCGGAGGCATTGTGGCCCATGTGGGAGAATAGGTGGTCCTTGACAAAGGTTAGAGTGTAGCTATAAATTTAAAACCGATTATACTAACGGAGATTTTTTCTCTATCTATTATTGACATATGACCTAATAAATACTATGCTATTTAAAAAACTAAGTTCTAGTATTAACAAAAAACATGGAAAGGGGCGGCTGGTTTGAAGGGTACGGATGTACTAGTTATCGGCGGGAGTGCGGCGGGCCTTACGGCAGCTATTACTGCCAAAATGTATTTTAAGGACAAAAAGGTAACCGTGGTACGTAAAGAAGAAAAGGTTTTGGTACCCTGCGGTATCCCTTACATTTTCGGTACTGTGGGGAGCCCCGACAAGAACCTCATCCCGGACGCCACACTGGTTAATAACGGCATAGAACTGGTGATCGATGAAGTTATAGGGATTGACCGCCAAAGCAAGGCTGTTTCTACGGTGAACTCTGGTAGCATAGCTTATGACAAACTCGTCCTGGCTACCGGGTCGTCTCCTGTTGTTCCACCGGTAAAAGGGGCTGACCTGGAAGGTGTTTTCGTCGTCAAAAAAGACGTAGCCTATCTTGAGAATCTCAAAAATGCCCTGGATAAAGCGAAAAATCTGGTGATCGTCGGTGGAGGGTTTATAGGAGTTGAGTTTGCCGATGAGTGCCGGAAGGGGCGGGAGTTGAATGTTACCGTCGTCGAACTTTTGCCCCATTGCCTGGCCCTGGCATTTGATGATGAGGTCTGCACCCTGGCGGAGGATAAGCTGCGCTCACAGGGAATAAACATTATTACTGGAACGAAAGTAGAAGAGTTTCTGGGAGACGGTAAAGTAGAACAGGTGAGACTTGCCAACGGCGAAACCCTGCCTGCTGACGTTGTTATCTTTGGCATCGGCGTGGCGCCCAATATTGAACTGGCCCAAAAGGCGGGACTGAAAGTTAACAATCGCTTCGGCATCTGGGTTGATGATTATATGCGTACCAGTGACCCAAGTATTTTTGCCATTGGCGATTGCGCCGAAAAAAGCTCATTTTTCGGGCACGGGCCATCCCTCATCAAACTAGCTTCCGTAGCCACCCATGAAGCCCGCGTAGCGGGGGCCAACCTGTTCGGCCTCAGGCGGGCCAGGGGGGCGGCAGTAGGAGTGTTTTCGACGATTGTCGGCGACCTGGCCCTGGGGTCGGTAGGCCTGACGGAAAGGGCGGCCCGGGAAGCGGGTATTGAGGTCGTAAATGGTAACGCCAAGGCGCCTGACAGGCATCCGGGGAGTATGCCGGGGACCAGAGAGCTGGGCGTAAAGTTGATCTTTACTAAAGATACTGGTGTAATTGTAGGCGGGCAGGCTTACGGCGGTACTGCGGTGGGCGAGCTGACCAACCTGCTGGCGGCTGCCGTGCAGCATAAGATGCGGGCTGACGAGCTGGAAACCATGCAGGTAGGGACCCACCCGGCCCTTACCGCCTCGCCTATTGCCTATCAGGTAACCAATGCCGCCGAGGATGCCGTGCTAAAGTTAAGGAGCTAATTCCAGCCTATCAAACTTTCCTTCAGGGAGCACGATTTTTCAGGGATACAATTTTTGTGATAGCCCCCCTCTTTTTTGGCAGGGGGGCTTTTTTACAACACAATATTGACGTATGTTCTTTATAGATTTATACTGGAAACGGTTAGGGATGATATAGCAAAGTTATATGCCATCCTGAATTTAGAATGTGATCCGGGAAGGAAGTGGGAAGTTGTATAAATGGAAAGTTAATTATTTTGTCGATTTAGCCCTTTTCCTGAGTGCCCTGGGGGTAGCCCTTTCTGGTTTTATCCCGTGGCTAATTCTCCCGGCAGGGAGATATGGCCGACAAGCTTTTGCTCCCACTTTTATTTTTAGCCGCCAGGAATGGGGAGCGATACACCGCTGGCTGGCGATAGTGACGGTGGTCCTGGTTTTAGTTCATCTTTACTTGCACTGGGACTGGATTGCAGGTATGACCAGGCGTGTTTTCGGCGGCAGGGATAAGTTGCGCTAATGCTAAAAAGGGGGAGAGGGAAAATGAGTTATGTTTTTGGCCCTGTCCCGTCACGGCGGCTGGGGTGGTCCCTGGGTATCGACCTTGTTCCCTTTAAAACCTGCAGCTATGATTGCATTTACTGCCAGTTGGGCCGAACCACATTACATACCGTCCAACGCAAGGAATATGTACCGGTAGCGGCTGTGCTACAGGAAATAGAGACAAAACTTAAAGGAAATCACCGACCGGACTATGTAACAGTTTCTGGCTCCGGTGAGCCCACCCTTAATGCAGGGCTCGGCCGGGTAATCCGGGGTTTAAAAAAATTAACGTCCATACCGGTGGCCGTGCTAACCAATGGATCACTCCTGCATGATCAGAATATACGGGAAGAGTTAGCGACGGCAGATGTGGTGATACCTTCCCTCGATGCGGCTACAGTTCCGGCCTTTAAGCGAGTCAACCGACCCTGCGATCAGATTAGTTTAGAGCAGGTTATCAAAGGGTTGCAAGATTTCGCAGACATGTTCAGGGGCCGCCTTTGGATAGAAGTGATGCTGGTCCGCGGGCTCAATGATGGGGAAGAAGAGATTGCTGCCCTCGCTGCCGTTTTAAAAGATCTGCCGGCAGAGAAGATCCAGCTTAATACCGTTAGTCGCCCCCCGGCGGAGGCATTTGCCAGGCCCCTGGAACGGGAGCAAATGGAAAGAATAGCTGCCCGACTGGGTAATAGGACAGAGATTATTGGCCATTTTGCCGGCAAGGTGTACGGGGACGGGAGCCAGCAGGATATCGAAAGGGAGATTGTGACCCTTTTGGGGCGGCGCCCCTGTACCTTGACGGAAATTGCTTTTTTAACCGGCTTACATCAGGCGGAGGTTACAAAATATATTGGCCGGTTGGTAGAAACTGGCCTTATCCAAGCGGTTTACAAGGAAGAGGTTTATTATAGAGTTCGACAGTAAAGACGACAACTGTTAGAACGTGTTTATGAGATGATGCGCTGGTTCCCGGCCGCCTGTCCATAGGCCAGAAGCGGTGGAGGAGGGAGACGTAGAAGCGCTGTTGCAGGCGTTTGGAAGGAAATGGGACGCTGCTGGAAAAACTGAGGAGGCGAGGTATGTCATGTGGCGAAATACCAGGTTTCTGACTACGACCGCCCTGCTTTTGGCGCTGACGGTCGCAGTTCAGATGGTCGGGCTCCCACAGCCGGGGACAGGCCCGCTAGTAAACGCGATGCTGTTCCTCGCGACTTTAACCGTAGGCATGGGGGGCGGTGTCGTCATAGGCGCCCTGACGCCGTGGATCGCTCTCATGCGGGGCATCGTGCCCCCGCTCGCCCAGCCCATAACGCCGTTCATAATGGCAGCCAACGCTACGCTGGTGATAGTCTTCGGCCTGCTGGTAAGATTTAACCCTGGGTCGGCGTCATTGCCGCCGCGGTATGCAAGTATGGGGTCTTCGTGTTAGCGCTGAAATTCATTCTGGTCTTGCCCCCCAAGCTGGCGCAGGCTTTCCAGATTCCCCAATTGCTCACGGCCCTGGCAGGAGGGGTTATAGCGGTTATAGTGTATAAAGCCTTGCCAGAGATGGGAAAGAACCGTTAAATCTTTGGACGGCTCATTAAATTGCAAGGGGTTCTTTTCATGTTTAACGTCCTCATCACCTGCCTCACTAGCCTGCTGACTGATATTTTCACGGAGATGGTTTATCCTTTGTTACCCCTTTACCTGACCACGGCCCTGGGGGGCCAGCCCTGCTATCGTCGGTATTATTGAAGGATTGGCCGAAAGCCTGGCCAGCATCCTCAAGGTTTTTTCCGGCGCTATTTCCGATCGTCTGGGACGCAGAAAAACCTTGGCTATCGGCGGCTACGGCTTTTCAGCCCTGGGCAAGGTCTTTCTCGTCCTGGCGACCTCTTGGGGCTGGGTGTTGGCCGGCTGTTTGGCCGACCGCTTTGGCAAAGGGGTGCGCACTGCTCCCAGAGACGCCATTATCGCTGAAGCTGCCGCGGCGGGGCAGCGCGGGGCCGCCTTTGGCTTGCACCGGCTCATGGATACCCTAGGGGCCAGCCTGGGGGTGGTGCTGGCTTATTATTTCTTGACAGGCTACCGAGGGGATTACCGGGCGGTTTTCTTGTACTCCCTTATCCCCGCCGTTTTAGGGGTTGCCGTCCTGTTGCTGGTACGGGAAAGGGGCTTCGCCGGCCTCCAGGCGAAGAAAATATCCTTTAACTGGCGGGTCCTTGACCCACGCTTACGATCCCTCCTGGTGGTTGTTTTCCTCTTTACCCTGGGTAACTCCTCCAACCAATTTTTGCTGTTGCGGGCCGAGAATCTGGGATTTGCCCCGGAAACGGTCATACTCTTATACTTCGTTTATAACCTCGTCTACAGCCTGGTTTCTTACCCCGCCGGTCGCCTGCAGGACCGCATCGGCCGGCGGACGTTGCTGGTCCTCGGTTACCTGGTTTATGGCCTGGTATATCTAAGTTTTGCGGTGGCTCAGAACCCGTCGGCTATGTGTTGGCTCTTTGCCATATACGGCCTCTATAACGGTTTTACCGAAGGTGTAGAAAAGGCTCTGGTGGCGGATATAGCGCCTCCGGAGCAGAAGGCAACCCTTATCGGCCTCCACGCCACCGTAGTGGGCATAGGCCTTCTGCCGGCTTCCACCCTGGCCGGCTTTTTGTGGGATACCTTCGGTCCCCAGGCGCCCTTCTACTTCGGAGGCGTAGCAGGTATGCTGGCCTCCTTGGGCATGTGGTGGATCTTTCGACCGGGTATAACGGACTATCAACACAAGTAAGGAGGCTTTTTAAAAAATGCGCTGTGATCAAGGTGGAGTTTATGCCTGTAGGACTGGGGAACTGCAGCGATTACCGGCTAATTGTCCCATGCAGGAGAACGACACCATTTATCAGGAAGCCAGGGCTGAATACCAAAAGCCGGAGATAAAAAATTGCTTTGAACGCCGCTCGAACAGAGGCTGCCGGCTACGGCGTCTGGACACGGTTGGAAGAAATCATGGAGTTTTCACCCTTTAAAATCTACGAACCTTAGAACCCTGCTAATTTTTAATTTGTAAAGGTGAGGCAGAGAGTATGTCGACAGGCAAAGTTATCGGTGTTAATCTTAGTGCGCGGAGAGGAATAAAGAAAATTAACGTTGGTTCAGGTTATTTGCTGGCTGATTACGGTTTGCAAGGGGACGCCCATGCGGGAACAAGCCGGCAGGTGAGCGTTTTTATGGCTGAAAGGGCTGAAGAAATGGCCGAGGCCTTAGGCCTTCCCTTTCAACCGGGTGATTTTGCCGAAAACATTACCGTCCAGGGCATTAATTTAGAGGGAGTTGGGGTAGGGGCTAGACTTTTAGTAGGAGAAGCAATGGTTGAGGTTACACAAATCGGTAAGCAGGAAGATGAACCTTCAAGCCTCTTTTTTCCGGGGCCGGCGCCTTTGAAGACCGAAGGTATTTATTGCCGGGTGATAAAAAGCGGTTGGGTAAAAACAGGTGACCGGGTAACCATAATTACGTAAACTTAAAACGAAAGGGGAATAAATATGCCAGGCGGTTGGAGTGCAGGAATGGGGAGCGGATGGGGAAGGGTTACAGGTGGCGGCAGAGGGAGAAGAATGGGAGGAGGCAGGGGTAGGGGCCAAGGCATCTCATCCACAGGCGGGAAGGGCCAGAGCTCTTGGGCCGGAAATTGCGTTTGTCCTCAGTGTGGCCTGCAGGTGCCGCACCAACTGGGGAAGCCCTGTGTTGACACAATCTGCGCCCAATGTGGGGCAAGAATGATTAAGGGGAATTGAAGGAGTATAATTTTCCCGGTAGCCCCCTTGTGTGGCAAGGGGGCTTTTTTGCAACACAATATTGACATATGTTCTTTATAGATTTATACTAGAGTCAAGCGGGGGTGAACAGTAAATGCCGGAATTTGAATTCAAATGCAGCGATTGCGGGGCTATAAGTACATTTAGCAAGCGAGAAGATGCGGATATTTGTCCTAACTGCGGCAGTACGAGATTAGTAAGGATATTCTCGGCGCCGCATATAGTAAAAAGCCGTCCCGAGGCGGGTGGCAAAACCCTGTGCTGCGGGAGGGATTCCCGGCCGGAAGGCTGCACGCCCGGCGGTTGCTGCCACGGTTAAAAGGGGAGGGTAAATAAGAATGGCCGGAACCATTGAAATTATCAACCTGGTAGACAATACGGTCACCTCCAGGGGCTTGATAGCCGAGCATGGCCTGGCTTTCCTGGTACGAACCGGGAAAAGGACCATCCTTTTCGATACCGGGGCCGGGGGTGCCGTTGTCCAGAACATGTTGAGCCTGGGCCTCGATCCGCGGGAAATTACAGCTATTGCCCTGAGTCACGGCCATGACGACCATACCGGAAGCCTGAAAAAGATCTGCGAGATTACTGGCCCCCTTCCCGTATACGCCCACCCCGATATCTTCGTGGCTAAATACCGCCTCCGGGAAGGGGAGGAAGCCAGGTATATCGGCATCCCCTGGTCGCGGGCAGAATTAGAGGCAAGCGGTGCGGTATTTCACCTCTCCCGGCAACCCGTCGAGCTGGGGGAAGGAATTTTTTTAACCGGCGAAATCCGTCGTCGACAGGCTTTTGAAGCTATAAGCCGGGAATTTCGCCTCCTTGCCGGTGGCGAATACCTCCAGGACAGCCTCTGGGACGACCAGTCTTTAATCATCACTACCAGGGAAGGGCCGCTGGTGCTCCTGGGCTGCGCCCACTCCGGCTTGATCAGTACCCTGGAGCACGTCCTGGACATTACCGGTGCCAGCCGCATCTTCGCCGTCATCGGCGGTACCCACTTGAAGGACGCCGGCCCGGAGCGGCTAGAGGAGACGATAAAGACTCTACCGCGGTTTGGTCTCCAGTACCTGGTAGCCTGCCACTGTACCGGTTTTCGGGCCAGTGCCGCCCTCTACCAGGCCCTGGGAGATAAGTTTATTTACAATGAAGCAGGACGTACCTTCAGGTTCGATTGTTAACTACATACAGGACATGCGAGGCTCATATTACAAGTCTCAAGCGATTGCTTACTAATATTAGCCGCTTGGCAGATATCAAACAAAAGCGAGGTAGCCCTTTACCCAAAATTATCTGTTCTTACCTGATGACCAGGAAAAATTTACTTGAACTCCCGGCCTTCATAGAACTTGCGGCCAGCGCCGGGGCTGATGAAGTGGTGGCCACCAACCTGGATCTCACCCTTTCCCCGGAGATGGAAGAGTTAAGGGTGTTTGCTTGTCCGGGAGAAGCACTTCCTGGAGACTACCTTTTTGCTGTTCAGGCTGCCGAAGAGCAGGCCGGGCGTCTGGGCCTTAATTTAAGAGTTTATCCACTGCAGTTTAATCTTGACGTCATGGTCTGCGATGCCTGGCCCTTAAAACATATTTTCATCAATAGCCACGGCGAGGTAGCCCCTTGTGTTTACCTTGGACTGCCCTATAAAGGTGTAGCACCCCGTTACTTTTGCCGGCAGGAAGCGCCCTTTACTCCTTTTAATTATGGCAAAATTACTGAAGGCTTGACCAGGGTGATTAAAAATAAAGCCGCCCGGGAATTTAAACAGCCCTTTCGTTACCGGCTGGACCTGACCAACCCTTTTCTCCTGGATAATCCGGAAGTACCGGCGCCTCCCCCGCCGTGTACCAACTGCTACAAGCTCTTTGGCTTGTAGCGCTATACGAAATAATGCGCTGCGATTGCCTTGAACGCCGCTCGAACTGAGGCTGCCGGCTACGGCGTCAAGGCCTTTAATATTTATTGACATGGGGCCATAAGGCGGATATAATAATAATGAACAAATGTCCAAAAGCAAGTTGAAGCTGATTCTCAGGGGGCTAGAGATAATGTACGGCGAACTGCTTCTCGATCATTTTATAAACCCGCGTAATGTAGGCGTCATAAAAGATGCGGATGGCATTGGCACTATAGGCGACCCTGACTGCGGCGACTATCTCTGTATTTATATAAAAGTAAAGGATAACCGGCTGGCAGACGTTAAATTTCAGGTTTACGGTTGCCCGGCGGCCATAGCTACCAGCAGCATTCTTACGGAAATGGCCAGAGGTAAGACATTGGAAGAAGGCCTTAAAATTACCGACGCCGATGTGGCGGCGGCAATTGGCGGTCTGCCGGAAGTTAAGCTACACTGTTCCAACCTGGGAGCCAGCGCCCTGCATGAAGCAATTCGCGATTATCAAAGAAAGTTTAAGGAAGGGGGTTAGGAAATGCCTGTCATTACCTCTTTACACCTGGAAAAATTTCAAGAAAGCGATCGGCGTTTAACCCCCCAGCGGCAGGCGGTTCTAAAGGCCTTTATGGAACTGTCCCGGGAACACCCTACGGCAGAAACCATTTACCATGCGGCGCGCCGGTACTGCCCGACGGTTGGAAGGGCGACCGTTTATCGGACATTGGATTTATTTACCCAGATGGGGATTATTGTTAAGGCTCCGACCCTTAACGGTTCGGCCAGATATGAGATGAATAGAAGCCCCCACAGCCACTTTGTCTGCTTAAAGTGCAGTCGTACCTACGAGTTTCAGAGAATGCAAGAGCCTCTAGGGAAATATACAAATGAGGAAGGGTTTGAAGTCCTAAGCACCTCTACAATCTTTTTCGGTTACTGCCCGGCCTGCCGCGAATAAAATTCATTGACATTTTTTAAGAGAAAAGTTATATAATTATAATGCAAATGCAAATCGATTGCAGGAGGCCGGGAGGTTAAATGAAAGTCGGTTACAAATCGCGGGGCATCGTCTTAAAATTACTGGTTATCGCCCTCATTTTTTTTATTGCAGGTTGTCGGGAAAAGGAAGGTCTAGTGCCGGCGGAAAGCGGCCCTTTAAAAATTTATACTACCTTTTATCCCCTTTATGATTTCACTAAAAAGATAGTTGGGGATAGAGCCGTGGTAGAGAATCTACAACCTGCAGGTGTCGAACCCCATGATTATGAGCCTTCGCCCCGGCAGATTGCTTCGATTTACAGCGGGAAATTATTTATTTTTTTAGGTGAACCCATGGATGCCTGGGCAAAGAAAATTGAGGGCCAGCTGCAGGAGAAGGGAGTCGTGACCTTGGAAGCGGGCCAAGGTCTGATAGAAAACAATGACCCCCACATATGGCTGGATCCACTCCTTGCCCGGGAGATAGCCAGGAGGATATTTGAAGCAGTGGCGACGGTAGACGGCGATAATAAAAGTTATTATGAAAAAAATTACCATGAATTGGATAAAAAATTTGCCATGCTGGACCGTGAGTACCGGGATACCCTGAACGCCGTTACTAGAAGAGATATCGTAACCTCCCATGCCGCCTTCGGTTATCTTGCCAGGCGTTACGGCCTCAACCAGATTCCTATCAGCGGGCTTTCACCCCAGCAGGAACCGTCGGCCCAGCAGATGGCGGAGCTCATAACCCTTTGCCGCAGCAAAGGCGTAAAATATATCTTTTTTGAAACCCTGGCCAGTCCTAAACTGGCCGAAGCCCTGGCACGGGAGGCGGGAGCGGGGACTTTGGTTTTAAATCCTATCGGCGGATTGACTAAGGAAGAGATGGAGGCCAGCGAAGACTACTTTTCCATTATGGCAAAAAATCTGGCGGCCCTCAAAAAAGCCCTGGAGTAGAAAGGAAAATCATTATGGACCGTTGCCTTGAATGTGGAGAAGTAGTTCGCATGAACGATGTCACCTTTGCTTATAACGGCATCCCCGTCCTTGAAGGGGTCAATCTAAAGGTGAACTGCGGCGATTTTCTTGCCCTTATCGGGCGCAACGGCGCCGCCAAGTCCACCCTGCTTAAAATAATGGTGGGTCTTCTTAGGCCGAAGGTCGGGGAAGTAAGGCTATTTGGCAGGGACATTAGGAACTTTCGGGATTGGGGCTTGATAGGTTACATTTCCCAGAATGCCGGCGATATCAATGCTTCTTTTCCCGCAACAGTGGCCGAGGTAGTGGCTTCCGGGTATTACGGGGGCTTGAAAGGGTTTTTGGATAGACGCGCCAGAAAAGATAATATAGACGAAGCCATGGAATTGGTGGGTATTAGAGATTTGGCGGGTCGCCTCATTGGCGAACTTTCCGGCGGCCAGCGCCAGAAGGTTTTTCTCGCGCGGGCCCTGGCCAAAAAGCCGGCGGCTCTGTTCCTTGACGAGCCTACCACCGGCATAGATGCCGCCGCACGGGAAGATTTTTATCGCCTTCTCGCCCATCTAAACCGGGAAAGGGGCATGACGATAGTTATCGTAACCCATGATATAGGGGCGGCTTTTACTAGGGCCCAAAAAATTGGCTGTGTTCGCGATCGACACGTCTACATTCATGAGCAAATAAATGAAGTGGACCAGAACCACATCGCCGACGTTCTCGGTTACCGTATAGGTGATGATTATGTGGATCTTTAGCTTTGATTTCATGCAGCGGGCCTTGATAGCCGGTATGATTACCGCCGTTCTGGCCGCCACCCTGGGTGTCTTTATTGTACTTAGAAGGTTATCCCTGGTGGGTGACAGTCTGGCCCATGCCAGCCTGGCCGGCGTCGCCGGAGGGATGCTCTTGGGTTTTTATCCTTTTTACGGCGCCCTACTTGCGGCGGCCGGCGCCGCTTTAATCATCGAGTTTATCCGCCGGGCCTTTCCTCGCTATGCCGAAGTAGCCCTGGCGGTAGTCATGTCCGGCGGCATGGCCCTGGCTGTGATAATGATCAGCTTAAAAAAGGTCTTTAACGCCGATCTCTTTTCATATTTGTTCGGCAGCCTGGTGGCCGTATCCCCAAGGGATGTGGCGGTCATTGCCGGTGCCGGCATATTTATCCTTATGTCCGTAACGCTTCTACATCGCGAGCTTTTTGCCATTACCTTTGACGAAGAGGCGGCGCGCCTGGCGGGAATACCGGTCACTGCCGTGAGCATTTATTTTACCTTGCTCACTGCCCTGACCGTCGCCCTGGCGGTAAGGGTGGTGGGGACCCTTTTGGTGTCGGCCTTAATGGTAATACCGCCGGCGGTGAGCCTGCAGGTTGCCCGCAGTTTCAAAGAAACTTTCGTTATAGCCATCCTGGCGGCCCTTATTTCGGTGACTTGCGGCCTGTACGCTTCGTTTATTTTCGATCTGGCCCCCGGGGGGACTATTGTGCTTATTGCGGCGGGGTTGCTGGTGGCAGTTATGGTTGGGAAAGGAGTAATAAAAAAGTGGATGTAGAAGAACTGTTAAGGCAAAACGACCTCAGGGTAACTCCCCAGCGAAAGGCCATCCTGGCGGTCCTTAAAAACACCCGCTCTTTTTTAAGCGCTCAAGATCTGTTCCAAAAGGTCATTGAAATTCTTCCCGGAACAAATTTTTCTACCGTTTACCGCAACATAGATTTATTGCTCGAAAAAGGGCTTTTATGCCGCGTTTCTTCCCAGACAGGTGCCGATTTATACGAACTGCGGCGGGAGGAAGGACACCATCATCACGCCGTGTGTAAAATGTGCGGCGCTTATTTTGCCGTTGACTTTTGTCCCATGGAAGAATTAATACAGGAATTGGACCGCAAAGGGTTCTTGCCGACGGAACATTGTTTTGAAGTTTACGGCTTGTGCGCGAAGTGCCGGGAGGGAAAAAGAAAAATTGAATAACCTTGGGAAGGGGAAAATTATATTTAATAACATCGCCTGGCAGGTAATAATTGATGGTTAGACGCGAAAAAGAATTGCATCTTTTGTACCAACTTGCTGCCTATATGGCGTAGAGCCCGCCTATCGCGATGGTGAGGGTAACCTCCAGACGGCTGAACCGGAAACGTTGCTGGCGGTTTTACAGGCCCTGGGAGCGCCGGTGGCTAATATGGCCGACGTCTTAAGGGCCGTGCGGGAGCGACGTCAGGAGCGCTGGCGTAAATTTTGTGAGCCGGTAACCGTGGTTTGGTCCGGTAGTAGTCCCTGCTTAGAACTCCGCCTGCCTGCGGCAAAGATTGCTAGCCGCCTGGAATGCAAACTACATTTAGAAGGAGGCGGGTTGTGGCGGTATAGCATGTACCCTCTTCCCTCCCCCTAACCCGGGCAGCCGTGGTGGAAGGAGCTGTTTATGAAGCCCGGCTGTTGCGGCTGCCTATAAAATTACCCTGGGGCTATCACCGCTTGTCTTTAAGTTTTGCCGGGGACGATAAAGAGGTAATGCTGATTTCCGCCCCTTTTCAGGCATGGAACCTGCCGAAAGGCCGGGAAAAAATATGGGGCTGCTTTGTGCCCCTATATGCCCTTCATTCGCAGCGCAGCCTGGGATCCGGTGATTTCGGAGACCTGGAGGCCTTTTCTAATTGGGTGGAACGGCTGGGCGGCAGTTTTGTCGCCACTCTACCCTTCCTGGCTGCTTTTCTGGATGAACCCATGGAGCCCAGTCCCTATCAGCCCGTAAGCCGCCTTTTTTGGAATGAGTTTTATTTGGACGTTTCTCAGCTGGAAGAAGTGCAGAAATCCCGAGAGGCCCGGGATTTCTTAAACTCGAAGGAATTCCAGGACGAAGCGGCTTTTTTACGGAAAACATCTTTTGTCGATTATCGACGGGTAATGGCTCTCAAGAGAAAAGTCTTTGCAATCTGTGCCCGTGAATTTTATAACAGTAACGTAAAAGGACAGGCGGAATTAGCCACCTGGGTGGCCGGCAAAAGGGAAGTTCTAGATTACGCCCGGTTTCTGGCCGCCGTGGAAAAAAGGCGTGCCGGCTGGACGGCGTGGCCGGCACGAATGCGGGACGGTTTTCTAAAAGAGGGCGATTATGATCGGGAAGTCGCGGCGTATCATTTGTATGTCCAATGGCAGGCCTATCGCCAGTTTCAATCCCTGGCCAAAGGCAATTTGTATCTCGATTTGCCCCTGGGAGTCCACCGCGAGGGATACGACGTCTGGCGCTACCGCCGGAATTTTTGCCTGGCGGCCAGCAGCGGGGCGCCGCCCGATGCTTTTTTTCGCGAGGGACAGGACTGGGGATTTCCTCCCCTGCACCCGGAAGGAATACGGGAAGACGGCTACCGCTATTATATAGCCTGCCTGCGCCATCACCTGCGCCATGCAGGTATTTTGCGCCTGGATCACGTCATGGGTTTGCACCACCTTTTTTGGATACCGAAAGGGCTTACAGCCGCGGAAGGAGTTTACGTTCGCTATCACGCTGAGGAATTTTACGCAATTTTGGCCTTAGAATCCCGGCGCCATAAAGCATTACTTGTCGGTGAAGACCTGGGTACGGTGCCGGGTTACGTCCGCCGTGCCATGGAGCGGCACAAGGTCAACCGCATGTATATCCTGGCCACCGAATACACCGGAAAGCCGAGCCGGGCCCTGGCACCGGTGCGTGCCGGGTGTTTGGCCGGCCTGAGTACCCACGACATGCCGCCCTTTGCTTCTTTTTGGCGGACAAGGCGGCCGTCTAAAGGCGGCTCTCCCCCTTTTCCTGTATCATCAAGGTTTTTTGTCAGTAGCCACGACGGAGGCTGGCAGCCTTTTACGTGGTTGCCTAGCCTATCTAGCCGCAAGCCGGGCGCAGCTTCTTCTCGTCAACCTTGAGGATCTATGGTTGGAAAGAGAGCCCCAGAATGTCCCGGGTACGGGAAACCGTTACCCCAACTGGCGGCGGAAAACGCGCTACAGCCTGGAGGAATTCAGCGGGATGTCGCAAATAGTGTCCCTGTTTAAAGAAGTCAACCGCCTGCGGGATGGGGATTAAGCGGCAGGATTTTAGCTTTGCATGGCGAATAAAATATTTAACAACCATGGAGGTTGTAAGATGTAACCACGGAGGGTATGTGCCCCAGAAGGGGCGCCTGAAGTGGTTATTTTTATTTTCTAGATGGGAGAAAAGGAGAGATTTAAATCATGGAACCAATTACCAACGATTGGGAAAGGGCCGTGGCCTTTCACGGGCATAGCTGCCCGGGCCTGGCCATTGGCTACAGGGCGGCAAAAATAGCCCTGCGGGAACTGGCTGCCGGCCGGGCAGGCGATGAAGAGCTGGTGGCCATTGTAGAAACCGATGCCTGCGGGGTGGATGCCATCCAGGTGCTTACTGGCTGCACGCTGGGAAAAGGCAATCTCCTTTACCGGGACTACGGCAAGCATGTATTTACTATTGGTGATAGGAAGACTGGTGCTGCCGTCCGGGTAGCCTTAAAAAGTGGAGCATGGCAGGAAGACGAGAATTACCGGAACTTGCGGGAGAGGGTTTTTAACGGCCAGGCCACACCTGCGGAAAAGGAGCTCTTTGACCGTTACCAGGAACAGCGCTTGCAATTTATCCTGGAGGCGCCGGAGGAGGAAATATTTAAAACAGAACATGTGAAGCTCGCCATGCCAGCGAAAGCCCGCCTTTTTAACTCCGTGACCTGCGCTTATTGCGGGGAGCTGGTGGCAGAAGTCCGAGCCAGGGTAAAGGAGGGGCGGTATGCCTGCATCCCCTGCGCTGAAAATTACAGCCGCGGCTGGGGGGTAAAGTAACCTTTCCGGTAGTTGTGATTGTGGACGAAGTGGTTTCTTTTCTGGGCATTATCGGCTTTATCGGCCTGGTAGGGCCGCACCTATTGCGGCGGGTGATTGACGGCGACCACCGCTTTTTAATCCCGGCCGCCAACGTGATGGGCGGGTTTTTGCTGCCGGCCTCCGAAACCCTGGACAGGACTGTCATTGCGCCGGTTGTTTTGCATCGTGATGGTCAATTAGTTATAGTTGGGAATGAGGTCTACCCGCATCGGCAAAAATAACGTAGAGTTGTAATTGGACATTCTTTCCTAATGGTTGACATAAGTCCACATTGAGGTTATGATAAGGTAAAGTAAAGCTTGAAAGCGGGGGACCATCATGCCGAGGCCACCCAAGTGCCGGCGGGTAGAATTTATACCAGGGATTACTTATTTTAAACCGGCAGCCGTACCTTTACGCCAACTGGAAGAAGTTGTCCTGGCAGTGGAAGAACTGGAAGCCATTCGCCTGAAGGATATAGAAGGCCTGGAGCAGGAGGAATGCGCGGCCAGGATGAGGGTCTCACGGCCTACCTTTTTCCGTATCCTCGGCGCAGCCCGGAGTAAGGTGGCCGACGCCCTGATTAATGGCAAAGCTATCCGGGTAGAAGGCGGGGTTTACCGCCTGGCAGGGGCAAAGGCCCGCTGTGAAGAATGTGGTTATGAATGGGAACCGGAAACTGAGGAGACTGGAACCTGCCCCCATTGCGGCAGTACAGATATCGCCGGCCCGGGCAGGGGCCGTTGCCGGCGTCACGGCTGGCAGGAAAGGAGGCGCACTTCAGAACCTTCCTGACCCAAGGCTCCTTTGGCCCATCTCCTGGTGGCCGGCCCGGCCGAGGGGATAGTTACCGGCCTGGTGGTCCGCTACCTTGAACGGGCTAACCCCGGCTTACTGCAACTTTACCCGGAGGCCAGGCCGGCAGCTCCGGCCGGGGCCGGCGCCCCTGGCCTCAAGGGACTGGCTACAGGGCTGGGTATCCTGATCCTGCTGTCACCACTGGGAATCTTGGCTAGCAGTACGGCCTGGGGCGAATGGGCACCGGAAGAGTTACAGCAGATGCTGGGTTTTGTCCCGGCCGGGATGGTTAAACTGGCCGCCAGCTGGTCCCATACCCTCTTCCCGGATTATACCGTTCCTAGGCTGGCAGGCAGTTTTGGGGCCGAGGCCCTGGGTTATATTCTGTCAGCCCTGGTGGGACTGGGGATAATTATAGCTATTTTCCTGAAGCTTTTAATGCAGGGCAACCTTATTGACGCAGCCTTTCATGAGCACCACCACCAGGGCTATTTTCACCTGCACGCCCATTAACTAGGTTATAGGAAATTACGGAAAATGCCAGCAGCTGCTCCCGGCTACTGGCATTTTTCTATATCTATATAAAGAAAAATACCAAGGCTCTCACGCCTTGGTATTATTGGTGCCGAAGGCGGGGGTCGAACCCGCACGGCCTCGCGGCCACCGGATTTTGAGTCCTAAAGATTAGGGTTTCGACAGTATTCGACAGTACCTTCTAATCCCTGCAAGTGTTGATTCTTCTAGGTTTCACGTGACAAATAATTTTTCCTGTACCCTTCTGGGTTGCTCAATATTATTACATCTGTTTGCGGTTTTGTTTGCGGTTTTTATTTAAAAAAATAAGGGGAGCCACCCAGTAAAAAAGTTAGCACTACCAATATTCTAGCAGACAGCAACTATAAAACCAAATAAGATAGCTAGCTCTCCTTTAAATGGGAGGGCTATGATTTTGGGAGAGTATTTCAAAGTCAATGAAGTAAACTCTATTCGATTCGTTATGGTGCCCAAAGTGTTATTGAAAAATCCGAAATATAAAGAGTTAAGCCTTGCGGCAAAGCTTGCTTACGGCTTACTATTGGACCGTATGGAGCTTTCAAGGAAAAATGGTTGGTGGGACGATAAGGGATGTGTTTACGTGAAGTACGCACGTGAGGAAATTGCGGAAGATCTGGGTGTTTCCATACCTACGGCGGTCAAAGTCATGAAAGAATTGGCAAAATATGATCTCATCCAGGAAATAAACCTTGGACGGGGACAATCCAAGGTTATATACATTATGAAGCCAATTCTAGAGGAAATAGACACGTACAAAAAAGAACCCGAAAGCCTTGAAACTCAACAGACTTTAAAAATTTTAAAGTCTAGACTTCAAAAAATTTAAAGGGAAAGATACTTACAATAATGATACTTACAAAAGTGTAGATTCTCACTTTAATTCGGAAAAGCTTCTCACAATAAATTAGACGAAGATAGCAGCAAAAGAATAAAGTTTCTCAGATTAAACCGGATATAGACAAACATCATTCTAAGATTGCGCCAGCAAA